>CAZXSL010000029.1:0-20853 GCA_964643235.1 uncultured Sphingobacteriaceae bacterium | reverse complement strand
AAAACCAAAAGCAGTTTTTTCACGGTGGTTTAAGCTAGTCAAGGAAACGTTTACCATTTTCATGAACGTGCGGGGCCTTAAATTCAGTGCTTCGCTGGCTTATTATACGATTTTTTCCCTGGCTCCCCTGTTGGTACTGACTATCTCGGTGGCGGCCATATTTTTCGGTCAGGATGCCGCGGAGGGCAAGGTATTTGAGGAAATCAATGCGCTGGTAGGCAATAATGCGGCAGCGCAGATACAGGAAATGCTCAAAAACGTGCAACTGGAGGGCGACAATACTTTGGCGCTGGCAGTCGGGATAGCCACCTTGCTTTTGGGCGCTACGACGGTCTTCGCAGACATGCAACATTCCATTAACAAAATATGGGAAATCAAACCGAAGCCGAAGCGTGGGTGGCTTAAGCTTATTAAGGATAGGCTTCTTTCCTCGTCACTGATCCTGTCGTTGGGTTTCCTGCTGATCGTGTCGCTTATTATCAACGGCTTGCTGATGGTCTTTACGGACTACATCAATAGGTTGCTCTCCGATATCGCCGTCTATGTTTCCATGGTGATGGAGGCGTTAATCAATTTCATTGTCATCAGTGTTCTGTTTGGAGTCATCTTCAAGTTTTTACCCGATGTTCGCATCCGTTGGAAGGACGTCCGCGCCGGTGCTTTTTTTACGGCAGTATTATTTATGACGGGCCGTTTCCTCATCGGGTTTTACATCCAAACTACGGGTCAGGGATCTGCCTATGGTGCAGCCGGGTCGGTCATTGTATTATTGGTCTGGATATATTATACTGCGGCGATTCTGTATATCGGCGCGTCGTTTACCCGCGCTTATGCGGAGTATCGGGGTTCTCGGATTGCCCCTGCCGATTTTGCCGTGCATGTGGAAGAACGCGAAACCGAATTGGAAACCGATCGTTTGCCGCCACCCGTACGCGATGAGGGAACGGGTACCTCGGAAAAATAGGGCGTCGTTGGCTATTCCTGCTCGAAAATTCCCTGTCGGCTCTCCACTTCCTGCGGCGATCCGATATCAATGGCATCGTCTATAGTGGGAATGAGCGCCTCGATGAATGCGTTTCGCAATACCTGCCAGATCGCTTCCCATACGAGCACATCGGTTTCGCCGAAACTACCCTCTATCGGAACCCTCGTGGCTACCTGTTCTTCTTTGGGATTTTCCAATATGTTGCCGACCAAGCCTACGATGGCCTCGCGGGCGCGTTGGAAGAAACTGTCTTCGCGATCCTCCACGCCCAATACCTCCAGATCATGGATAATCGGCTTCACATATCCTTTGTATCGACCATCGGCCGCCGCGAATTCGCTATATAGCCCAAATGTTCCCTTGCTGATATCGAATTTGCCATAGGCGATGAAAAAATCATTTAAATCCGGCAAGTTGGCCCCTTCTATTTCGGCAGTCAGGTCAAATGTCGGGTATTCCGCCAGTGCGTCCAGTTCCACATGCAAATCAAGTGCGCCCCCGTATGCTTGTGCATGAGCACGGATCGACGATGGGAGTTTCTCCCCTTTTTCGACCGTATTGGTCAGGTTCTCAGCCACGATATGGGCGTCTTCCAGGGCGATATCCACCGCCGGAGTCACCGTGCTGTCGGTATATCGGATACTTCCCCGTTCGATTTCAAAACGATTGACACGCAAGGGCATGAAATCCTTTAGCAATTGGCGAAAATCAGTCGTATCCTGCGCTACCGCATCCAACTCGGCTTTTTCCTTCGTAAATATCAATGTGGGTGCATCAAACACCAACTCACCCACCAGGGCACCCCGAAACAAAGCGCGCCACTCTACCGACAGATCGATTCGCTCCACCTGGAAAAATTCCGTCTGCTCGCCGGATGCCGAGTCTATCTTATTGAGGTACAGGCTATCGATTTGGTATGCACCTCGGTAAAGGGTAATATCGATATCCGCCACTTCGCCATAATACCCGTCCATATTGGCTAGGGTCTTGTTGGCATAGCTCAACACAAAGCCAGGTAATAGTAGCCGGGCAATTACCAACAACAGGACAACGCCCGTAATAATACTGTACGCTAATTTCCACTTTCTCTTTTTCATCCGTTCGTTTTTCATTTAGCGGGTGTTGCGTTTCATATCCATATTATCGAAATTCCATCACCCTTGCAAATCAGACAGTGTTCCGTCCGTCAGGACGAAAGCCGTTTATTATCGACCGGAAAAATCGGTGTGATGCCTTTTTTTGATAGTCCCACGCCCAAGGGAATAGTTTTTGGCGAAATAGACTTGCCGCTATATAAGCGTTTCAGCAGGGTGAGTTGTCTCCGTCCAATATTGAGCCACGTAAGCTGTTGCCCGTAGGTCCTTGCTTTTTCCCGAAAATGAGCAATTAGCAACGGGTTCTCCAGCAAGATATTGATGATTCGGGTTAGTGCGTCCGCATCCCTGAAGTCAAAGAACAAGCCTCTCCCGTCCGCCAGTAGATCCCTGGCATACCAATAAGGCGTGGAGATAACTACCGCACCCGCACCGACGGCAAACGACAGCGTTCCGCTACTGATTTGATACTCGTTAGGATAAGGGCTTACATATATATCACATGCGGTAAGATACCGAACGAGTAGTTCCTGCGTAGCGAAGACATCAACGAAACGGACACGGTCGGCTATTTCTAGTACCTCGACCCGATTGACGAGAGATTGCCGATAGGCTTCTCCTTCCGTTTTCAAGACATTAGGGTGGGTTTGCCCCAAAATAACGTACACCAAATCCGGATCATTGATTTTTGCAACCGCATCGATAGCCGTTTCGAACCCTTTGCTGGGTCCTAAAAACCCGAAACTCAGCATGACCCTTTTATTCCGAAGGCCCAAATCAGCTTTCGCTTTCGTATGGTCATATGCAAACGCAGGAGTACCATGGGGTATCAACGAAATGTTACGTTTATCTATCCCATAATGTTTGACGAGCATATGAACAGCACGGTCGGTCATCACGGTAACCCAGGTACTATTGGCTAACAGTTGCTTAGTCACATGATACTGATACCTGTCCGTTTTTTCCAGGATGGTATGCAGATTGGTCACTACAGGTACTTCCAGTAATACTAACAACTCAAGGATATACCGACCGGCTTTACCTCCGAAAATACCATATTCATGCTGGATGATACATACGTCGTAGTTGAGGTTGATAAAATGGGCGGCTTTTACGTAATCTTCCACAACTGCGACTTCGATGGTCCGTACAACTTCTTCGGGAAAATCCCGTTCGGATCCGTCCGTCATGGCGATAATGCCGGTCTTGTTCGTGGGTACGTTTATTGCGTTAAAAAGGTCGTAGGTAAAAGTTGCGATACCGCACTGCCTGGGTGGGTACGTTCCAATGATTAAAGTTCTCATTCATTATCGATTTTCCGGCCAACGCCGTTCCAACATTTTCTATCACATTTACACTCAGAGTACATTCGAGAGCGAATAAGGTTGCCAACAAAGAGGCTCTAGGTAAACAAAAAGGGAGTTAATACCAAACAATTAGGTATAAGTACGCTGGGGCTTTATACGGTGTAGCCCCGACGGAGTATCGTAGCGAACCAAAGTGAGCGTGGATTGTTCACTTGTGGAAAGGGATAGCCCCAATCCGTTTATTAGCGCAAATACTAGGACGACGACTATGGATAATACTGAATTTATTTTCTGGTTTAACCAGACCCTCGCACAACACCGCCATACACTCGTTTGCGCGGAGAGCATCACAGCAGGTTTGCTAGCTAGCACGATTGCTTCCGCTCCGGGCACCTTAGCGATACTGATAGGAAGCATTGTCACTTATGACCGGGCAATGAAGGAACTAGTTTTGGGTGTACCGAGAAGTACGCTCGATCGGCATTCTGCTGAATCTATGGAGACCACCAATGCGATGTTACGCGGGTTGAAAGCCTTGTTTCCGAATGCCTCCATCCATGTAGCCATCACGGGTGTGGCTTCTAGACCTTCTGTCAATTATGATCCCGACAAGGTTGCCGGGCAGATTTACTTAGCGATGAGTATCGATGGCATTACTTACACATTTGAAACCGTGGTTCGCCCGGAGATGCCGGACGAATGGGGTAATAAATACAGATACGCCGCCGTGCGTTATATTCTTGAACGGATACTTGAAAAAATCGGTTATCCAGAACGCATATCTTTATCCTAAACAGAGTTGCACCCATGACCATTGACTTGCCACCTTTGCGTTTCGATCATATTATCCGACTTACCGATAGTACGGGAATTTGTCAGCATGCCACCTATGGCATACCCAACTACCAGGAGGGGTATTGCCTCGACGATAATGCGCGAGCATTATTGCTGATGCTTATGGTGTACCGGCACAATCAGGACAGTACTGCCCTACATCATATCCCGGTCTACCTCGCCTATCTCCACTACGCCCAGAATCCCGACGGCACTTTTCGCAACTTCATGAGTTTCAACCGATCGTTTCTCGATGAACGAGGCACTGATGATTCCTTCGGGCGCGCCATTTGGGCCCTAGGATTTACAATCTCATATGCTCCGCTCGAGGCCTATCGTCAACTGGCTTACCAATTATTTGAAGCATCAATTCCTTGCTTTAAGGAAATTCGGTCAATCCGTTCTATAGCTACGATTATCCTCGGGCTTTGTCATTACTACGAATCCAAACCTACGGACGAGCGTATAGCAGGTTTAATTCAGATATTGGCTACTCGTTTGCTTGCCGAATATCGCTCGAATCGATTAGACAAGTGGCATTGGTACGAATCACTACTCGCATATGACAACGCGCTCCTTCCCCTTGCCATGCTGTGCGCGGCCCGGATCACGAACGACCGCCGTCTACGGGAAGTAGCGTTCGAAAGCATGGCGTTTCTGGAGCGGTATACGCTACGATCGGAACACATCAGCCCCATTGGCAATGAAGGCTGGTATCGGCGGGGAGGCAGCCCGGCACCATTTGCCCAACAACCCGTGGACGCCATGGCCATGGTGCTCCTCTACCGGGAAGCGTATGCGGACACCGGTATAAAGCGCCATTTTGACTTAATGTGGCAATCGTTCAGATGGTTTCTTGGGGAGAATGATCTCGGCCTGCCCCTTTTTGACCAAGAAACCCAGGGTTGTCGCGACGGGCTCCAACGTGATGGGGTAAACCAAAACCAGGGGGCGGAAAGCACCTTGGCTTTTTGGATTTCTAACGTAGCTGTTCGATCGCATTGCTGCAATTGATTGATTTTGATGAGCCTTTCGGGTTAAGTGTGGCTGAGGCCATGTTATGTGGTACGCCCGTGATTGCAACGAATCGTGGGTCGATGCCGGAATTAATTCGGCACGGCGAAACGGGTTATCTCGTGTATGGCATCACCAGTGCTCTAACCGCGGTGGCCAAACTCGATCAACTATCTCGTCTTACATGTAGGAATTGGGCGCAAGAAATGTTTTCGCTGGATAGGATCGTGGAAGGCTATGCCCATGTCTACCAGCGGATACTAAGTGGTTGAGTTGCTTGCTTTATCCCGAAGGAGCTTGGCCAATAATTCGTCCAATTTAACTACCGCGTAGGTCGATGCCTGGTCGGACATCGCATACGGGATAACGAGTTCGCTAGCGTGGATATATGCACCGCAGGAATAAACGACATTTGGCACGTATCCCTCTCTTTCCCTGCGATTGGGGATAATCAGTGGTTCACTCAGCCGGCCGATTTCAACCCTTGGGTTAGCCAAATCCAACAACGATGCCCCAAGTACATACTCGCGCATCGGGCCCACGCCGTGCGTGATGACCAGCCAACCAGCCTCGGTTTCCAGAGGAGACCCACAGTTGCCAATTTGAACCAATTCCCAGGGATACTTGGGCTTCTGAATAAGTTCTGCCTCGCGCCAGATATTGATATTATCCGAATACGCAATATAATTGTTGATACCATCTATCCGGCAAAGCATCACGAATTTTCCGTCAATCTTACGTGGAAACAAGGCCATTCCTTTGTTCTGGGCGATATGCCCATAAATGGGCATAACCTTAAAGTGGAGAAAATCCTGAGTTTGTAGTAACTTGGGGAGGATCGTTATACCGTCGTAAGCCGTGTACGTGGCGTAGTATGTAGCCTGTTGGTCATCATCTACAAAACGTACAAACCGAGCATCCTCTATACCGTTCCGCTCTGTACTGGCAAACGGGAAAACCACACGCTCACATACTGCCGTATCCACGGAGAACGTCATCTCGTAATTAGACGATGCTAGCCAGTACACCTCTTGCAAGAACGATGCGTTATCCTGCGTGGGGGCCAGTTTCGTTGCTGCACTTTCCAAATACTTGCGAAGATCGTCATGTGTAAACGTGTCGGTAAGCTCCCCTTCAACCACGCGGTAAGCATCCTCGCTTGTATGCCAACCGCCTTCACACATCTCTCTTAGCTTGCGCAGGAAAGTCGCTTTGTGATAAATATGATTTCGCACGTGTTCGGGTACCTCCAGCATGCGACCCGGCGGATCAATGTCGATGTTGTTATGCTCGTCCAATATACCTTGCCGAAAAACAATCGATGAGATATGCCCTTCTCCAGTAGCCCGAAAGCTGATGATAACACGTTTATGGCCATGGCTTAAAAGTGACTGGTCTGGATGCTCCACAATGGAGGGGTTGAAAAAAGCTGCAGCCTCAATGGAATACTCCATTGTAAAGTAGGCACCGATCAGCAATTTCAGCGATTCAGGCATGTCGCCGACACTGATTTCCATATTGACGACCAAAGGGGAAACCCGGTTGAAGTGGCGCATGAAAATCTTGCGAATACTTCGATGGCGCACGGAATACTTGCGCATAACCTGGTTAAAGATTTGATCTCGTTCCTGGGTGGGGAGTGCTATCAGCGATTCGATAAGTTGTTTACCCCGCTCCTCACCTGCAAACCGAAACCTGGCGATTACCCGACTTATATCGGGCTCGAAGATCATGTCTTTTCGGATGACTTTTACTGCCATAGGAATATTGTCTAAATTGGTAAACGCTCCGCCATTACCGATTCTCAAGCTGTGACCGCCACTTCGGAACATCCGGAAACATGAAACAAATGTAGGGATTCCAAAAGAAACCCTGATGCAGGAAAAATACAAATGTCAAGCCCAATCTACTTATGGTATACCTGGGCAGCCAAACAATTTGTATAAAAAGTTGTCGTATTATCATATGAGCCTGCCGAATGACACGTTCTACACTACGCCAAGCGATGATCGATACCCCGAAAACATATGAGTAAAAGAGCAGCATACTCCGCTATTTTTTGGGCTATAGCCGTCGCATTTTTGTATTTAGCTGCTCCCATACTGATACCGCTAGCCTTGTCGGGACTATTAGCTGCCTTACTTCAAGATTTTGCCGAATGGCTCGAAAACAAAGGATTTTCGCGTTTCTTTTCATCTTTTACTGCCGTATTGGCTGTGCTTGGTGTCGTGTTTGCTTTTGGCACAGTACTAGCCTTGCAACTAAATGACATAATCGAACAATCTCATGATATGAAGACCCAAGTTGTAGCGCAAATCGAACGGCTGAAAGGCTGGATTAGCGATACGTTTGGCATCAGCCCTGCGGAGCAGCAAGAGGCTATCGCGTCGCAACAGGAAAATGCACAAGCTGGAGATGCTCTCTTGGCCGTCTTAGGTGGCATAGCCAATGCTACGCTTAATGCAATTCTGACTACAGTCTATACCTTTCTTCTACTTTTTTACCGCGATAATCTGAGGCAGTTTGTATTGGACATTGTGCCTAAGGAAAAGCGAAATTCCACCGAAAAAATTATCTATAAGTCGTCTCAAGTATCGCGGCAATATGTCAGGGGATTGTTTTATATGGTAGCCTGTCTCTGGGTAATGTACGGCATCGGATTCAGTATTTTGGGTGTCGAAGGCGCACTGTTTTTCGCCATGCTCTGTGGTATATTGGAGATCATTCCCTTTGTGGGTAATTTGGTCGGCAATACGGTGGTTGTGCTGGCGGTACTGGCGCAAGGCGGCGACGGCGGTATGATACTGGGTGTGATTGGCATTTATATCGTTGTCCAATTGACGCAAACCTATATCCTGGAACCCATCGTAGTCGGCCACCGCGTCAACATCAACGCCTTGTTTACGATCATTGGCTTGATTGTCGGGGAATTACTTTGGGGAATAGCCGGACTGGCCCTGGCCATCCCGGCTTTGGGGATTGTCAAAATCATCTGCGACCATGTGCCCGAATGGAAACCCTTTGGCGACCTGCTAGATCCGAAGCGCATCAAGGACTAAAAAAACTGACACTGAGGATACCACAACGTATTTACCGTATCAAATCAGGTATATTCCTAAAAAACTTAACGCTCCGTACACCTGTTATTTAGGAAGTATAAACGATAGGGTGGCAAGTTATGGAGATACGACGTTGTTGGTCGACCAGACCCTACGCACTCGATGAGGTGCATATCGAACATAAGAGGCACAAACCCCAGTTGGCAAGCCACCGCAGAAGACTATACCATGAAAAATATAATTCCAGAACATATCGAAGGCAAAAAGCTGGATTGCTTTGAATCGATCGAGTTTTCCAACACCGAGGAAGCCCGTCATTTCTACGGGATTGCGCAACTGCGTCTCTTGGACATCCGGAATTGGGCTCATATTACGGAAATCCCCTCTGCTACATTTTGTCTTGTGGATGACCAAAGCAATGAGCTTACCCGGCCTGCGGAGGTAGATGATTTTATCCGGATCGACATCCCAGGCCCGGGTCTTCCAAGCAGCAAGGGGTACGACTGGGTTCGGGTTGAGGATATTACAAAAGAGTCGACCGACGATTACCAACGTACTGTACTAACACTACGCCCAACGCCTGACCCGATAAACGACAACCCGGACACAGCGCATTTCTTCAAAGCGGTAGCTACCTCGACAATCCTCGTCGAACAACGGAACAACTCGGTATTAGCCCATTACGCCGGACGAAACGAAGTAGTTAATACTGAAAACCACAGCTTTACAGACAACCTTCGAAACTTCTTGGTGGGTATAAGTGCGAAAATCGGAGCTTCTTTTCCTCAATGGAAAGCGTTAGTAGCCGGCCTTGTCAAGAAGGCGGAAAAAACATCCGACTACTAACGTATTGGATCACGATGTTAAAATGCAACACAAAATATAAGCAGAGAATTGTCAAAATTCAGGCCATTTATTTTCTCTCTACGGGTATTTGGCCTGTTCTGCATATTGATAGTTTTATGAACGTGACGGGTCATAAAACCGACATTTGGCTTGTCCAAATGGTTGGGCTGCTTGCTTTTTCTATCGGTCTGTCCGTATTAGTGGAACGACGTAGTATGCTTTTACCGATTTGCGCATCGTCCAGTTTCGCTATCATTGACATCCTATATACGCTACAGGGTACGATATCGCCCATTTACCTGGTTGATTTTTTTATTCAGGTTATCTGCTTATTCTTTTATGCCTTACCCGGAGATAGTCCCAAAACCGCGACATAAACAGACGGCACTCGTCAATAGCCATATCTGATTTAAATTTTTACCATTCGAGTTATAACTCGACATCAAATGCTTTTAAACCGGCCAAGTACCGCTCGTCCGTCAGGTCCAGACGCAACGGGGTAATGGATACCAAATCGTGTTCCATCGCCCATCGGTCGGTATCGGTTTCCGCTGGTTCCAAAGCATTAACGGTAAACCAGTAATGCTTGCGTCCCAACGGATCGGTACCTGGTACGATATGACCGTCGTAAAACCGCACGGACTGTCTGGTCCATCGGATTCCCTTGGGTTTGGGTGGAAAATTGACGTTATACAAGGCGGTTTCCATCGGGTTTTCCAACAAAAGAGACAAAGTTTGCCGAACAAAAGGAGCCAAGACACCGAAATCGGGCTCGGTTTTGCCTACGGGCGTACTCAATGCGATACCCTTTTTACCAAATAACATAGCTTGTTTGGCTGCAGCTAAGGTACCTGAATGCCACATCGAATTTCCTAAATTGGGCCCCATATTTATCCCTGAAAGCACGACCTGTATACCGTGTCGGAGATGCGTACCTAAGGCCACGCAGTCTGCCGGTGTGCCGTTTACACGATATACATCCATCCCTTCTAATGCGATAGATGCTTTTTTATAGCTCAACGGCCGGGAGTGGGTAACGGCATGCCCCATCGACGACTGCTCTACATCAGGTGCTACCACTACGACTTCGCCAAACTCGGCTGCTATCCTCGCTAAAGCCTCGATTCCCGGGCTATACACCCCGTCGTCATTTGTCACTAATATCCTCATCATTGCGTCCCTTTCTGAGTATTCCGCCAAGTAGCGGCTTTACATTCCAAACAAGTATCGTCGGATGATTGTTTCATACGAAAGGCAAACAAATATGAAAAACGGCGCGCACGTACACATTCTCCACAATCCGACCGCTGGCGAACAGGATAATACGAAAACTGAATTGATTGAATTGATGCGTCCTTTGGGAATCGCTTGCGACTACGCTTCTGTCAAAGAAAAAGGCTGGCATCGATTTAAATCCAGAACAGACCTTTTGGTTATTGTAGGGGGTGATGGCACGATACGTGCGGTGGCCGAAAAAATCCTAAAGCGAAAATTACTTGACCGGCGTCTACCCCTTCTGCTTCTCCCCTCCGGCACGGCGAACAATTTTGCGATAACATTGGGTATATCTCACGATCCGAAGGATTTGCCGGATCGAATACGACAATCGGACATACGTACTATCGACGTAGGGACCATTAACGGAGTAAGTAAAACGTCTTTTTTCTTGGAAGGCATGGGTTTCGGGTTATTCCCTAAACTGATGGAGGCCATGAAGCGAGCCGACTTATCCATTGATACGCGAAATGAGGAATTACAAACGGCCATCGACAAGTTGATTGAGATTACGGAAGACTATAAAGCAGCGTCGGCCAAAGTCATTATCGATGGCACACCTTATACCGGCAAATTCTTGCTAATTAATGTCCTCAACACCCAATCCATCGGTCCTAATTTATGCCTGGCACCGCATGCCGATCCGGGCGATGGCATCCTGCATGTGGCGATGCTTCGGGAAGAAAATCGGGAGCATTTTTTAGCCTATTTAAAAAATAGACAAACAAAAAAGCCTAATAACCGTCCTATTAATAACCTTCCGTGGGAATTGGTCGAGCTACACGCGGAGTTACTAATCAAGTCTAAAAGCGATTTGCTACACGTAGACGACGAGCTGTTGGCTATCAAAAAGAAAAAGCTTGTGCGGGTAAACATTAGGAAGGGTGTATTGGATATTGTGTTGTAATACGCTTATAACTATTTAAAACGGGATATTGTGAGTAAGACGATTATTGTGTCTAACCGGCTTCCGGTGAAGATAACACATAGTGAAGATGGCTTTGACATCCAGCCCAGCGAGGGGGGACTTGCTACGGGATTGGCTGCCGTGCACCAACAAGGGGAAAACCTCTGGATTGGCTGGCCTGGACTGCCCGCTGAGCAGCTGGAAGACACGGATTACTTCACAAAAAAGCTAAACAAGCTACGTTTGGCTCCTATTTACTTGCAAGAGGAGGAAATCGAAGGCTTTTATGAGGGGTTCTCCAACGAGGTATTGTGGCCCATCTTCCATTACATTTCTACTTATGCTAATTATGACCTCGACAATTGGGAGACTTATAAGCGAGTCAACGAAAAGTTTAGGGACGTCATTTTACAACATGCAGAACCCGACGATACGATATGGGTACATGATTACCAATTGCTGCTGCTCCCCGGGCTACTCCGTGAGGCACTTCCGGATTCCACTATCGCCTATTTCCAGCACATTCCCTTCCCTTCCCAAGAACTATTTCGACTTATTCCTTGGCGCCGTGAGCTCCTCCAGGGCATGTTAGGTGCGGATTTACTTGGTTTTCATACTTTTGACGATGTACGCCATTTCATCAGTTCTGCCACGCGGATCATCGGTGTGTATAATCGTACCAGCCAACTGGAAGTCGACGGCCGGGCCGTATTTGCCGAACCGTTTCCTATGGGCACCGATAGCCAGCGGTTTTCGGACTTAGTTGGTAGCCCGGACGTAAAGATACGTGTCAATGAACTTAAGGAAAACTACGACGCACAAACCGTAATGCTATCCATCGACCGTCTTGACTACAGCAAGGGTATCCTGCAACGGTTAAGCGCCTTGGAACTGCTTTTGACTGAAAATCCTCGCTTCCACAAACGGATTGTCCTGTACATGGTTGTCGTTCCATCACGTGACACCGTACCCGAATACCAGCGCCTGAAAGAAGAAATTGATCGGCTTGTGGGTAATATCAATGCGAAATTCGGAACCTTTGACTGGTACCCTATCGCCTATTTCTACCACAGCTACCCGGCTACCGAGATAGCGGCATTATATGCCACAGCCGATATTTGCCTGGTAACACCGCTGCGCGATGGCATGAATCTCGTTGCTAAGGAATACGTCTCATGCAAAAATGATTTGTCGGGTGTGTTGGTACTCAGTGAAATGGCGGGAGCATCACACGAGTTACTCGATGCGCTTATTGTCAACCCCAACAACATCCATGATATCGCTACCGCCATGCTTACTGCTCTCGACATGTCCGAAGCGGAAAAAACAAGGCGCATGGAGGCCTTGCGTTCCGTCGTTTTCAAATTCAATGTATACCATTGGGCCGACTTATTTCTAGATAGGTTACACGAAATCACCACTTTACAGCGGCTGAACAAAAGCCGACTCGTGGGCGACAAAATTGAGCGGTCAATCGTAGGGCAATATCGTTTGGCCACCAATCGCCTCCTTTTACTTGATTATGACGGTACCCTGGTGGGCTTTCAAAACGACGTGGAGAAAGCCTATCCGGATAACGACTTATATGAATTACTCGATCGCCTCATCGACGACCCGCATAATCAGGTTGTCATTATTAGTGGCCGCAAACACGAAACTCTGGAGGCTTGGTTTGGCGACCGAAATATTGGTCTGATAGCAGAGCATGGAGTATGGACTAAATCAATCGGGGCCGACTGGCAATTACGAAGTGGCTTATCCTGCAGCTGGAAGCCCGAGGTAAAGGCATTGATGGATACTTATGCTAACCGTACCCCTGGAGCCTTTGTAGAAGAGAAAAGTTACTCCCTTGCATGGCACTTCCGCAGGGTGCCAAAAGGCCTGGGCGTCCTACGTGCTACCGAACTGGCGGAGAGTCTCCGCGATTTCTCTTCGACTTATGGCCTACAACTTTTGGAAGGGAACAAGGTTATCGAAATAAGGCATGCCGAGGTAAACAAGGGGCGGGCAACGCGGGATATTTTAGACCGGGAGGAATATGACTTTATACTCGCCGTCGGGGACGACACCACCGACGAGGACACGTTTGCGGCTTTGCCCCCTGATGCGTTCACGATCAAGGTGGGGACAGATTTATCTCGGGCGCGATTCTACATCAAGAACCGGTCTAAAGTACGTAATTTATTAGAACAATTGGCCGACACCCACAACGAAGGGGCTGATTAAGCCATCACTTCCCTGTTTCGCCTATGCGTGTTCGATGAAAATGGGGTGGTCGAGCTTCATGGCGATTCGATAAGCTGCATTCATTAAACCAACATGGCTGTAGGCCTGTGGAAAATTGCCCCATTGGCTACCGTTTTGCTCATCGACATCCTCACTGAACAACAAAAGCGGATTCGCATATCTCAATAGGCGATCAAATATTTCGACTGCTTCGTCAACCCTTCCCACGCACGCAAGTGCCTCGACATACCAGAATGCGCAAATCAGGAAAGTCGACTTGGGTTTTCCGAAGTCATCAGCATGGACATATCGGTAGAATAGCCCCTGCGGCGTCTTCAACTCCCGTTCCAAAGCCTCGAGATGGAGCCGTGCTTTTTCCGAGGAAGGATCAAGATAATGCATCATAATGAGCTGCAGGGTACTGGCATCCAAATGCGGGCTATCGACTGCATTGGCATACGCTTGGCGGCTGGGATCGTAGCATCGCTCAATGTATGTAGAAGCACGTTCCATCAGTTTCTTTGATCGCTGCATAATCTTCTCGTCGCCAATAATTTTACCCATCTTATATGCGGCTGAGCTACCAGCCCATTGGAACAAATTTGAGTAGCAATGATGGTTTGCGAAATTCCGGAATTCCCAAATACCAGCATCTTGTTCGTCGATGGTATTTTCAATTTTCCGAAGGATATAGTCGACCCATCCGCCCGCATCTGAACGTTCTTTGAAAATAAAACGATGGTCTGAATACAAGGGTAACAACGCAATCATTGCCTGCCCATACACATCATTCTGTATATGTTCATAAGCCTGGTTACCAATACGAATTGGCTGGTTGCCCAAGTAGCCCTCGAGGTGGTCTAAGGTATGTTCGGTCAGTTGGATCTGCCCATTAATTCCGTATAGGGGTTGCAAGCGTCCCATATCGGCATGGGTAATATCCGCGATATAATTGGCGTATCGTTCCATCTCCTCAAACTGGCCGATGTGGTTGAGTGCGGTAATCACGTAATAACTATCGCGCAGCCAACAATATCTGTAGTCCCAATTCCGGCCACTTCCCGGATATTCCGGCAGGCTGGTCGTACTGGCGGCAATGATGGCTCCTGTATCCTCAAATTGATGGATTTTCAGCACTAATGCCGACCGGATTACCGCTTCTTGGTAAAAATTAGCAATACTAGCATGTTTAATCCAGGTCCGCCAATATTGTGTGGTTTCGCGGAGAAACCGCTCCACGGTTTGCTTTAAAGGTGCTTCCAGCGGCACTCCGTATGTAAGGACGAGGTATTTCGTTTCACTTAGCACCATCGGTCTATCACCAAAAAAATGACTGATCGGCACATTCGTTGTCAGGCGTACTTGTTCCGCACCATTCCGGAATTCCACGTGGTTACTCCCTCGGTATTTCTCGAACGCATGCGTACCATACCCGCTTACTGGACGGCACTGTATACGGATGCGAGGCTTATTACCTAGCGGTTCGATTTTACGGATCAGCATCAGGGGCTTGAAATAACGTTCATGCTGTCGGTAACGTGGTGCGAAATCAGTAATACGATACGAGCCGTCCTCCGTGGTTACTTCCGTGCGCAACACATTGGTATTTTCGACATAATATTGTTTGGTGGTGTATTCGCCGAGCGGCAAGATGGAAAACTCCCCTCCTTTTTCGGCATCCAATAGACTGCCAAAAATAAACGAGCTGTCAAACGTGGGCCAACAAAGCCAGGATATATTGGTGTCTCGCTTAACATGTGCGATGAACGAACAATTGCCGATTATACCGCTGTCATACGTATGTTTACTGTCGCTAGCCTCTTGCATGGTCTTTATGTTTTTATATCAGGAAATTTTAATGGCAATTAAGATACAGCAAACCCGCACTAAAACGTCGGGCTATCTTCTTTGTATAAAAGACAATTATGCAGCATGGTTGTTTGGCTGATCTTTAAAACATATCAAAATAAAAACTTGATATACAAAGCAAATACACCTGAAACACAAGCAAATAAAACGACATAAAAATGTCCCGACACCTGTCGTATATTTCGACATAGCCTCATGATTGGTTCTACCCCCCCCCGGTCTCCCCTCGACTTTGCAAGCCTCCGAAGATCGCCGAACACGGAGAAGGAAAACGACAAACTGAGGACGTCGGGAGCTATACTGAACAGCACCAAAAAAAAATGGCGTTTCATAAACCTTAAACAACATTTTTACGTTACATTTAGAGAGTTGTTATATTCATCAATACATTTTAGGTGTTTTTTCTTGGTTACCACCCAACACTTAAGAAGCACGGATTGACAAGGTATGTTCGTAAATGGCTATTGAATCCATTCCGAACCGCCCTCGATTGAAATAATTAAAAAGAATAACATCATAATATTATGGCTAAAGTAACCTCAAGTATAAAAACTGAACTTTACAAAATTGAAATCAAGTCGCCTTCTGGCAACGTTATCATTGCCGACGAACCCGTAGATCTAGGTGGGAAAGATTTAGGATTTTCCCCTAAAGAACTTTTGGCTTCCGCGTTGGCTGCCTGTACAAATGCAACGGTAAAAATGTATGCCGATCGAAAAGCATGGGATTTACATGAAGTAAGGACGGATGTTGAACTGGATTATATCAAAGAAGAAAATAAAACGGTGGTTAAGAAGAAAATGGATTTTATCGGGAACCTTGATGCTGCACAGAAAAAACGTTTATTAGCGATTGCCAAAGCTTGCCCAATTCAAAAGATACTCAGTAACGAAATAGAAATTAACTCCGAAGTTGTGTAAAACAAAAAGTTGGTCGTACCATAAATCAATTTGTGCACAATAAAAAGCAATGAAAAATCTAATCATATATTTTGCCAACTGCCAATCACAGTTTATCCACTTTACTCGAATAGCGATATTTATCGTGATGGCTTGGATTGGCGGGTTGAAAGCCTATCAATACGAGGCAGACGGCATCGTACCGTTTGTTATCAATAGTCCGTTTATGAGTTTTTTCTATAACAATACAGGGAAAACTGCTGTAAACGAAGCCGGCGTGGAAGTAGCCCAATACACCCTGCACAAAAATCCCGAAGGCAAAACCGTTCAAAAAAACATTAATTGGCATAAGGAAAACGGCACATACTTGTTCTCTTATGGCTTAGGAACGGTCATCATACTTATCGGCTTAACGGTATTGCTAGGCATCTGGTTTCCAAAAATTGGCTTTATCGGAGGTTTATTGACCTGTGGGATGTCAATTGTAACCCTATCCTTTCTGATCAGCACACCTGAAGTATACGTTCCTAACTTGGGCGGGGACTTCCCGACGCCCCAATACGGGTTTCCTTATTTATCGGGTGCAGGAAGATTGGTTTTAAAAGACA
This sequence comes from uncultured Sphingobacteriaceae bacterium, assembly GCA_964643235.1. GTDB lineage: Bacteria > Bacteroidota > Bacteroidia > Sphingobacteriales > Sphingobacteriaceae > CAYRGQ01. The sequence continues at coordinate 3,930 of CAZXSL010000029.1, read as the reverse complement.
TCATTATGCTCACTGCAGGACTGGTAATTGCGTCTGATAGTGCAAACACAATAATAAAAAGATAGCATAATCTGGCCACACGGCCCAGCATATCTTGTCGATATATAAACAAATACTTCTATTGGCATTTCTTCCCAACCCTTAGCGCGTTCGCTCGTTTACACGAGTAGATAAAACGATAACGATCAGGGTACAGACAAAATGATCCACATCACGGGTTTCCGAGAAGCGCAACCCTGAAATGTATGGGGCATCGACATACGGCGGCTTTGCCGGTACGTCAGAGGACTAGGCCTTCCCTACTTTTGGCATCTACCCCAAGATTGTCAAGACCCTTAAAGACTTTTGCAGGCCGTTTAGTGTCAGTCATTTTAATTTTACAGCCATTTGTTTCACAACAATTTACGATTTTTGGATAGTCTTCAGCCTGGCAAAAAACAGTCCAATCCTTGGTAATTCGAGGTATGCCCGTGTCATGACTGGCGGAAAAACCACCGCCGACCATGAGGTTAGAGTTATCATCGTTCTATAGCAAAAGTGACTTGCGATAAAAGTACCCAACATCCCTCACATAAACCGGTATTACTACCTGTTTTGATGATAAAATTGAACGAACCGATTAAAGGACTGTTCAACAGACAAACGCATTTACGCGAGGCAAAAGACTTTCAAATAGCTTATTAAATTAAAATCATAAAATCATGGCAAAATCATCGAAAAACAACAGTAACGGCATGCCGAATGCTCACCTTCACGATTTACTAGTAGACGAGCTCAAAGATATGTACAATGCCGAACGACAGCTATTAAAGGGGCTTAAACAACTGGCAAACGCTGCACAACATGAGGAAGTAAAAGGTGCATTCATCCAACACCAGGAAGAGACCGAAGAGCAAATCGAAAAACTGAAGGAAGTTTTTGGCCTGTTGAACAAGCCGGTTCGGGGTAAAAAATGCAAGGCGATGGAAGGGCTGTTAGAAGAAGCCTCTGAAATAATCTCAGACTTCGAAGGCTCTGATGCGCTAGACGCTGCGTTGATTTCGGCTGCCCAAAAAGTGGAGCACTATGAGATTGCGAGCTACGGCTGTATGACCACATATGCAAAGCTGATGCAACACAATGAAGCCGCCGAATTATTTAACCAAATCCTCGAACAGGAAAAAGAAACCGATGTAAAACTGACAAAAATAGCGATGTCGATTGCAAATAAAAAATAGAGAACAGCTGATTATTAACTAATTGCCCACTGTAGGGGGAAAGCTTCCTACCGATGGAAATTGAAGTGTTACGGTTGTCCCCTGCCCTACGTCACTAGTAATCTCAATTGAACCGCCAAGTCTGTTGAGTATTCTGCGGGCCAGACTCAACCCAATTCCCGTACCTTGATAGGCCCCGGTGTTTCCGGCACGACCAAATACATCAAAGACAGTCGATAGATTTTCAGGCGGTATTCCAATCCCGTTATCCGTTATCATGTATATGGTAGCGTGTTTCGTCTTCTTGCTTTTGATCTGTATCCGAGGCGGCTGGCTTTGCACGCTGTATTTAACGCCGTTACCGATGATATTCAAGAAAATCTGGTACAAGGAACTTTTTTCGCCCCACAAAGGCAATAGCTTTCCAAAATTGATTTGACAATCGGGGCTTTGGTATAATAATTTCGCATTATCGCATATCATCCGTATCATATGCGCCATAGGTACAGGCTCTTTTGAAAACTGATACGATCGTGTAGAACTGACGCGCAATGCGCCATCGATAATCTGCTCAATACTATGCATATTTTCTAAGATATTTGCTTGCCATTCGCTTTGTTTTTCGGTTGTGAGTTCTTTGTTTGAGGCCATAAACTGCACACCCATCTTGGCAATTGCCAAGGGGCTACGCAGATCGTGCGAGAGTGTGAATGTCAACATCTCCAGCTCATTATTCAACGAAATCAGCTCTTGGTTAAATGCCTCCTGCTCTTTGGCTCTCGTGACAATAGCTTCAATCATCAAGGTGTGTAAATCGTTGACAAAACTGAGTTCATTCTCGTTCCAAGGGATAGCGGATCCCCGTACGGTATTTTCCCAAATACGGCACCGGTCCGCGTTCGAAAAACCGGGTCTTTCATTGTTGTCAGCCTCAACCTCGATTTGGGTGACTTTTTGTAGGGATTCGCATCGAAACCAAATCATCTGATGATCCTCCTGCTGCCCTACCTGCAAAGCTATCAAACCGGCAAAAGGCAACGTGCCTGATATGGATTTCCCATGTGAGGCTTTGAAGTTATTGTCCTTGAAGATAGGCTTCTTCGGCTGCGCTTGGATAAAATTGACGATTTGCCTTATTTGTTTTTTGGACGGGCACACGCCATGCGTGAAGATATCTCCGTGATGGTACAGGGCTAAGCCATCTGCGTGGGGGATATCACACAACTCTTCCATACGCTGCACAAGTGCACAGTTTATTGTCCGGTTAAACAAAAAGCTGTCTTTGAGATCCAATTCCACGTCCCTTATCTTTTCATGGTATTGCAATAATTTTTGTTTCACTAACGTTTCAAACCGGCTGGCCACATTCTGTACAATGAAGGTACACAACTTCCGTTTTTGGAAATCTATGGTTTTTTTCGCGGTATTCTGGCAAATTACTAAACCCCAAAAATCCCCGTTGATGACTAAGGAAAAGGAAATAAACGATCGGACACCTATTGCGTTAAGGTATAGCGAATGAAGCTGGGGAATGGGCATATATGGCGACGGCACCAAGTCGATGTCGGGTTGGACGGTTAGGAAGCCTTGCGTTTCTTCCAAAAAATCCGGGCAGTACCGAAACGAGCGCCCCCGGTAATATGCGATGATGTCCGGTGTCATAAACGCTGCGGAAAACTCCCTTTGGATAAACCGCAAATCGCCATCTTTCGCCCGTTCGGCCACGACCTTGCCTCGATATCCATCGGTAACCTGAAATACAAAAATCCGGTCATAATCAATGAGCTTTTCGATGGATCGGCACAGCGAACTCCACAGATCAACTGGCTCCTTCTCAAAAAGAAACCCAATTTCGTCCATTTCAGTCGCGGATATCGATTGGCTTTTTTGTTCTTCCCACTCCAGATAGAGCAAGTCCTTATGAATATAGATGCTTAGGTAGTGTATTTTTTTGCCAACGGGATGCAAAATAAGCTTTCGGGGCGACCTCCCTGCGATTACATCTTCAATAGCTGCTAAAATCGTGTCCGCGTGGTGGGTATGGCAGTGCCGGAGAAATTCCTCGAGATCCCGGCCCAAATAGCCGGTAGCGCATCCCACCCCCAAAACCTCCTCGAACCGATCACTTATACCTAGAATAACTTGATCAACAGTAGATATGAGCAAATATCCATATCGTTGAATGGGAAATCGGCTGACTGGCATACTACTAATTGGCGCACGCATAAAATAGTATAATCAAATACTCGTGTTACAGTTATGACGAGGTATTATGATATAAAAATAATTTTATAGTATATTCTACCTTCAATTCACCTCCAATATACATTACGTTTGCCCATTGACCCACCCTCCGAACACAGCAATATTGGTGAGCGTGTTCTCCATACAGCACCCGTACCGTCTCGGTCTTGATGTATTACGACTCAGTGGAGAATAACAATGGGTTTGGCATATTGTTTGGGAAGCGGTCAATCTACCTCCGGCAAATTTTAAGTAGTTCGAATAACGAGTTGATTGGTTGGTGGGGTTTTATGGAGAAACTCTGTAGTCAGGTCAGGGCTTGGTAAATCGTATAGAGCGACGAGTCGTCAATCTTGTGGTGATCTGGCCGGTCTGCCTAGTAACTTTATTTTCGACTTCTCGGCGTTCATCGGAAAACCATGCCGCTTCCGTCTGGCGGTGCTTGGATACCGCATCCGGGCCATGATAGTTAACGACAAACGGAATGGCC
>CAZXSL010000028.1:0-20927 GCA_964643235.1 uncultured Sphingobacteriaceae bacterium | reverse complement strand
CGTTTATAATTTTTTTCTTGTTCAATCTGAAAATACAACGGCAGTCAAGCAGAGGGCCGTATTTTTAATAGTGCAAAGATAGCATTGTCCCCTGTTAATTTATGTTAAAAATTGCCCCAAACGTAAACTTTTCGCTATGTTCGTGTTGTCCTATCGGTATTAGAGACGATGTGCAGGGGCGGTCGGGAGACTGTAAGGCAGAGGCTTCGGCTTCCGACAGACAGCACCGAAAGGGGTAATAAATAAAACGAAAGCATGCGAGACGCAAATATACTTTGGGCAGATGATGAGATTGACTTGTTGCGGCCACACATCATGTTGCTCAATGAAAAAGGATATGAGGTTAAAACAGTTACCAATGGCAATGATGCGGTAGATGAATTCAAAAAGGGGTATTTTGATTTGGTATTCCTTGACGAAAACATGCCCGGACTTACCGGATTGGAAACACTTAACGAGCTGAAGAACATCAACCCCTCGGTACCCATGGTATTGGTTACCAAAAATGAAGAAGAACACCTGATGGAAGATGCCATCGGTTTTCGTATAGACGATTACCTCATTAAACCGGTAAATCCCAAGCAAATATTGCTGACCATCAAGAAACTGACGGAAAACAAACGGCTGGTAAGCGAAAAAACTTCCATGGCCTACCAGCAGGATTTCCGAAACCTGGGCATGATCCTCAACGACAACTTGAGTTATGAGCAATGGGCAGAAACGTATAAAAAGTTGATATATTGGGAACTGTCGCTCGAAAAACTGGAAGATGCAGGCATGCACGAGATTTTGACCCTGCAAAAAGCAGAGGCCAATATGCAGTTTTCAAAATTTGTCGAAAAAAACTACCTCAAATGGGTTAAGGAAGGCAACGACGCCCCTATGCTCTCGCATCAGTTGTTCCAACAAAAGGTGTTCCCTTCGATGCAAAGCGGCCGCCCCACATTCTTTTTCCTCATCGACAACCTGCGGTACGACCAGTGGAGGGTAATCAATGAGGTAATCACGGATTACTTCCGGCTTGAGGAGGAAAGTAGTTATTATTCCATCCTGCCAACAGCCACGCAATATGCGCGGAATGCGATATTCAGCGGAATGATGCCCCTGGAAATGGAAAGACGTTTTCCTGGTTTATGGCAAAATGACGAGGATGAAGGAGGCAAAAACCTCTACGAAGACAAGTTTCTCGCCGACCAAATTAAGCGTACCTATCGTAAGGATATCAAACACTCCTACAACAAGATACTCACATTGGATCAAGGGCGCGACATTACCGAAAACTTGAGCAACCTAATGGGTAACGACCTGAACGTCCTGGTCTACAATTTCGTGGATATGCTGTCGCACGCCCGAACAGATATGGCCATGATACGCGAGTTGGCCAACGACGAAGCGGCTTACCGATCGCTTACGCTGTCATGGTTTGAGCACTCACCACTGCTCGAAACCCTGAAATGGCTGGCACAAAAGCAGGTGCGCGTCATCATCACCACAGACCACGGAACAATACGGGTCAAAAATGCAAGCAAAGTAGTAGGTGATCGCAATACGAACACCAACCTCCGTTATAAACAAGGTAAAAACCTCAACTTCATCGGCAAAGACGTGTTCCACATCAAAAACCCGCACGATGCCATGCTGCCCAAGTTGCACGTGAGCTCGAGTTTTATTTTTGCTAAAGAGGCCACCTATTTTGTTTACCCCAATAACTATAATCACTTTGTTAACTATTTTAACGAAACCTTCCAGCATGGAGGCATATCGTTAGAAGAGATGATTATCCCCATCGCTACCTATACGACAAAATAAGCGAAAGCGTATCTTTGCCTTATGGAGATACTGGTCGAAAATACCGAAGGACTAGCCCAGGCCGCCCAGCAAGTCTTGGACAAAGGAGCAGGGCGGCGGGTCTTTTTGTTTTATGGCGATATGGGCGTAGGCAAAACCACGTTGATTAAGGCTATTTGCAAATGCCTGGGCGTTAGCGAAGCAACCTCCAGCCCGACGTTTTCCATCGTCAACGCATACGAATCCGAAGAAGGAACGGTCTACCACTTTGATTTTTATCGCCTGCGATCCGAACAGGAAGCCTTTGATATGGGGTACGAGGAGTACTTTTACTCAGGACAGTATTGCTTTGTGGAATGGCCGGAAAAAATAGCTGGCCTCATACCCGATGATGCCGTCAGCGTGCACATGTCCCTTGTCGACGGCGAAGCACGGCAAATTTCAGTATCCCAATAGTAAGCATAAGGCCTTGATACAAGAGGTTTTGGCTCCGTATTTCAAAAAAACACCTGATTTTTTTACTTTTCCACGCAACCTTTTCCGGCTTTTTTGCATCTTCATGATAACAACGGTAGGGAAACTTTGGAGCAGACAACGACGCTAGACAGACTATTTCAGCAGAGCAAGCAAGGCGAACGACGTGCACAGGAGCAGTTGTACCACCTCCTTGCTAGTAAAATGTTGGGCGTTTGCATGCGTTATGCCAAAAGTACGTTTGAAGCCGAAGACATGCTACAGGCAGGTTTTGTCCGGGTTTTTACGTCGATGCAGAGCTTCAGGGGCGAAGGCTCGGTAGAGGGATGGATCCGTCGCATTATTGTCAATACGGCCATCTCCACCTACCGCAAAAATATGCGGGTGGATACCGAATCGTGGGACGAAACGCATGACAACGGACACGCATACGAGCTGCAGCATTTGGAGTATGAAGACCTGCTGGCGCTGATACAACGCCTGCCCGACGGATACCGGATGGTGTTTAATATGTACGCCATCGAAGGGTATACCCACAAGGAAATATCGGACATGCTCCAAATCAGTGAGGGGGCGTCCAAATCACAGCTGTCGCGGGCCAGAAAATGGCTTCAAGACAGACTATTAAAAGTAGAAGGAGGAAAAGTATGAATACGCACGATAACGATTTTGATCGGCAGATGCGGAAGAAGTTCGAGGGCTTCAGACCCGATGCTTCGCCCGGCCTTTGGGATAAGATATCCGCCGAGCTGGATACCAACGAAGCGCCGGTTAAGCCGCTAAAGACTAAAAAGAAACGCCATACAGGCTGGTGGATGAGTGCTGCAGCCGTTCTCTTGTTGGGCATGTTCGCTTTTTGGCTATACCGCCCGGTCGACGTGGTATACTTGCAAAGTACAGCGGCAACGGGGGAAGCCAGCGATCGGGATGAAACTGAAGCCACGCAGGCTGAACTCGGGAACATGATGCCGGATGAAGAAGTCAGGGAGCCGCTCAACTTGGAGCCCATACGAGCCCTGTTTGCCGGCAGAACCCGCCGGAATCCGCTTGGTCAAAGCCACACCCATGAGCGGCCAATGATGGAAGACGAAACCTTGATAGCGCCGGCAGATACGTCTTTCCAAGAAGCGGTTGTGGAGCTGGCGACCATCCAGCCGATAGAGCTGTCAAAACCGGTAGTCGCAGATATCGAAAAACCAGCACTCACCGAGGAGGCTGCCCTACCCGAAGTATATGGGTACATCATCGAGCCCGAAGCCGACTATGGCGATATCGCCTCGGCGCCAGCCAATGAACCTGCTGATAGGAAAGGGTACGGTGTAAGCAGTATCTTGAAAATCGTGATGGTCTAAGTAGACCCACGCGACGAAAAACTGATTACGTTCTCAAATGACGAGGAAGGCTCAATCCGGGTAGACTTCAACCGGGCACTGGCCAAGGCCCGCAGAATAGATTAACCAACAGAAATTGAACAATTAGCGACGAAAACAAGAATATGAACATGAATACGACAGTAAAAATAGGATTGATCGGGATGCTGCTTGCATCTGCGATGACACTCTCGGCAAACGAGTGGGGGGCAGAGAAAACAGCGTCTGTAGATACCGTACACGACCTCCCCCCCGATACGGTCATCTTGGAAGACGTTAAAACCGGCGAGCGCCGGCGGGTACGGATTGTGATCCCCGATTCGGACGACCAGATCATCCGGATCGAGAAAACAGACAGGGAATACGTTTTGTCTGAGGCCGATCGCGTGGCGGAAACCGTAAAAAAGCGTACCTCGTCGAGACCCATCTATGGGATTACCTTCTCGCGGGTAGACCTGGGCTTGGTCAAGCTGGTAGACAATGGCAGTCTTAACCTCTCCCAGCCCAATGAAGACCTGGCCTACCGCCCGGGCAAGACCGTTAATTTCGGGTTTGACGTGCTGCAAGCCGGCTATCGGTTCAACGACAATTTCCGTGTTTTCCTTTCCGGAGGGTTTGATTGGACGTATGTACGCCTACGCGAAGACATTGTCCTCCGTGAGAATACAACCCCATTAGGCTGGGACCGCCCCGGAACGGACTACGATAAAAACCGGTTGACTTCAACGTACCTGCGCTTGCCGCTTACCATCGAGTTTCGAAGCAATTACCACCCCGGTATCGGGCGGGTACGCTTTGCTTTTGGACCTGAAGCAGGAGTGCTGCTTAAAGGTACGCAACGGCTGAAGAGTGAGGAATTTGGCAAACAGAAGTTTAAAGACGACTATAATTTATCCTCGTTCCGCTACGGTGCTTTTGCGCGCGTAGGCGCCGGATCGTTTGGTGTATACGCAAAATATTATTTCAACGATTTCTTTGAGAATAGCCCGAACCAAGCCGGCATGCAGTCGTTCGCATTTGGACTCATGTTAGGTTTTTAATGATAGGTCCTGCAAATAATTTGTAATTTCGAGCCGCCGACAAAAGTGGGCGGCTTTTTTATGGCAGGGAATAAAGATAAAACCGCATGTGTGGCCACAGAGCAGGCTGAACCCAAGCAGGAGGGCTTACCGCTCCTCTATGGAAGTAGGCTTTCGTTTGAATTTGAAGGTAAAGAGCCGGTTTTTGCCGTTCGGGAGGTCAATTTTGGTATTGCTAAAGGACAGGTTGCAGCCGTTATCGGCGAAAGCGGAAGTGGCAAAAGCACACTACTGAAGCTTATCTACGGATTACTGGCCCCCACAAATGGCGAAGTCCGCTACGACGGGATTCGCGTGCCCTCGCCACACGAACGGCTGATTCCAGGACACCCCGCCATGCGCATGGTTTCCCAAAACTTCGACGATCTCAACACCTATGCCAAGGCATGGGACAACGTGGCATCACGCCTGTCCAATGTGGATATTGATGCCAAACAACGGAAAACACAAGCGATATTAGAAACCCTACGCATCAGCCACCGCGCACAACATCGGGTTTTTGACCTTAGCGGCGGTGAAAAGCAGCGGGTTGCTATTGCGCGCGCGCTGGTTGATGGGCCCGAAGTGCTGTTGCTAGACGAGCCCTTTAACCAAGTGGACGCATCGTTTAGGGAGCATTTGCAGCAGGATATCCGAGATATCGTAGATAATACGGGGCTAACGGTCATTATGGTATCCCACGACCCCAACGAAGTCATGGCTATGGCAGACCACCTGTTGGTTATGCAGGCAGGTAGCTTGGTTGCGGCAGGCACACCCACCGACTTATACCACAAACCACCAAATGCATACACGGCGCGCTTGTTGGCGAGGAGCAATGTGCTTTCAGCAGAAGAAGCCAAAGGGCTGGGTATCGACGTTGACGGTACCGTCGCCATACATCCAGAATGGGTCTCCGTCTCGCATACGGATGGCATTCAGGCTGAAGTGGTCGGAATCCTGTTTAAAGGTGTTTACGAAGAGTTGTTAGTTGTGGCTGAGGGTATTCGGCTCAAAGCCATTAATTTTGAGCTGGGGCACTACAAAAAGGGACAACATGTGGCGCTGCTAATCGATAAGTTCCACGCAATCCCTTAAATCTGCATTGGGAAATAAACCAGCACGTTGGTGCTGTCCATGTGCTCATGCGGAATTGGGGTTTAATCCCCCGCAAGCTCCTGCTCAATCACGGAAACCATCTTGGCAAACTCTTCCGACGAATACCCGATGGATTGGTAAATAATGATACCGTTGCGATCAAGAATCACATTCCGGGGTATAGTCTGCGGCGCAAATTTGCTGAACACTTTTCGATCCAAATCCGGAATAATGGGGAATGTATAGCCATGCTGCTCGATAAAAGGATCCAGCTTGTCCCAATCTTCTTCGCGCGCCAGTACCAACACTTCAAAATCCGGATTTTCACCATGTTTGTCCCAAAGCTGCTCCTGCACATGAGGCAGTTCCCGCCGGCAATGAGGACACCACGTAGCGAAGAAATTGAGGAGCACCACTTTGCCCCGGTAGGCATCAATGGAAAGAGGCTGGCCGCCTCTCAGTTGAAAATTAAACGAAGGTACTTCCTGGCCCACACGCGTACGCCAAGCTTCGTTGTCATCAGCTCCTGTGTCTCCGGTTGTAAAAGAAACCAGAGAAAAGCAGATACATATAAGGGCAATTAAGGAAAACCGCATAAGATCCTGACCGTATAATTCTGTTATACGCAAAAATAAGAAAAAAGCCGGGAGAAGGCTGGATTTCAAATATTTTTAGACCAGGTCATTGAAATTACAGCCAAATTGATACTTTTGGATTAAATCAATGAAATAAACTGGAAGAGATATGGCAACAACAGATTTAGACCCCACGATATTACAGCGTGCCTCGGCTTGGCTGCAGTCGCCCTATGACCCAGAAACCATCGATCAGGTACAATCCATGATCGATAGCGGGCAGGTGACCGAACTGACTGATGCCTTCTACAAGGACTTGGAGTTTGGTACCGGGGGACTGCGGGGCATCATGGGAGCAGGAACCAATCGCATGAATAAATATACAATTGGGCGGGCCACGCAAGGGCTGAGCAATTACTTGAAAAAAACCTATCCCGGCCAACAGATTAAAGTAGCCATTGCATACGACAGTCGAAACAATTCGCCTGAGTTTGCACATGTCGTTGCCTCGGTGTTTTCAGGCAACGGCTTCATCGTCTACCTGTTTGATGAGTTGAGGCCCACACCGCAATTGTCTTTCGCTGTCCGGCACTTAGGCTGCCAAAGTGGCGTGATGCTGACGGCTTCACACAACCCCAAGGAATACAGCGGCTACAAAGCCTATTGGAACGATGGTGGGCAGTTGGTAGCACCACACGACAAGAACGTCATTACGGAAGTGAATGCCATCGAATCGCTGGATCAAGTGCGGTTTGAGGCCATTGAAGACAACATCAAGCGGGTGGGTGCCGAAATGGACGAAGCCTACCTGTCGGCCATAGCCGGGCTGACCATCCGCCCCGAAGCGGTCAAAGCCCAACATGATTTGAATATCGTTTTCTCCTCAATCCACGGCACCGGTATTACCTTGGTACCCCCGGCATTGGAACGTTGGGGCTTCACCCATGTACATGCCGTGGAGTCACAGGCTCAACCGGATGGTAATTTCCCGACGGTCGTGTACCCGAATCCCGAGGAGGAAGAAGCCATGTCCATCGCCATGGGCGAGGGACGCCGCCAACAGGCCGATATCGTCATGGCCACCGACCCGGATGCAGACCGCGTGGGTGTAGCAGTAAAGAATGACAAAGGCGAGTACCAACTGCTCAATGGTAACCAGATAGGAAGCCTGCTCGTGCATTATGTGCTGTCGTCGTATGCCGAACTGGGCAAATTCAAGGAAAATGATTACATCGTCAAAACCATCGTTACCACGCAGTTGATTGCAGATGTTGCAGCTAAATACGATATTCCCTGCCTTGACGTGTTGACCGGATTCAAGTTTATAGGTGAGATTATGACCAATAACCAGGGCAAAGGACGGTATGTCGTAGGGGGCGAAGAAAGCTATGGTTACCTCGTTGGCGAGCTCGTGCGCGATAAGGATGCGGTGGTTTCATGTGCGTTTATCGCCGAAGCAGCAGCCTACTACAAAGGGCAGGGCAAAACCCTCTTTGACGTGCTTCTCGAACTTTACCTGCAATATGGCTACTACAAAGAGAAATTGATTTCGTTGACTAAAAAGGGCAAGGCCGGAGCAGAGGAAATCAAAGCCATGATGGCCGGATTGAGGGCAAATCCGCCAAAAACATTGGGGGGAATTGCCGTTGCACGGATAAAGGATTACGAAAAAAGTGTGTCCTTCGACCCGAGCACCGGACAGCAAGAACCAATTGACCTCCCCAAGTCCGACGTATTGCAGTTTATTACCGTGGATGGCGATATCATTTCTGCACGCCCATCCGGTACAGAACCCAAGATCAAGTTTTATTGCAGCGTCAAGCAGCCACTTGCCCGGGTAGAAGATTTCGAACAGGTTAGTGCTGAGCTAGACGAGAAAGTGCAGCGGATTATGGCGGATATTGTGTAAGTGGAAATGACATATTGGAAAACCCTTTCTTCAGAATACCTCGTGCGCGCCCCGTGGGCCGTGTTGCGCAAGGACGTATGCGAGATGCCTAATGGGCATGTCGTGCCTGAGTATTATGTGTTGGAATACCCGAATTGGGTTAACATGGTTGCCGTTACTGAAGATGGGGAGTTTATCCTTGTCAAACAGTACCGGCATGGTGCCGGTGAGTTTGTCCTCGAAGTGCCCGGGGGCGTGATAGACCCCGGCGAGGATGCCATCGATGCCGCCCGGCGAGAGATGCTGGAAGAAACAGGCTACGCGTTTGATAACGTCCAGGAGCTGGTCAACTTGTTTCCCAACCCGGCGACAAGCAACAACATCACGACGACGTTTTTGATGACCGGAGGTAAAAAAGTACAAGAGCAGGACCTGGATGAGCAGGAAGAAATCGAGGTTATGCTGGTTTCGGCAGCGGAGGCCAAACGGCTGGTGTTGGAAAACCAAATCGGACAAGCGCTGCATACCGCAGCCCTGTTTTATGGCCTGCACCGTTTGGGGTATCTCAAGTAGGAAGGCTACGGGTCAGGACTGTTCGGCATACCTTTCTTCTTCGTGTGATTTTCGTACCTTTGCGGCATGGCCCGCGAAATATTTGAAACCAAGCGAAAAGCACTCACACTAAACCTCAACGAACAAATTTACGGCACATTTGCCGAGATAGGCGCCGGGCAGGAAGTGGCGCGCAATTTTTTTAATGCGGGAGCAGCTTCAGGCACAATAGCCAAAACCATGTCAGCGTATGACATGGCTTTCAGCGATGCCATTTACGGGCCCGAAGAGTCAGGACGCTACGTTAGCGAGTCGCGTCTGCGCGGTATGCTCAGCCACGAATACGCATTGCTGACCGAACGGCTGACAGGCAAAAAATATAAAGACAGGCGGTTTTTCGCCTTTGCCAATACGGTAACGACGTTAAACTTCAACAAAACCAACGAACCGCACGGCTGGGTCGGTATCCGCTTCCAACATGAGCCGGGCGCGCAGCCTAGCGATATTATTTTTCATGTCAAGCTCTTGGATAGCGATACCCTACTGCAGCAAAAAGTGTTGGGCGTACTGGGTGTCAACCTCGTCTTTGCTGCTAATTACTACATCGATGACGTGCAGACCATGATCGAGTCACTGGTCGATAACCTGTCGACCGGATCGGTAGAAATAGACCTCATTAAGGTACATGGCTCCGCATTCAAAGGCGTTAACGAACGGCTTATCAACCTGTACCTTATCGCTAAAGGTTATTCTAAAGCGGCGATTTTCAGCCCAGAAGGAGAGGCATACCAAGCCAAGGACTTCCTGTATAAAAAGAACATCATGATACTCCGGACGAAGTACCGGCAGAAATCAAACCCCAACTTCGACCTGTTCAACCTGGCAGTGGAGCAGTTCAAGCGAAATCCGGGCGTGGACGATAGCAACCTGGTGGTCATGATCGAGGTGCTGATGAGCAACGCCCTGGCCGATGAGCAGGCATTCACCGCCGAAGACCTGGCTTACTTCGCCCAGCGGGCGGAATACCTGTGCAGCACCGGAAATACAATCATCGTGTCCAACTTCAGACGCAATAATTACCTGGCCGAATACATTACCCAGTTTAAGCCCAATAACATGGGGATTTCAACCAACATCTCCAACTTGAGCAACATATTCAATTCCAAAAACTACAACGAAGAGCATTATTCCAACGAATTGCTGGCGTATATCAGCGGGATGTTTAGCAAAAACGTCAAGCTCTACGCCTATCCGTATCTAGACAAGCAAAAAAACGAGATCGTGACGACCGAGAACATGCCGGTATCGGAAGAAGCCAAACCTTTGTTTGACTTCTTGGTCAAAAACAGGTATATTGTCGATATCGAAAACTACGACGAGAAACACGTTAAAACCGTATAACAAGAGGAGGAATGAAGGAAGATCTGGTCATATTGGTGGATGAGAATGACACCCAAATAGGCACCATGGGTAAGCAGGAAGCCCATGTGAAGGGCGTACTTCATCGGGCTATTAGTGTGTTTATTTTTGATAAAGAAGGGCGGCTGTTACTTCAGCAACGAGCCCTTTCCAAATACCATACACCAGGATTGTGGGCAAACACCTGCTGTAGCCACCCGGCTCCGGGAGAGGAAACACATCACGCCGCACACCGGCGTTTGGCCGAAGAGATGGGTATGGAGGCCGATCTGCAGTTCGCATTTAGCTTCAAATACCGAGCCCCGTTTGAAAACGGCCTGACCGAACACGAATGGGACCACGTTTTTATAGGATGGAGCGAAGACAAGCCACGCCCAGTAGAAACGGAGGTGCACGATTTTAAGTGGAGCACACGGCAGGAAATTGAACAGGGAATCGAAGAAACCCCCGAAATGTTTACGGCTTGGTTCAAGCTGATCTACCAGCGGGTGTTTGACCTAGTGGCTGAGCGCGTAAACGCTAACTTGCCCCCTCGAGGCTAATCGCAGGCAACGGGCTTAAACGAGCCGCTCCACCTGGCTTTGCGCTGTCAGCCCAAACCCGTTTGTATGGCTGATAAGGTTGAGCCCGGGCTGTTTACCCTGCTCAAGCGAACCAAACCGATTGGATATCCCTAATGCGTTCGCGCCATTGATCGTCGCCCAGCGGATGGTCGTTTGTAAATCCAACCCATCAAAAGCAGCGTGTAGCGCTTTCAGCTCGGAGAGTATACACAGCTGATCGTTGGACGCTAAGCTATCGGTGCCGACAGCAATTGGAAAGTCCCCCTGTATGAAGTTCCTGATTTTTGGAAGGGCCGACTCGATGTACTCGTTCGCATTCGGGCACAGACACCACGTCACTTGTTTGGCCATCCGCTCCAAGAAAAATATATCCCGGGCTGTAGTAAACGTGTTGTGCACAAGAATCAAAGGACTATTCTTGGGTAGATACGGTACGGTGGTTTGCAAAGAATTTCTCGATTGCGCCTTAAATATGCCGATATCCACACCCATTCGATCATAAAAATCGATAAACTGCCCGGTCTTATACCGGTACAGTCTGTTCTCCTCTTCGCTTTCTTGGTTGTGTATGCTCAGTATAGGCCCATCAGACCCCACCATAGCCCGAAACATCATGTATAATTGCTTAGAAACCGAATAGGGTGCATGGAGGGTCAAGGAGGAGGAGGTCGACTCAAAGGCCTCCCTAACCGATACCGCTTCGTTCAGCCTTTGCTCAGCGAGCGCCGCATCGAAGCCCATGACCTCAATGAAAGTATGGTAGTGTATTTTGCTCTTGGCTTTCAGATTTGCGGAAATAGAGCTGTTAGCATGATCACCGACCGCAACAATCCCGTTTTTGTACATCGCCTCATCCGCCGCTTCCATAGCCTTCCGGATCGTGGCCTCGCTTGCCTTACGCGTGGACATCACCTGCTCTAAGAAAGAAATAAGCCCGGTATGTTTCGGGATTTTACCTTTCAGGTGTGAAAGCTCAAGGTGACAATGGGTGTTGACAAAACCCGGGACGATAATACCCTCACACCGAACGATAGGGCCATCGATTTCAGGATCGTCTGGCGATGCGTATACACCTAGAATCTCGTCGTTTGGTCCTACCTTAACAACGCCATTTTTAATTGGGCCTCCCGATACTGGGAGAACGTAATCTGCGGAAAACAGCCTATTCATGATCATCAAAACACGGTTTCTGTTGCATTTCTGTTTCTCGTGATGGCGAGCACCAAAACACGACCGTTTAGCTTTAAAGTCTGAAATCAGACGCAACAGAAGCTATCCAAGAAACAGGCCCTGAAAAGGTTGGTTGCATGCTAACATAACAAAGGTATCAAACTTTCATAAAAAATAGGGCAAAAGCGTGTTTTTTTTGTCGCCCTTTATCGTCCGCTGCCGTGTAAATAAGTTAAGTGTCAGTAAATAAGTAAATTAACCTCTCTAGCATCTTCACTATTTTGTCGCCTTGAGTGCCATACGCTTGGTTTTCTGTAACAAACGACCCATATCACCCTTGTTTTCTGCCTTAAAGAACCCATGCAAAGGCACCCAGAAAACCACCCTGCACCGCTGTGGCCTGGCGAGAATAGCAGACAAACAGACGGCTGTCGTCTGCCCCTTTATGCAAGAGCAAGAACATGTTAACGATAAATGCGTTATCTTTGTGGACAATCGTATGGAAAAAAAGAAGACAGATATCCGGAGTTTAGACCTGGCAACACTTACATCACGTTTCGTTGCCATGGGCGAAAAACCCTTTCGTGCCCAGCAGGTTTACGAATGGCTGTGGAAGAAGTCTTGTACCGATTTTTCTGCGATGAGCAACCTAAGCAAGCCATTGCGCGAACAGCTTGAAGGGCAGTTTCAGATCAACGCTGTACAGGTACACCAGATGCAAAAAAGTGCGGACGGCACCATCAAAAGTACGTTTCGTTTGCATGATGGGCACATTATCGAAGGGGTGTTGATCCCGGCTGAGGACAGGATGACCGCCTGCGTCAGCTCGCAGGTGGGCTGCAGCCTCACCTGTAAATTTTGTGCAACGGGTTACATGGACCGTAAACGAAACTTGAATGCTGATGAAATTTACGACCAAGTTGTGCTCATCAGTCGGCAAGCCGAAGAACATTACGGTAAACCACTGACCAACATCGTTTATATGGGCATGGGCGAGCCCTTGCTTAACTATGCTCAAGTCTTGCGCTCCATCGATCGCATTACCGCTCCCGATGGGCTGAACATGGCTTCAAAGCGCATCACGGTGTCGACGGCTGGTATTGCCAAAATGATAAAAAAATTGGGCGACGATCAAGTAAAGTTTAACCTAGCACTGTCCCTCCATGCGGCCAACGATACCAAGCGCAACGAGATTATGCCCATCAACGAGCAAAATTCGTTGAAGTCTCTGGCCGAGGCACTGAAATACTATTTTGCCAAAACCAAAAACCCGGTCACTTACGAGTATATCGTGTTCCAAGAGGTAAACGACAGCCTCAGTGATGCGCGGGAGTTGGCAGCATTTTGCAAGCACCTGCCTTGCAAAGTAAACATCATCGAATATAATCCCATCGCATTCGCGGATTTCCTGAATGCCGAGGAGGACAAAATAGACCGCTTCGCGGCACTGCTCCGCAAAGAAGGTATAACAACCAATGTCAGGCGTAGCCGGGGTAAGGACATCGATGCCGCATGTGGGCAACTTGCTGTGAAGCAAGAAGCCTGATAGCATACGCTTACCAGCTCCGGCCGCACCACAAGGATGATGAAACTGGCCGATTACATACATGGGTTTGCCAACCTGTTTTTTCCCAATACGTGTACCGGGTGCGACCGGCTATTAAACTACCGCGAAGACCTAATCTGCACGGATTGCTGGTACAACATGCCCTATACAGACTTTCATTTGAAGGTAGATAACGGCACAGCACGCCAATTATGGGGCAAAGTGAGGGTTGAAGCGGCAGCTTCATTCGTGTTTTTCCGCGAAGAATCACGCGTGCAACGCATCATGCACCACTTCAAATACCGTAACACACCACGCATAGGGCTTATTATGGGGCAACGATACGGCGCTATCCTTCGCGAAGTCCGCCGCTTTGCAGAAGTGGATATCGTAATTCCCGTTCCCCTGCACCCCCGAAAACTCCAAAAAAGAGGATACAACCAAAGCGACTCGTTTGCATATGGACTTTCCGAAGCCATGGGCAAGCCCGCCTGGTGTGATGGGCTGCTACGGATGAAGTCCGGCGATAGCCAAACCCGAAAAACACGCTTCGAACGCTATCAAAACATGCGCGGCACATTCGCCGTGTCCCAACCGGAACGCATAGAAAACCGCCATGTTCTGCTCGTAGACGACGTGCTGACAACCGGAGCCACGATCGAAGCCTGCGCCGAAGCACTGCTCGCCCACCAAGGCGTACGAGTCAGCGTAGTTACAATCGCCAAAGCAGTTTCGTAATCCCCACATACGCAAACGGAGCGTAGCGACGTCCCGATGAGCGCAGCGATATCGGGATCAGCGAATAAGCGAATACGCAGATAAGCAAATAAGTAAACGGAGCGTAGTGACGCCCCGATGAGCGCAGCGATATCGGGATCCACAAAAATACTATGTAAGCATAGCAATATTTCTTATTTTTGAACTTTGCAATTGATACAAGACCTCCTCGAAATCAAGGAGCCCGGTATCTAGCCACAAAATAAAACCAATATTATGATATTCGAACTTACCGAAGAGCAAAAAATGATTCGTGACGCAGCCCGTGATTTTGCCGAAACTGAACTCAAACCCGGTGTCATTGAACGCGACGAACAACAACAATTCCCCGCCGAGCAGATTAAAAAGTTGGGCGAACTGGGGTTTCTAGGTATGATGGTCTCGCCCGAATATAATGGGGCCGGACTCGATACCGTGTCTTACGTACTGGCAATGGAAGAGCTTTCCAAGATTGACGCATCCGCTTCAGTCGTACTCTCCGTCAACAATTCGCTGGTTTGCTACGGCCTCGAAAAATACGGAACCGAAGAGCAAAAAGAAAAATACCTCAAGCCCTTGGCCGCAGGGGAAATCATCGGAGCCTTTTGCCTCTCCGAGCCCGAAGCCGGCTCAGATGCAACATCACAACAGACGACCGCGGAGGATAAAGGCGACCACTACCTCCTAAACGGAACAAAAAACTGGATTACCAATGGTGGCACAGCCTCGGTTTACCTCGTGATGGCCCAAACCGATAAATCCAAAGGCCACCGGGGCATCAACGTCTTGATTGTGGAAAAAGGCATGGATGGATTCACCATCGGACCCAAGGAAAACAAACTGGGCATACGGGGATCAGATACCCACTCGCTGATGTTTACCGATGTTAAAGTTCCCAAAGCCAACCGTATCGGGGACGACGGTTTTGGATTCAAGTTTGCGATGAAAACACTCGAAGGTGGCCGCATCGGCATTGCCGCCCAGGCCCTCGGCATCGCCTCCGGAGCGTATGAATTGGCCAAAGCTTATGCCAAGGAGCGCAAAGCTTTTGGCAAGCCCATTGCCGAGCACCAAGCCATCCAGTTTAAGCTGGCCGATATGGCAACGGAGATCGAAGCCGCACGCTTGCTGTGCCTCAAAGCCGCCTGGCTCAAGGATAATGGCCAGTCCTACACCCAAGCCAGTGCCATGGCCAAGCTATATGCATCGGAGGTCGCTATGCGCACAACCGTGGAAGCCGTGCAAATACATGGAGGATATGGATACGTGAAGGAATACCATGTCGAACGCCTGATGCGCGATGCTAAAATCACCCAGATTTACGAAGGGACGTCCGAAATACAACGCATTGTCGTATCACGGGGCGTGTTAGACGATTAACACGGCTATAACGCTTTCTGCATTACATAGTCGTTCAGCACGTACTCGTGGTAGGGTGCGTCGGTTTCGGCGACCACCTCAAACCCGTTTTTGTGGTAAAACCCGATGGCAGCCTCATTACCGCGGTTTACATTCAGCTCCAACATGGTTTTGCCCAATTCGCGGGCACGATCAGCGATGAAAGCAATCAGTCGGCGGCCTACACCACGACCTTGTGCACGCGGGCCGACGTATAGCTTTTCCATGCGCATCACATGCGGATCCGATGGCTTTTCCCGGTATTCGGCAAACCCCAAAGGATCCGGACCTAGGCGTACAATCAGGAAATTACCGCCACTGGCCACTTGCCGTGCCAAGGCCTCTTCCGAATACAGCTCGCCCAGCATCAAGCTGATCTGCCCATGCGGGATGATATGGCCATAAGCCGGCCACCATATTTCATTTGCCAATCGTTGGATAAGGGGTAAATCCGCCGCGGAGGCGTGGGAAATCGTCATGTGTTCAAGCATGTTCAGTGGAATGGAATGAATATCGTTCACCTATAACAACACGTTCCTGCGGAAAGGAGAGCGTGAAAAAACCGTCATCCACGGTTTGGAACTGCTTGGTGCCGATGGGGTTTAGTCCCGTATAGCTTAGGCGCTCGGCATCCCCAATGTATATTGTTTCGCCCTTGGGCTTCCATTTGGAAAACCCCGAACGGACCGGATAATAGCGCACCCCGTCTGAAAAAAGTGTGACCGTGATGTCAGGGACGTATGATAGCAAGCTTTCCGGGCGGACGCCGCTGCTGACTAAGTATGCCGCTTGGTATCCCTGCTTTATTAAATATTGGATTGCCGTATCGACGAAAGGTTCTGGACTATAGATAAACCGGATGGTATCTTGCAGGGGGCGAGGGTCTGCCGTGCCAATGACGATGTCAACCTTGGTTTGCCGGGCTATCAGGTCGGTAACGAGCTGGTCGGAGGTAATGAGCGTCGGGCTCCATTCCAGTAATTGGTGGAGCAGCTCTTCATCCAAGCCCTGCCAATCTTCCAGGATAAGTGCCGGCTCCTGATCTTCCCTGACAATGTGGTGCGAAGACATGACACGAATACGTTTTATTCCACACCCAGGCGCCTCAAAGCGATGTATGCAAACAAACCCGCGCCGATTTCCAATGCCCCCTCGTCGATATCGAATGAAGGCGTATGCACCGCTGCGGTTATCCCCCGCTCGGTATTACCCGTCCCCAGGCGGTAAAAACAGGCATCCGCTATTTGAGAGTAGTATGCAAAATCCTCACCCGCCATCCAGACATCGAGATCGAGCACGTTTTCCACTCCGAGGTATTCTTCCGCCGACTGCCGAGTCTGCTGGGTCAATTGTTCGTCGTTCACTAAAAAGGGATAACCTACCCGGATATCGAAATCGCAGCTTGCGCCCATGCTGTCCGCTATGCCCTCCGCTATTTTACGCATACGTTGGTGAGCTTCCTTCCTCCATTCCTCGTCAAGCGTGCGGAAGGTGCCTTCCAAGTACACCGCATTGGGGATGATGTTGGTTGCCCCCTCGGCAATGACTTTTCCAAAAGAAAGCACCGATGGTATGCGCGGATCCGCAAATCGGCTAACCACCTGCTGCAAAGCCGTAATGATGTGCGCCGTAATGACGACGGGATCTATATTCTGCTGGGGCTGCGCACCGTGTCCCCCACGTCCGGTTACGGTCATATACAGCTCGTCTGTAGAAGCCATGTACTTACCCGCCCGGAAGCCCACCTTCCCTACGGGCAGCTGTGGCATAACATGCTGGCCCACGACCGCTTCCGGCTTAGGGTTTTCCAGCACACCTTCTTTGATCATCAGGCTAGCCCCACCCGGCAACCGCTCCTCGCCCAATTGGAAAATCAACCGGATGGTGCCCCCGAAATGGGGCGTCAGTTTTTTGAGTATCCGTGCGGCGGCAAGCAGGGAAGCCGTGTGCGCATCATGGCCACAGGCATGCATGATGCCGGCGTGCTTCGACCCGTAGGGGCGCCCTTCCACCTCCTGGATAGGCAAAGCATCCATATCAGCACGCAGGGCAACCACGCGATCGGCAGACGCCAAATCACCAGTTATCTCGCCTACCACACCAGTCTCGGCCATGATTCGATAAGGAATGCCCAACTCCGCTAAGCGCGATTGCACAAAAGCTGAAGTCTGATGCTCCTGAAACGACAGCTCTGGATATTGGTGCAAGTGCCGTCTGATGGCGACAGTATCCGCATGAATGTCCTTGGCTAGTTGCTTTACTTGTTCTTTGATCATGTGCCTCGGGTGTACATATCAACACCAATTAATGGTAAACATAGATGTCTTCCGTAAAGATAAAGACGTTGTTAAACTGCCCCTTTAAGCTTTGCATGAGGCGAGTGGCCCCAGTTCGCCCCCTAAAGTCGCCCACCTTCACACGGTAATTGGGCTCTTCGTATGAGACATACGTATCGATATCACGATACAGCCGTTGGAAGCGGGCCTGCTCCGCATAGGCCTCGTTGCGGTTCGGCCCGGAATAAATCTGGACACGGAAACCACGTTGTGTCGTGCGGGTAGCTGTTGTCTTGTCTACTGGTTGCGCATGGCTCGTGCTCCCAGCATCAATCCGTGAACCAAACCGAAGCTCCTGTAGGGCTTCGATGCGGGGGTCCTTGATGACCACCACCTGCCCCTTGCGCTGTGCTTGGGCAGATAGACTTGCCACAAACAGGAAACAAACCAATGAATATAAGCCTTTAGCTATCATTTAAAACTGTTTTGGGCCGGGCCAGTCGGTAGCGGATGTACCGGCTAGCCGTGGCAGTTTTTATATTTTTTGCCGCTACCGCAAGGGCATGGGTCGTTACGGCCCACTTTCTGCTCGTTGCGGATAGGCTGTGTTACCTGTACTTCGCGGGTGTCATGAGCGGGTGCACCACCCCCGCCTGATGTGACCAGCTCTGGCTTTGAGGTCTTGATCCGTGCCTCCTGCCGGGGCAGAGGACGTGCCTCACGGACATCCTGAGGCTGCTGCGTAGGAATCTCACCCTTGAACAGGAAGCTGACAATTTCCTTGTTCATTTCAACCAGCATAACCTTAAACAGGTTGAAAGCCTCCATCTTATAAATGATGATGGGGTCTTTCTGCTCGTATACCGCATTTTGGACAGACTGTTTCAATTCGTCCATATCCCGTAGGTGCTCTTTCCAAGCCTCGTCAATCAAAGCCAGGACCACCCCTTTTTCAAAGGACTTGAACACCTCCTTACCTGCTGTCTCGATCGATTTCTTCAGATTGGTGACCACCTGTACACCCCGCATACCGTCCGTAAACGGAACAATGATGTTCTCGATCTGCTCGCCCCGGGTATTGAATACGTCGGTCAGGAACGGCATGGTCTGTGCAGCAATGCGTTCCGATTTGTGATCGTAATGGCTTTTCAGCTGCGCAAAAAGCTGCTCAACAAGCCCCGATACCGAGGTGCTGGCAAACTCCTCCTCGCTGATTGCCGGCTCGACAGAGAAAATGCGGATAACCTCCAACAGGAACTCTTCATACGAACCTGCCTCCTTGAAATCGCCGACAATCTCTTCCACTACATCGTATATCGTATTGTTGAGATCGACATCCAAGCGCTCGCCAAATAAGGCATTGCGCCGCTTGCTGTATATAACCGTACGCTGCGAGTTCATGACGTCGTCATACTCCAACAGCCGTTTCCGTATACCGAAGTTGTTTTCCTCTACTTTCTTCTGTGCCCGCTCAATGGATGAGGTCAGCATGCTGTGCTGCATGACTTCGCCTTCCTCCACGCCCATGCGCACCATGATTTTCGAAATACGCTCCGAGGCAAACAAACGCATCAGGTTGTCTTCGAGCGACACGAAGAACTGGGACGACCCCGGGTCGCCCTGCCGTCCGGCACGTCCGCGTAGCTGCCGGTCTACCCGGCGCGACTCGTGCCGCTCAGTACCGATAATAGCTAGACCACCAGCCTCTTTCACTCCCTCACCCAGCTTGATGTCCGTACCCCTACCAGCCATGTTGGTGGCAATGGTTACCGTCCCCGCTTGCCCGGCTTCAGCGACAATATCCGCCTCGCGCTGGTGCATCTTCGCGTTCAATACGTTATGCTTGATGCCCCGCAGCTTCAACATCCGGCTCAGCAATTCAGACGTCTCGACCGAAGTGGTACCCACCAATACGGGGCGCCCCTCGCTGGTCAGGTTTTGGATTTCCTCAGCTACGGCATTGTACTTTTCGCGCTGGGTGCGGTAGATCAGGTCGTGGCGATCGTCTCGCTGTATGGGGATATTGGTCGGTATCTCCACCACGTCCAGTTTATAGATTTGCCACAACTCGCCAGCCTCGGTAACGGCTGTACCCGTCATCCCCGCCAGCTTGTGGTACATCCTGAAATAGTTTTGCAGCGTAATGGTCGCATACGTTTGGGTAGCGTCCTCCACCTTGACGTTCTCCTTGGCCTCGATGGCTTGGTGCAAGCCGTCTGAATAGCGCCTGCCTTCCATCACACGGCCGGTCTGCTCATCCACGATTTTCACCTTGCTGTCCTCGATGATGTATTCGTCATCGCGCTCAAACAGGGTATAAGCCTTCAGCAACTGGTTGATCGAGTGGATACGCTCGGCCTTGACCGAGAAATCACGCATCAACGCATCCTTTTTGGCCACCTTCTCCTCGGCAGGGATATCCATGCGCTCGATGTCGGCTACCTCGGAGCCCACATCCGGCATGATGAAAAAGTTCGGATCTTCGCCCGATGCGGTAATCAGCTCGATACCCTTCTCGGTTAGCTCCACCTGGTTGTTCTTCTCGTCGATGACAAAGTAAAGCTCAGCATCCGCTTTGGGCATGTGCTTGCTTTGCTCTTGCAGGTAGAAGTTTTCGGTTTTAGACAAGACCTGGCGGTTGTTGCCCTCGCTCAGGAACTTGATGAGTGCCTTGTTTTTCGGGAGCCCGCGGTGTGCCCTAAAGAGCGCCAATCCGCCACCCTCAGGATCCGTATCGCCTTCGGCAATCGCCTTTTTGGCTTCGTTCAGCACGCCGTGCACAAATGACTTTTGGGCATTGACGAGGCGCTCGATGCGGGGTTTCAACTCATAAAACTCGTGCTCGTCGCCACGCGGTATCGGCCCGGAGATGATCAGCGGGGTCCGCGCATCGTCAATCAATACGGAGTCCACCTCATCCACCATCGCAAAATGCAGCTTGCCCTGTACAAGGGATTCGGGCGTTTGCGCCATGTTGTCGCGCAGGTCGTCGAAGC
>CAZXSL010000027.1:0-21545 GCA_964643235.1 uncultured Sphingobacteriaceae bacterium | reverse complement strand
ACCATCTGGTGGGAAAAGGTCATCTTAGAAAGAGAGACCATGGAGTTAGCACGGTCGTACACAGCTTGGTCGAAACCATATGGGCCGCCTATAACTAAAACGATATGTTGGACGCTGTTAAGCATCTGCTTTTCAAAAAAGGCTGCAAATTCGATTGACCGATAGCTTTTTCCTCTTTCATCCATCAAGATAAGCATGTCCGTGGCCGATATCTGTTTCAGGATAGCTTGCCCCTCTTTTACCTGCTGCTGTTTTTCACTTAGTTTTTTTGTGTTTTTCAAATCCGGAATCACGAAGAGTTCACAATGGATATGATAATGTTTGAGACGCTGAAGATATTTGTCTATCCCTTTCCGGAGATAGTCTTCATCGGTCTTCCCTATACACAATAGTGTTAATTTCATCCTCTTGTTGCTAGTTGCGTCGAAGTTGTCGGTTTCCGATTGTTTCTGCCCGACTAGACTTAATCGGCCGAATATACATGCTTTTGGTCATCCTTGAGCTGTTTTACGTCAACTTTTCATCAAAGAATCGCCGTTGATTTCCTTTTGTTATGGCTTAAAGGAGTATTTTTGCTGACGTTGTATCATCAAAGGATGAGCCTATCGATAAAATAAATAGACACAAAAATGAAAAGACACTCAACATTACCCCTACTCTTAGTATTTTTAGTATTCTCCCTACCGTCACTCGCCCAAGAAGAAACGGCGGACACCACGTGGACGATATCCGGAGAGCACACCTTTCTGATCAACCAAAGCTCTTTTTCGAATTGGGCTGCCGGTGGTGTCAACTCTTTTGCTGCTAACCTCCTGCTTAACTACGATTTCAATTATAAAAAAGAAAAGTGGAGCTGGGACAATAAGGTTATTGCGGCATACGGTTTGACTCACCAAAAGATTACGGATTGGCGGAAAAATGATGACAGGTTTGTCGTCAATAGCCTTCTAGGATATCAGGCTAGCGAGTTTTGGTACTATACATTTTATGCGAATTTCAACACCCAGTTTGCCGATGGCTGGATGTACGCCGATGATAACACGAACCGTACGCTGATATCCACATCATTTGCACCCGCTTACTTGAGCTTCGGGCCGGGTTTTGCCTACCGGCGTTCGGAAAATCTTCGTTTTAACTTATCTCCTGCTTCGGGAAGGTTAATCATTGTCACTAACGATGAACTATCAAGCCAAGGTGCCTTCGGTGTCGAACCTGGTTCAACTACGCGTTTTGAATTCGGTGCCTCGTTTGATGCGTATTACAAAGTAGATTTAATGGAAAACATCAGTATTGAAAACATCTTAAAGCTCTATTCCAATTACTTGGAAGATCCGCAAAATGTGGATGTCGACTATACACTCAACCTGTTCATGAAAGTGAATGACTACATATCCGTCAACGGCGGACTGCAACTAATATACGACGACAACACACTGATTCCAAGACAAGTGAACGGAACTCCTCAGCCAGGCACCGATCGTCCAGCCCTCCAAGTAAGACAGATATTAGGCGTAGGCTTAACCTATAAATTTTAGGCGGTTCTTGATCTACAAAACCAGAAACCTCGGAATCAACCCGAGGCTTCTGGTTTATAGCTATGCAGGAGAAAAGCTGAGACTTGCTGCAAGCCCGTACTTATGCATCGCGTTTTGTCAAGCAGCCAGTCTTTGTTATGAGGTTTTTATATTACAAAAACCTAAGTCTACACCCAGTTCACTCCCTTTTTGAGCAGCCCCACGGTCTTTGCTTCCTCGCTATTCGGCTCCGGCTGGTAGTCATATGGCCATTGTGCTTGTGGCGGTAAACTCATCAGAATAGATTCAATTCGTCCATTAGTTTCCAAGCCGAATTTGGTTCCGGCGTCATAAACTAAGTTAAATTCTACATAACGCCCTCTTCGGATGTATTGCCATTCTTTTTGAGCTTCTGTATACACTTTTTGCCTATTCCGGTTAACTAACTCCGCATAGATAGGCGCAAAAGAACGCCCAACCGCACATGAAAACTCAAAAATGTCCTCCCATGAAATGTCGGTATTTTCTGGAGTCAGCCTGTCGTAGAATATCCCTCCTATCCCACGCGTTTCATCCCGATGCTTGATGTAAAAATAATTGTCTGCATGAGTCTTGAAACGTTGGTAAAAGTCAGGGTGAAAACGATCACAGACCTCTTTGAGTGCGAGGTGGAAAAAACGAGCATCCTCCTCATCCACATAGTGTGGTGTCAGGTCTATACCACCTCCAAACCATCGCACCTCCTCGCTCAATTCAAAATAGCGGATATTCATGTGGATAATGGGCACCAGCGGGTTGTTTGGATGGATAACAATGGATACTCCCGTCGCAAAAAACTCCCCTTCCTCCACACCGAATGCTTTTCTTATGGCATCTGGTAGCTTACCGTACACCGCCGAAAAGTTGACGCCACCTTTTTCAAGTATGTCGCCATCCTGTATGACGCGGGTGCGCCCACCTCCGCCTCCATGCCTTGCCCACAACTCTTCTACGAAAGTAGCCTTGCCATCCAGCGCTTCGATAGCTGTCGTAATCTCGTGTTGTATGTTTTTGTATGTCTCAGCTATTTGTTCCTTTGTCATGTTATCGTTTTTGTCGTAATGTCTACAGTTTTGTACTCCTCCTTTTGCGACGCTAATAAGCTGCAATCGTGTCATCTCCGCGGGAGTCTGCCCCGCCGGTCATGCCGCCCTCCCGGTCGACTAGGATTGCGTCCACCCGACCAATCGCATTTCGGGATTTAATGTCGTATCCTGATTTTATCAAAGAGACACGCGTAAGTGAGTCGATAGCAGCACCTTCAGCCCACACTTCATCAGGAAGCCATTGGTGGTGAAAACGAGGTGCATCCACCGCTCCCTGGATGTCCATCCCGAAATCGACTACATTGAGAATGATCTGGAATACCGTCGTCATAATTGTCGATCCGCCAGGTGTGCCAACAACCAATGCTAATTTTCCGTCACGTTCTAAAATAGTAGGTGTCATCGAACTTAACATTCGTTTGCCAGGTTCGATGGCATTTGCCTCGTCCCCTACTAAGCCGTACATATTCGGCACACCGGGTTTAACAGCGAAATCGTCCATTTCGTTATTAAGGAGAAATCCCGCTCCATCCACAACCACATGGGAACCGTACGAACCGTTAATGGTCGTTGTGATGGATACCGCATTTCCCTCCCCATCCACAATCGAGAAATGCGTGGTTTCTTCGGATTCAGTCCGGGCCAATGATCCCGCACTGATATCGCCACTGCGTGTAGCTTTCGCAAAATCCACGTTTTGCATCCTTCCTGCATTATATGCTGAATCGAGTAATTGCATAATTGGGACATCGTAAAAATCGGGATCGCCGAGGTAACTCGCTCGGTCGGCGTATACGCGACGCTGAGCTTCCACCATCACACGGATGGTCGAGTCTTGCTGGAACCCCCAATCAGCAAGTGGATAAGCCTCCACGGATTTCAACATACCAATGAGTGCAATGCCGCCGCTCGATGGTGGCGACATCGATACAACGCGGTACCCCCGATACGTGGATTCGATGGGGTTCCGCCACTTGGACTCATAAGCTTTTAAATCCTCGTGTGTGATGATGCCGTTTCCCCTCCCCATCTCAGCTACAATATAATCAGCCGTCACACCTTCATAGAAGCCCTTACGCCCTTCATTGGCTATTCGAAATAGAGTTTCTGCCAATTCACGCTGAACCAAGGTATCACCTTCCTGCCAGTCGCCGTCGTTGATAAGAACCGTGCCGTCTGGGTTATACTTTATCAGGCTTCCCTTGATGCGGTTTAATTCCTGTGCTTGCATTGCCGTGAGCGCAAATCCATTTTCGGCCAGGTCGATAGCCGGTTGTAATAATGTTGCCCAGGGAAGCTTTCCGTATCGTAAATGCGCCTTGACCATGCCATCGACGGCACCGGGTACCCCTGATGCCAGTTGCCCACGCCAGCTTAAATCGCTAATTGGTTGACCCTTATCATCCAAGTACATATCCCGGTGTGCTGCGATAGGCGCAGCTTCCCGAAAATCGAGACTAGCATACTTGCCATTCGAGCTGCGATACACCATAAATCCACCTCCACCGATATTTCCGGCGTTTGGATAGACAACAGCCAAAGCAAACTTGACCGCTACGGCGGCATCTACTGCATTTCCACCATTTTTCAGTACCTGCAAGCCGACAGCGGATGCGTCGGGATGGGCGGTAACGACCATGCCGTTGTAATACACATCGGTTTGCTCGTCCGTACAAGAAAAAGACAGAGACAACCCCAAAGCCAGCATCATGCAATAAACGATCTTTGAATGGTGTATGCCCATATAAATTAAGTTGTTTTGCTTACACACTCCGGCACGACAGGTCGAAGTATATTTATCCGGCTAATTTAAAAAGAAAATGGGAACCTAGATTGGTTTATGAAAACAAGCTCCCAATCATACAAATGTATCGGCCAAATCGCTCATCTCCTTTGCTGCGGAATGGCCCAGGTATAGAACGTTATATACCGCTTGGCAAATAGGCATTTCGATTTCATGTTTGTCGCATATTTGCTGGATACAATTCGTCGCAAAATACCCTTCGGCAACCATATTCATCTCTAATTGGGCGGTTTTAACACTATAACCTTTGCCGATCATGTTTCCAAAGGCGCGGTTTCGACTAAACTGAGAGTAAGCCGTCACCAATAAATCGCCTAAATAAGCCGATTCCTTGATGTCACGGTCAATCGGGTGTATCGCATCCACAAAAGTTGCCATCTCCCGGATAGCGTTGGATACCAATACGGCCTGGAAATTATCACCAAATCCGATGCCGTGGCATATTCCGCCAGCCAATGCATAAATATTCTTCAATACTGCCGCATATTCCGTTCCATAGATATCATCGGATACGATAGTTTTGATATATCGTGTGGCAATTAAGCTCGCTACCTCTCCCGCTCGCTGCGTGTCTGTACAAGCCACAGTTAGATAAGACAGCTTTTCTAAGGAAACTTCTTCAGCATGACAAGGCCCACTAATGACCACGATGCGTTCCAGCGGAATACCGTAGGTTTCCTGGAGGTAATCCCCAACGATTTGGTTTTCATCCGGCACAATGCCCTTGATAGCTGAAACCACAATTTTATTTTCGAACATTTCTGGCTTAGCAGCTTTGAGTGTTTCTTTTAGGTAAGCGGCCGGCGTATTTAAGATAACAATATCTGATGACTGGATCACACGGGTCACATCCGTGTGTATATTCCGCTTAGGTATCTTTATCTCCACCGCACGCAGGTAGTTCGGGTTGCGACGGTATTGCTTAATATAATTTGCTTTTTCTTTGCTGCGAACCCACCAATAAACGTCTTTTGGCAGCTTGTTATCCCCTAACATCTTAATCATTGCCGTAGGCCAACTCCCACCTCCTATCACGCCTATAGCCGCTTTTTGTTCACTCATACATTTACCTTTCTCTTTTGATCCGGTGGCGCACAAGTTAGTATTTATTGGACAAAGAAGCAACTACAAGCAAAGGCGCCCCAGCGAAAAGAAACGATTCCAATCGTGGTTAGGTCCAATAACTAACTGGTTTGTTTGTCCTAAATCATTAGCTTTGCAAAAAAAACCATTATGCCAAAAATTTCGGAGAAAGGAATCTTGATGCCGGCGTCTCCCATACGGAAACTGACACCATACGCCGAGCAAGCCGTACAAGCAGGCAAGAAAGTATATTACCTGAATATCGGTCAGCCCGATATTCCCACCCCCCAAATCATGCTGGATGCCGTCAAGAACATCTCATTCGATATTTGGGCTTATACGCCTTCGGAAGGTACGGCCTCATATCGACGCAAGCTGGCCCAGTATTACCAACGGCTCGGGTACCCCATCGATATGACGGATATCCTGGTTACGAACGGAGGATCGGAAGCAATTACCATCGCCATGCAGGCTTGCTTAAACCCAGGAGACGAGGTCATCATCCCAGAACCATTTTACGCTAATTACAATGGTTTTGCTTGCTCTTCGGGCGTCGTTGTCAAACCTATTTTGTCTACGATTGATAATGGATTTGCACTGCCAGAAATTAGCAGTTTTGAGGAGTTGATTACTGAAAAGACAAAAGCCATTGCCATTTGCAATCCAAACAACCCAACTGGTTACCTTTATAGCAAGGATGAACTGGAAGCTTTAAAGGAATTGTGCATCAAGCATGATTTATTTTTACTCACGGACGAGGCTTATCGGGAGTTTTGCTATGACGAACGAGAGTTTATTTCGCCCATGCATCTACCGGGATTGGACCAGCATGTGGTTTTGCTTGACACTGTATCTAAACGCTACAGTGCTTGTGGCGCTCGGTTAGGCTGCTTAGTAACAAAAAACAGGGACGTGTGGCAAGCTGCACTTAAATTCGCGCAAGCTCGGCTCAGCCCACCGGGCGTCGCACAGATAGCTGCCGAAGCGGCCATCGATACGCCGCAATCGTATTTTGACGAGGTAAAAGCAGAATACACTCGACGCAGAGACGTGCTAGTAGAAGGGCTCAACCGTATTGACGGCGTTTATTGCCCCAATCCGGGTGGCGCATTCTACGTGATGGCGAGACTCCCCATTGATGACTCGGACACGTTTTGTCAATGGATACTCGAACATTTTGACTTAGACAACGAAACAGTCATGATGGCGCCAGGTACTGGGTTTTACAGTTCTAATGGCGAAGGAAAAGATGAGGTTAGGCTAGCATACGTGCTGAATGCTGATGAGTTAAAGAAAGCGCTGGCCTGTTTAGAAAAAGCACTTGCTATTTATCCGGGCCGGGTTGAACGCTAATACATCTGCGAATAAGCAAAATGGATATACGGTACGTGCCGCATATCCTTTTTTGCTACCGTATGTTATGGTCGGCTATGGTAATTTGGTGCTTCCTTAGTTATGGAAATATTGTGCGGATGGCTTTCGCGTAATCCCGCTCCCGTAATTTTTACAAACTTGGCTTGTTGCAAGGCCGCGATATTGGCCGCACCACAATACCCCATGCTTGCCCTCAAACCACCAACATATTGGTAAACTACCTCAGATAACGTCCCTTTGTAAGCGACACGCCCCACGATACCTTCGGGTACTAACTTCTTGATATCGTCTTCCACATCTTGGAAATAGCGATCTTTCGACCCCTGTTCCATGGCTTCGACTGAACCCATTCCCCGATAGGACTTAAATTTCCGTCCTTCGTAGATGATGGTTTCACCCGGAGCTTCCTCCACACCTGCGAACAGCGAACCTGCCATGACTGTGCTCGCACCAGCTGCTATGGCTTTGGCAATATCGCCGGTTTGTTTGATGCCGCCGTCCGCAATGACGGGAACGCCTTTACCCTGAAGTGCTTTGGCACATTCGTAAACCGCATATAGCTGTGGTACCCCCACGCCTGCGATGATCCGAGTCGTACAAATAGAGCCGGGGCCAATCCCAACCTTGACTGCATCAGCACCTGCTTCGGCAAGGTCTAAAGCCGCTTTCGCCGTAGCAATGTTACCGACTATCACCTGCAGCTCCGGGTAAGTAGTTTTCACTTCCCGCAGCTTGTCTAGTACGCCTTTCGAATGCCCGTGGGCGGTATCGATGGTAATCACGTCTACTCCAGCTTTGACCAATGCAGCAACACGATCCATTGTGTCTGCGGTAACGCCGACAGCTGCCCCGACAAGTAGTCTGCCATGGCTGTCCTTGGCCGCATTTGGGTAATGCTTATACTTTTGGATATCCTTGAATGTAATCAAACCTTCCAATACTCCTTTATCGTTCACGACAGGCAACTTTTCAATCTTATGATTTTGCAGGATGTTCTCCGCTTGTATCAGATCGGTGCCTACAGGTGCGACCACGAGATTGTCCTTAGTCATCACTTCGGCAATCGGGCGCCCCATATCTTTCTGGAAACGTAAATCGCGATTAGTGACAATACCGACCAGTCGCTGTTGTCCATCGATAATCGGTATGCCACCGATTTGATGCTCTTTCATGATTTTGAAAGCGTCTCCTACCAAGGAGTCTTGTGACAGGGTAACCGGATCTTGAATCATACCACTTTCCGAACGCTTTACCTTACGCACCTCGGAGGCTTGCTCGGCTATTGTCATGTTTTTGTGCAACATGCCCAGTCCGCCGGCCTGCGCTATGGCAATAGCTAGGTCCGCGCCGGTAACCGTATCCATTGCAGCTGATACCAAGGGTATGTTTAATTTAATTTCTTTCGTCAGGTATGTTGTTGTGTCGACATCACGTGGTAGAACTTCGGAATAGTCGGGAATAAGCAGTACGTCGTCGTAAGTCAGGCCTTCTGCTACAAATTTTGCGGAGTCTAATTGCATGGCAAATATGGGTTTTATTTGCCGGGCAAAATTACGGAATCGATATTGGAATTCCAACAAAAATGTTTATCCGTTGGATTATAAGACGTTCAAATGACCAATGGCCGGCTAGTTATTTACTTGGGCAAGGCAATTAATCGCTTGCTATGTTAGATTATTGTGTATGTTTTTACCTTCATAATCGGTTACTGATGCCCTTTGTTTTTGTCAAAATCATGTGCTTTTTTAGTGTTAGAATTTCCCTCAAAAATCTATCTAACAATAGGTTACATTCATTAATATGGTATGGTTCATTGTTTTTCTATAACATTGGTATTTTTTTTGCCTGTATAGCGCTACTAGTTTATTTCTTATATCAAATCGGAAAACATGAAAAAGTCTGTCTTATTTACAATTGTAATTACTCTTTGTTTGTTGGCTTATACCAAGGAATCAGCAGCACAAACTTATCGAACGGGTGCGGGTTTATTTATCGATTTTGGCGATGGAAGGACCTATGTGGGGCCACACATCAAGCATTTTTTC
Source organism: uncultured Sphingobacteriaceae bacterium (assembly GCA_964643235.1). Lineage (GTDB taxonomy): Bacteria > Bacteroidota > Bacteroidia > Sphingobacteriales > Sphingobacteriaceae > CAYRGQ01. The sequence continues at coordinate 12,640 of CAZXSL010000027.1, read as the reverse complement.
TCGACCCATAATGCCGGGCAAGCCATGGTCTTGTTTGCGGATAACCGGACCATTATCGGTGCGGAGTACTCATATAACGACCAGATCAGCGGTGCTAACGGGCTTTCGTGGTACGTCGGTATCGGCCCGCAAGCAATGCTCCGACGAAGAGATTCATACTTCATGATTCGTCCGGCTGCGGGGCTAGAGTTCAAAATTCCGGGAGCACCATTAGCGACCAGCTTTGATTGGCGCCCCATGTGGGTGTTAAATGATGGCTCCCATTTTGTGCCTGGCCGGTTTGGGATTGCATTCAAGTTTACCTTCTGATGTTAACGAATACGGCGCTGCATCAAAATAAACCGATGCAGCCCGTCTCCTCCGTTTTTGGCTACTTGCGTATTTGGTTAGCTGACTGTTCGAATTGGTACCAATTAATTCTGGTTGAAAAATACATAAGCACAGCTAGGATGACGAATACACCGGCTGTACCAACAATCAACGAAAAATCTCTCAACTGCATCAGTACGAAAACGAAGCCGTAGCAAATGGCCAGAACCCCGCCGAACACCCATGCGGTATGTTTACTTCGGGTTATGGAACCAACGAAGGATACGTTGAGGATAGTTGTGGCTACTGCAGCGATAAAATAGGCTGTATTGAAACCCAAATGCTCGCTTATGGCCAATAAAAGGGAATAAAACAAGACCATAGCACTGCCTATTAATACGTACTGTACGATATGGATGCGTTGTTTCTTGATGATTTCGGTAAAAAACAGAGAGGCAAACGTCAGTAAAACAACCAATATACCGTATTTACCCGCCCTATTTGTTTTTTGGTAATGGCTTACTTCGGGGAGAAAATTGACTTGGACCATGTCCCAATCGGACGAAACCGCAATTTGCCCACTTCGTGGGAGCTCTTCAATACGCCTATTAGCTTCCTCGCCGTTAAAATCAACTCCATTAAATAAATAGATACGTTCCGCTACGCCGCGCCATTGCTTAGGTTGCTTTCGGCTGAAACCAAGGAGGCCCCATTGGGCACTGAAGGTCGTGTCGTCCAACATACGTTCATCTGGCAAAAAAGCTCCATTGAAGCTCGAAGATGGCCAATTGCCGGACACCATAATATGTGTGTGATCGGCAAGTGGAAGGAAGTTGATGGACTTAGACCCCCTGAGTTGTAAATTCATATCAAAATCTTTTTCTAACCAAGCCCCATCGGCAAGTGAGATATCAGCCACTAAGTTTTCCTCGAAAAGATGTAGTGCTTGGTCTGTAGGAACCATCATAAAGGTTTCGTTTGCCCAGCGCAGATTCGGTGTTGCGGACAGGCCTTTTAAATCGCTGACACCAAAAATCAATTTGGCCCCAGCCCAATTGATCTCTCCCTTGTCCAGTAAAATCTTACTCATATCCAAAGCACCAAATCGACCTTCAATACGGATATCCGCCAAGTAAACGACAGATTCATATATTCCGCGTTTCAAGGTCTCTGGGGATATGTTGGCAACAATATCTATTTCGTCTGGCAACAGAAAAATCCATTCGCGCCGCGAATTTGTTGCCGTTTCGTGACCATCTTCGCCATTCATGACAACCCGGCTGTATTGTTCATCAATCGGAATAGCCATTATCGGTCCGGTCACCACCTGCTTACTCCCCCATTTCATTGAAATTTCCGCACTTACCTGTTCATATCGTCGTTGGCGTTCGTTGATCAAATCCCCAATCCAGGAAAGCGGGATGAGCATCAAGATGACTAGAAAAAACATGATGGCTAATTTCGTAGCTGCCGACCCTAGTAAGCGATCAAATAATGATTTTTGTTCTGTTTCCATTTTATGTATTTAAAAGTGCTTTGTTTTTCAAAGTAATTGTATAAAAAATTAGCTCTTTTGTTGGTTAATTAAATGTTCAAGGCTTTTTAGATGAAGTTCAAAGGCTTCCTGTCCTTTTTTTGATACGGTGTAACTCGTATTAGTCTTTCGTCCGATAAACGTTTTGTGGACTTGGATATACTGCGCCTTCTCCAAGGCCTTGAGATGAGATGCTAGGTTGCCATCGGTTACGCCCAATAAGTCCTTCAGCGAGTTGAAGTCATAGCTGTCATTGGCCATTAATACGGCCATCACTTGTAAGCGTATCCTGTTCTCAAAGGCTTTGTCAAACCCCTTTAGCATCGCCCCCCCTCCTATCATATTTTATATGCATAATGGAGCCGTACACAATATGAAGTAAGCCAAACCCTAGGGTCCATAAGAAAAGGCTAAATCCGGGCATCGCAGCCGCCCACAACCCCAGCAACACCTGTAGTATACCCAACCACTCCACCATTCTATATGTATACCGACTGCCTGCTACTAGAGCTAACCCATAGAAAATAAGACATGTAGACGCAATAAAACTATATGCCCCATGGAATAACAAAATCAAAATCAGAAACCCGCCGGCAAACAATGGAATTGCAATCGCCTTAAGCAAACCCTTACTAGCGGGGCTCCATACCTTATCGCCTTGTTTTCGTGCTTTGCGAACGGATAGAAGGAAAGCTGTAGCTAATGCCGTTATCAAAACTATTGTTGCGATAGCGGCCAATTGCAACATGAGGCCGTTTTCACTGATAATATGGTCATGGTTTAGAAATTTGAACCGCATGCCGTACATGATGAGATAGGCTAGACCGGCCCCAACTAAGGCATAGACACCGGCCAAGACACCTGACAAACCACTAAGTGACATGAATTTTGCCGACCGCTCCATCAAAGTACGGATCGTATGTAATTCGGTGTTGAGTTGTTTGTCGTTCATGTTTAAAAAGCACTTTGCGCTACAAAGTAATGGAGTAATTTGATAACTTGCAAGGACCAATACGTTTTTTAACAAAAAAATAAAAATTTACGAAGCATTTGCTTCACGTTCCTCCACCTCTTCCAGCGTATCCTCCTGTTCTTCTGGATCTTCTTCCTCCATTTGGGTAATTAGTTCGACGATGTCGTCCGGCGACAGGTAAAGTCTTGCAATCCGTGCTTTGTAATGTTCTGGCAAATCTGCATGTCCCAAAACGAATGCCTTATGCTCCAGGATATAATCGCCTAATCCATGTTCGGTTGCATAGGTATCGGCTATCCGTTCGGCTTCTCGAATAAAACGCGAAGAGGTCCAATAACGGAATCCAAAGCCAATCATCTGCCAGCTATTTTTTGTCTCGTAATCCATGATGTGACCTAACTCATGCCCTATCCAGCCAATCATCACGCTATCTGGAATATGATCTATGGGCGTTTCAAGATGTTTAAGCTTGAACATCGGATTAATCAGAATTTTGTATGCCCTGTGTTTCTTATTTCGTAACAAAGTCGTCAGCACTGGGCGTGCGGCCATAACGGGTCCTTTAAGTTTATCCGTAAAACAAAACCGAATATCCGTATCCATTAGCATCGGGTAATGCGATAATGCCAACAACGCTTGGGGTACAATGATGTCCGGAATTTGCTTATTGTTATGGAAGGAAAGCAATTCAACAGGAGTGTCGTTATGGAAAACGAATAACGGTGAAAATAACCAAACGAGTAATAGCTTCATGTCAGTATCCCCACAAGGTAGTGAAAATGTCAGGAAAACAAAAGTGGTATTGGTAAAGAAATTCTGTCAATACATTTTTTTAATGTCGAGAAATATTCTTAAGCCGACTGGATAAAGCGCTGTGACAAACTCCGCCAAATATACAAAAGGAAGCCTAAACCGATCAATAAGCCAATGACTCCCTGTATGAGTAAGGTCACTTGTACACCCCAATGCTGGGCTAATAATCCGACAAATAAACTTCCTATCGGAAATACCCCTTGGAACGCCATGACGTAATAACTGATGGCCCTAGCCCGGTAAGCCGGCATACTGTGGGTTTGGATGTACGTATTGATACTTGAGTTCTGTATCATCATCCCACAGGCTGCCAATAGCGTACAGGATAAGGCAAGCGGCAGCCAAGTAGTCAAGGACAATGCCGTGATACCGACACCAAATGTGATAGCCGCTGCAATAACCCGATACCGGAGATTCGTTGCCGGTGGCAGCCGTGCCATGTATACTGCACCAATTAGTGCACCCAATCCAACTGCACTTTCAAACCAACTGAAAGTCGTCGCATTCCCATTAAACATCTCTTTGGCTATTACCGGAAGCAGTGTCGTGTAAGGTATAATGAAGAGACTTGATAACGAAAGCAGTATGATCAGTGACGACAGGTGTGTCGATTTTTTCAGATACTTAAATCCGTCAACGAGACCTTGCCAGTTGCTTTTTGTTTTTACCGGCGCCGGATCGGAGGTTAAACGCATAGCAAACAACGTTGCCAATACGACAAAGTAACTTAAGAAGTTGACAACGAAACAGACGACTTCCCCATAATTGGCAAGTAAGATCCCGCCTATCGCAGGGCCTACCATACGGGCCATGTTGAATGCTGTCGAATTTAACGCTATGGCGTTTGGCAAATCAGCTTTTGTCTCAACCAGCTGTACCATAATCGATTGGCGCACAGTCACGTCAAACGCATTGATTATCCCTTGGATAAAACTCAGGACGACAATCCAAGTTACCGTAAAGTAGCCCGTCCCTACCAACAAGGCAAGCACACCGGCTTGCACCATCATTCCGATCTGTGTAGTAAGCAACAATCGGTATTTAGGATACCTATCTACAAAACTGCCGATTAATGGCGACAGGACCAAAGATGGCAGCAGGGAAACAAAGGCCATAAACCCCAACATGAATGCCGAGTCCGTAAGTCGGTAAACGAGCCAACTGACGGCAATACGCTGCATCCATGTTCCAAGTAAGGAAATACCTTGCCCAATATAGTGTAAGCGATAATTCCGATGTGTGAGCGCCCTGAATAGATACATACGTGCAAAAGCCGTCAAGATAAACGGGCCGGAACCAGTCTTATCCACGGGAGTGAAAAACCCAAAAATGAAGTATTTCAAAGGTACACCCTTTTTGTCAGTATACCAATGGGCAGCCCATAAACAATACAGCCTGCAATTTCAATCACAGGCTGTAACACTCACACATTAAAAAACACAATCAAGTGGCTCTTTCCATCAGGCAGATACCGTTTTTTACCTAGTCCAGACACTCTCGCGGACTGTAATTGTTTCCGCCACACTTTACTGGATATCGAGTTTGTTGTCAGGAATTTCCGTAAAGGTTGGATTCGCCTCCGTCGATAGCAATCGTCTGCCCGTTGACGTATTGATTGTCCTCACTCAACAAGAAAGAAACAACTTTAGCAACGTCCACGGGCTTACCTAGTGCACGTGTCGGGTTGCGTTGGGCATACTCCGCTTCAGCCGCTTTAGGATCGTCCGGATTGACTTGCTTAAACGCTTCGGCTACCATCGGTGTCAAAATGGCGCCGGGCGAAATCGCGTTTGTCAGGATGCCGAATTTTCCGTACTCAATAGCAGCATTTTTCGTCAGCCCAACCACGGCATGTTTAGTTGCCACATAAGGTGTTTGGTTGACCACGCCTCGCAATCCACCGACTGATGACGTGTTGACGATTCGGCCGTACCCCTGCTCTTTCATTACCGGAATGACATAACGAAGCCCGTAATATACTCCCATCAGGTTAATGTCCACTACTTTTTTGAATATATCAATGTCGTATTCGACCAAGGGCGACTGCCGGCCCTCGATGCCTGCATTATTGTATAGACCATCGATACGTCCGAATTTTTCCATGGCTGCATCCACGTAAGCTTTCACATCAGCTTCCTTGGACACATCGGCAACGACCGATACCACGGATATACTCGGGAACTTCGCGCTAATACCGGACACAGCTTGATCCAGCCCTTCTTTGTTGTAGTCAACGAGCACGAGCTTGGCTCCGTTCAGAGCCAAATCCTCTGCTGCGGCAAGCCCCAAACCCATGGCGGCTCCCGTCACAATCATAACTTTATCTTTCATATTACTCCTATTTATATATTTCCGATCTATGTACTTATAAAAGTACGATTAATAACACCATCAGGTCGTGTATCGCGTCAGGCTGAAATATGAGATTACTCACTTATTTATGATAGTTATAATTGGTGTCGCTTACTTATCGGGCATCCAAAAGAGCCGACAACACACAGCTTTATACTACCCATTGCTCACACTCCCTAAGGAACGCCTCGTCTACATCCGCGCCGATCCCCACATCTTCCGATACTGACACTCGGTAGCCATTGTAGTGGACCCCGCCGATAACCGGGTCTTCCAAATGGCCTACCATACAGGTGTCCAAATCATAAAAACGGACGTTGTCTGCCGCATATGCAAAGTGAGTTTTTGCCGCCAAGGCTAAGCGACTTTCCAACATCCCTCCTATCATACACGGGATGCCGTGTGCCGCTGCATTTTCCTGAATGCGTAATGCTTCCCGTATCCCCCCAGATTTGGAGAACTTGATGTTAATGTAGTCACATGCTCCGTCCCTGCATAGGCGTTCAGCATCATGGTGGGTATATACCGACTCATCGGCCATGAGATGTACCTTAACTTTCGAACGCAACACAGGCAACAGGTAGTCATTATGGCTACGCATGGGTTGTTCACAAAACTCGATATCGTGCTCAAACAATCCAGTCAGAACTTCCACGGCTTGGTCAAAGGACCAACCCTGGTTGGCATCAATTCGAATACGCATATCCGTTCCAACGGCGTCCCGAATCGACCGGATACGTTCTAAATCACTATCGGGTGTTTTACCCACTTTGATCTTCAGTATCTCGGCTCCGTCCGCTCTCAAATTTGCTGCTTTTTCCGCCATCTCCTCCGGGCTGCCGATACCCAAGGTAATGTCCGTGACTATGTCACGTCGTTTACCACCCAAAAAACGGTAAAGCGGCAAATCGGCATGTTTAGCAGCCAAATCATATAGGGCCATATCAAACGCACTTTTAATCGTCCGGTTACCAGCCACATACATGTCCAACTCGCCTAGTCGGCTATCTAAATCCAATGGATCCTTACCCTTCCATATCTGCGCAAAATTCTTGGCTAAAACTAGACAAGTATCCTGTGTTTCGCCCACAATCATCGGAAAAGCAGAACACTCTCCCACCCCGTATATGCCGGTATTGGTATGGACACGGATAAAGGTATTCTGTGCATAATCCATCGTGCCCGTCGCAATCTCGAATGGCGCCATGGGAATCGAAAAACGATAAACTTCAACGTGCTTAATTCTCACAATAAAGGTATTTATTTAGTACAGCTTGGAACACCAAACTTATCGCTAAGATAGCCATTTAATCGTTATCCCAACGGCCACAAAATTGATATTATTAATTTCCTATCATAATGACCATATAATTAGCATTATTTAATTTTTTACAAAAAATATTGACAGAAATCTAATTTTACAGTAATAAATTACTAATTTTACAATAGCAAGAACGAATATCTAAGTATTATAAAGAAAAAAACAATGCAGAAGAAAGGGCTATATCAATCTGATTTTGAGCATGATGCTTGCGGTGTCGGGTTTGTCGCGCATCTGAAGGGACATAAATCCCATCAGCAGGTAAAAGACGCCCTGACCATGCTGGAGAACATGGAACACCGCGGCGCATGCGGATGTGATTCTGAGAGTGGGGACGGTGCTGGCATCATGCTTCAGCTACCCCATGAATTCCTCTGGGATGAGTGTATTTCCCTCGGTATCCAACTCGCTGAACCGGGATACTACGGCGTGGGCATGGTGTTCATCGACAAAGACGAAAAGAAGAACAAGATTTGTAGGCAAATCATTCAGGAAGCCACTACCGCCCGAGGTATGCACCCTCTTGGCTTCCGACAGGTTCCTGTCAACAGAAAGAATATCGGTCCTACGGCATTGAGTGTTGAGCCCGACATTATCCAGTTTTTCGTATCCCGCCCTGAAGGCGTAATCGACACCGAGGATTTTGAGCGAAAGTTATATATACTCCGTAGGTTGATCATCAAAAAAGTACGCGAACATTCCAGCGTGTCGCAAGACGACATCTACTTCACTTCTCTTTCATGCAAGACGATCATTTATAAAGGGCAGTTGACAACCTATCAGGTAGCTTCGTATTTTACGGATTTGTCTGATGAACGTGTAGTCTCAGCGTTCGGACTTGTACACTCACGTTTCTCGACCAATACATTTCCATCTTGGCGTCTGGCCCAACCGTTTCGCATGTTAGCACACAACGGCGAAATCAATACCTTGACGGGTAACCTCAACTGGTTTTATTCCGGTATGCGTTCTCTATCCTCTCCTTACTTTACTGCCGAGGAGCTGGATATCCTATTGCCGGTTGCTGATGCCGGGCAATCGGACTCTGCTTGTCTGGACAATATTGCCGAATTGCTATTGCATAGTGGGCGCAGTATTGCCCACGTTATGTTGATGTTAGTGCCTGAGGCTTGGGATGGCAACACGCAGATGGATCCGTTAAAAAAAGCATTTTACGAATACCATGCCACACTCATGGAACCTTGGGATGGTCCTGCGGCTTTGTGTTTTACAGACGGAAAGGCCATCGGCGCCATGCTGGACCGGAACGGCCTGCGACCGTTGCGTTTTGCCGTCACAGCTGACGACCGCGTGGTAGTCGCCTCCGAAGCCGGGGCCTTGCCGATCGACGAAAGCCTCATAATCATGAAAGGACGCCAACAACCGGGCAAAATATTCCTAGTCGACATGCAAAAAGGGGAAATTCTGACAGACGAACAGGTAAAGGGCGAGCTGGTTGTCCGACAGCCTTATGCAGACTGGCTCAACCGGTATAAAATCAGGATGGCCGAGCTTGCTGAACCTCGCGTAACGTTCACGCACCTTTCCAAAGAATCAGTTTTCAAATACCAGCAGATATTCGGCTATTCGCGCGAAGATGTGGACGGCATCATCACGCCCATGGCCTTGGACGGAAAAGAACCGATCGGATCGATGGGAACAGACGTACCACTGGCGATACTCTCAGAACACCCCCAGCACCTAACTAGCTATTTCAAGCAGTTTTTCGCTCAAGTGACCAACCCACCCATTGACCCCATACGCGAGCGACTCGTGATGAGTTTGGCGACCTTTATCGGTAATGCGGGAAACATTCTCGATGAAGACAAAATGCACTGCCATTGCGTAGCGTTAGAACACCCCATTCTGACCAGCAAAGAGTTAGAAAAACTGCGGAGCATCGACACGGGCATATTCCAAGCCAAAACCCTTCAATGTTATTTTAAAGCCGATGGAAAACCCGGCTCGCTTGAAGACGGTTTACAGCGCTTGGTCCGATATGCCGAAGATGCTGTCAAAGATGGTTTTGAAGTTCTCATCCTCTCGGATAGGGCCATCGATTCCCAACATGCGGCCATTCCTTCGTTATTGGCCGTATCCGCCGTACACCACCATTTGATCAATACCGGATACCGAGGTGCGGTTGGCCTGGTTGTAGAGGCCGGCGATGTGTGGGAGGTACATCATTTTGCCTGTTTGTTGGCATTCGGTGCCACTGCCATCAACCCCTATATGGCTTTAGCTACGATCCGAACATTGAAGCAGGAAGATGTACTCGACACAGACTTAAGTTGGCCGCAACTCGCCAAAAACTACGTTAAGGCCGTCTGTGCTGGCTTGTTGAAGGTCTTTTCCAAAATGGGTATTTCCACCCTTCAGTCCTACCATGGTGCGCAGATTTTCGAGGTGTTGGGAATCGACAAATCCGTCGTGGACCGATATTTTTGCGGTGCTGTATCGCGTATCGGAGGTTTGGGACTGGATGATATTGCCCGCGAGGTATTATGCAAGCATCGACGGGGTTTTGGTAGCAGTAGGAATACCAAAACCTTGCTTCCGGAAGGGGGTATTTACCAATGGAAAAGACGCGGAGAAGGACATTTGTTTAATCCGCAGACGGTGCATCTACTGCAACACGCTTGCCGCACAGGCGATTACGAAATCTACAAAAAATATGCGGAATTGGTTAACAACCAAAAGGAACGGATGTATACCTTACGAGGCCTGCTTGACTTTGCACGCCATCGCACACCTATACCCATTGACGAAGTGGAACCAGCCGAAAACATTTTCAAGCGGTTTGCAACAGGCGCTATGTCATTTGGGTCGATTTCACACGAAGCACACAGTACCCTGGCTATCGCGATGAACCGCATTGGCGGCAAAAGCAATACGGGCGAGGGCGGCGAAGATGAACTCCGCTACAACCGTCTACCCAATGGCGATTCCATGCGGTCAGCTATCAAGCAAATCGCGTCAGGACGTTTTGGAGTTACGTCCCAATACTTGTCCCAAGCGGATGAGCTGCAGATCAAAATGGCCCAAGGAGCTAAGCCTGGCGAAGGCGGACAGCTGCCGGGACATAAGGTAGACGACTGGATAGCAAAGGTGCGGCACTCGACACCCGGTGTCGGTTTGATATCTCCGCCTCCGCACCACGATATTTATTCTATCGAGGACTTAGCACAATTGATATTTGATTTAAAAAACGCCAACCGGGAAGCCCGTATCAATGTTAAGCTGGTTTCCAAGGCCGGTGTTGGCACGATTGCGGCCGGTGTAGCCAAAGCGCATGCCGATGTCATCCTGATTGCGGGGTATGATGGTGGAACGGGCGCATCGCCCATTAGTTCTATCAAGCATACTGGATTGCCTTGGGAACTTGGCTTGGCCGAATCACACCAAACCTTGGTAAAGAACAGTCTGAGAAGCCGCGTCGTATTGCAAACCGACGGTCAATTGAAAACAGGACGAGATATTGCTATTGCCACGCTGCTAGGCGCGGAAGAATGGGGCGTAGCGACGGCTGCCCTAGTGGCGGGGGGCTGCATCATGATGCGGAAATGCCACCTGAATACCTGCCCTGTAGGTGTGGCCACCCAAGACCCGGAACTCCGCAAACTCTTTAGTGGTAAACCCGAGGACATTGTTAATCTTTTCCGGTTCCTTGTAGAAGAATTGCGGGAAACAATGGCGGAATTAGGATTTCGAACCATCAATGAGATGGTAGGACAGGCTCAATTCCTAAAAAAACGTGAAGACGTTGGTCACTGGAAGGCCGGCAAGATCGACCTGTCCGCGATACTGTACGTCGAACGCAGCTCCGATGGCCAAACACCCTACCAAACCGAATCGCAAGACCATGGAATGGATATGATTCTGGATTGGGGATTACTCCAACAATCACGCAAAGCATTGAATAAGAAAACACCCGTTTTTGGGGAATTTAAGGTCAAAAATACGGATCGAACGATCGGGACATTGTTATCAAATGAGGTATCGAAGATCTACGGTGCCGAAGGTTTGCCCGACAACACCATCAATTTTAGGTTTGAAGGTTCTGCAGGGCAGAGTTTCGGAGCTTTTGCGGCTAAGGGATTGTCTTTCGAATTAGTTGGCGAAGCCAATGACTACGTGGGAAAGGGTCTGTCAGGCGCGCAACTAGCGATTTATCCGGCTTCAGCTAGCACACTCGTGCCCCATCACAACATCATCATCGGAAATGTCGCCTTATACGGTGCTACGTCTGGGCAGTTATTTGTGTGTGGACAAGCGGGCGAACGTTTTGCCGTGCGAAACTCCGGTGCAACTGCCGTCGTGGAGGGTGTGGGCGACCACGGCTGCGAATACATGACCGGCGGTCGAGCACTGATCTTGGGTCAAACCGGACGCAATTTCGCAGCGGGAATGAGTGGCGGTATTGCGTGGATTTACGACAACCTCGGTACTTTTCCTCATAATTGCAACATGGAAATGGTCGATATCGACCCGCTGAATACTGAAGACGAAACTGCAATCCTAAGCTTGTTAAAAAAACATGTTCATCTAACAAACAGCATATTAGCAACTTCCATAATCAGGGATTGGAAGTCGGAAAAGACACACTTTGTCAAGGTATTCCCTCGAGAATACAAAAATGTGATACGTCAAAAGTCAAAACAGGTTACCTTATAATTAACTCTACTAAAATGGGAAAACCAACCGGATTTAAGGAATACGATCGGATATTACCAGCCAAAGCCTCCGTTTCCTCAAGAAAAAACAATTACAATGAGTTCGTCGAACCCTATAGCGACGAAGAGCTCTACAAACAGTCTGCACGCTGCATGAATTGTGGCATTCCCTTCTGCCATTCAGGTTGCCCATTGGGCAACGTGATTCCCGAATTCAATGATGCAGTATACAAAGGCAAGTGGGAAGAAGCTTACCAAATATTGGTATCCACCAATAATTTCCCAGAATTTACCGGACGTATCTGTCCAGCCCCTTGTGAATCAGCTTGTGTATTAGGCATCAACAAACCACCAGTAGCAATCGAAGAAATCGAAAAACACATTATTGAAATCGCTTATAAGCGCAATTTAGTCAAGCCCTACATCTCCCATCTTAAAACCGGCAAAAAGGTTGCTATCGTAGGTAGCGGACCTGCAGGGTTAGCTGCTGCAGCCCAGTTGTCCAAAGCGGGGCACGCCGTTACGGTTTATGAACGCGACGACAAGCCGGGTGGATTGCTGCGGTATGGAATCCCTGATTTCAAACTCGAAAAACGGATAATAGACCGACGGATTGCCATCATGGAAAACGAAGGTGTAATCTTCAGGTGCAACGCGGAAATAGG
>CAZXSL010000026.1:0-22073 GCA_964643235.1 uncultured Sphingobacteriaceae bacterium | reverse complement strand
CAGACAGTCGATGGGGCTGCCCGAAAAATTTACGTTGTTTTTAGGAAACACTGCCCCCAAAAAAAACACGAAAAATACAATCGATGCTTATGCAAAATATCTCATCGATGCGACGAGCCCTTTGCCGTTGGTAATTTTGGATTATCCTAAGGCTTTAGTACTTCAGCAGCTGCAGCACTCGGGCTATGCGGCACTGATTAGCAACTTTATCTTTCCCGGGTATATTTCGCCTGATCGGATGCCGCTGATGTATAATGCTTCGACATTGTTTATTTACCCTTCTCTCCGCGAGAGTTTCGGGCTGCCGATTTTAGAGGCTATGGCTTGTGGAGTGCCTGTAATTACGTCCAATACATCGTCAATGCCAGAAGTAGCAGGTCATTCCGCTATGTTTATTAATCCGTTGGATGTGACAGCTATGGCTAAAGCAATCGAACAGGTGTTAGGTAGTGAGGTGCGGAGAGCAGAAATGACAATCAAAGGTTTACACCGGGCCGAGGCCTTTACTTGGAGAAATGCTGCTGTCAATTTATTGAGTGTATACGAATCTTTATAGAAAAGATGCTAACAGAAAGGGCCGCGACAATGAATAGAAGATCTGTTGTTAAAACGATCGCCACATTAGCGGGTGTCATCGCTTCGATTTCGTTCGTTAAGTTTGGTTCGTCTAATTGGAGAACAAGAAATATATATTCGGTTGAACTGGTTGGTTCTCTGGCGTTGATAGCGGATATTGCCGAGACAATCATACCGCGGACCGATACGCCAGGAGCAACCGATGCGGGGGTGGCCACATGTTTGGTTAAGCTGATCGGTGAGTGCGAACCCCCGGAAGTACAGCAGTCGTTTGTGAGGTGGTTAAAGGCGATAGAACGGGATAGCTTGAGGAAATTCGGAAAGCCGTTTTCGCGTTGTGAACACGCAGATCGGGCTGCAATTCTTATGCGTTACGAGCATAATGGAGACGAAAATTCTCTTTTCCAGAAGGTGAGGCTACGGCTTTTCGGGCCAAGCGGTTTAAAGCTGATGAAAAAATATACCGTCATAAGCTATTGTACTTCGATGGAAGGCGCGACGCAAGCCTTGGCTTATGATTATATTCCTGGAGCCTATCAAGCATGTATACCTGTTAAAGCGGGGCAAAAAAGTTGGGCAACTGAATAGTAATTAATTGATTGACAGTTAATATGCAAGATTATGTACGCCATTGATAAAAAAAGTAACACATATGATGCAATTGTTGTCGGTTCTGGTATCAGTGGGGGGTGGGCAGCGATGGAGTTGTCTCGGAAAGGGCTGAAGACACTGTTGCTGGAACGTGGACATAACGTGGAGCATATTAAAGACTACCCTACAGCGATGCTCAATCCTTGGGATTTTCCCCACCGGATGCGCAATACGGAGCAATATAGTAAACGTAATCCTGTTCAAACATGGGCCGGGGACGAAACAGATCGCCATTTTTTTGTGTCAGACGAAGAGCACCCGTATATTCAGGAAAAACCGTTCCAATGGCTGCGCGGGTTTCAGGTTGGGGGGCGCTCCCTTACTTGGGGGCGGCAGTGTTATCGATGGAGTGACCTCGATTTTACAGCTAATTTGAAAGACGGGATTGCGGTAGATTGGCCGATTCGTTATCGGGATATTGAGTCATGGTATAGGTATGTGGAAAAATTTATTGGTGTAAGCGGACGCCGGGAAAACCTTCCACAACTACCCGATGGGGAATTTCTGCCACCAATGGAGTTAAATTGTATCGAAAAGCATTTGGCACAATCAATCCGAAATAATTATGATTACCGAATACTGACCATTGCGAGAATTGCCAATTTGACACGCGGGTGGGAGGGAAGAGGGCCCTGTTTATATCGAAATCTATGTACAAGAGGGTGTCCGTATGGAGGATACTTTAGTAGCAACAGCGCCACTATACCTGCGGCACTATCGACCGGAAACCTGACCTTACGTCCGCATGCTATTGTCACTGAGGTAATTTATGATGAAGAGACAGAACGTGCATCAGGGGTCCGCATTATGGATGCCATAGACCGGAAAACATATGAGTATTTCGGCCATATTATTTTTCTAAATGCTTCTACGATTGCAACGGCTTCCATTCTGCTCAACTCGAAGTCGAGTAGATTCCCAAACGGCTTGGGAAACGATAGCGGGGAGTTGGGCCGGAATTTAATGGATCATCATTCATCGACAGGTGCGTATGGAACCCATGAGGGTTTCAAGGACACGTATTATAAAGGTCGACGACCGTGCGGGTTTTTGATACCCCGCTATCAGAATTTAGAGGGTAATCCGAGTGAGCACTTTCTACGAGGGTATAACATGCAAGGCGGAGGAGAACGACAGGGCTGGGAAGATCAAATGTCCGAAATCAAAGGATTTGGGAGCGACTTCAAACGTCGGTTAACCGAGCCCGGACCTTGGGTCGTTTGGATGGCAGGGTGGGGTGAATGTCTTCCTTATCGTGAAAATAAAGTTACCATTTCCCCTCATCAAACAGACGATTGGGGGCAGCCGCTCGTAAAACTTAATTTTTCTTTTGGCGATAATGAACGCTTGATGGGACAACATATTAAAGAAAATGCTTCGGAAATGTTGGACAAGGCTGGATTCAGTAACATCGTGACTTTCAATTACCATAACCCGGGAGGAGCTTCCGTCCACGAAATGGGTACAGCACGGATGGGACACGACCCGAAAACCTCCGTGCTGAATGGCTTCAACCAGATACATAGTGTAAAGAATGTGTTTATTACCGACGGTAGTTGCATGACCTCTTCGGGTTGCCAGAATCCATCATTAACGTATATGGCGCTTACGGCAAGAGCATGTGATTATGCCGTGTCCCAATTAAAACTGCGAAACTTATAGTTTACCAAAATCTTTGACCCATGTTTTTTAGACCCCTGATATCGCCCCCCTTTGTTCGTGACCATTTGAGAACGACAGAATGGTTTATTAGTCATAAGGCCCTGATTCACGACCGGCTTGCAAATTTGTGTACATCCGAACCGGAAGTGTCAATCGTCATCCCGGCATATAATGAAGAAGCCAATATTTTACGGACCTTATCTTCATTATCACTTTCCGCCACGAGTCAACGTGTTGAAATCATTGTCGTAGACAATAATTCCACGGATCGCACGCTTGAATTTGTTGAGGGAACCGGCGTTACATTGTTACGCGAATTGCACCAAGGAGTTAAGTATGCTCGGAATACCGGGTTGCAATGTGCAAGAGGGAAATTTATTCTTAATGCCGATGCGGATTCTATTTATTCGCCTTATTGGATTAATCTGATGACACAACCTCTTCTTGATCATCATGTAGCCTGTACGTATGGGAGTTTTGCCTTTTTCTCGGAAAGAGAACGAAGGCGGTTTTTGTATTTTCTTTATGAATCCATAGGAGATATATATAAGCTTTTCAAGGGCCGAACCAACCACGCTATGTATGTTTACGGATGTAGTTCGGGCTATCGACGAATAGATGGTTTAGCGGTAGATGGTTATGAACACCCCGAAGGAGCAAACGAAGATGGGTATTTGGCGTTGAAACTCAGCCAACGTTTTGGTATAATGAAACGAGTCGAAGGACGGGAATCATTAGTGTGGACTTCCGATCGTAAACTCCAGCAGGAAGGCGGTTTAAGGAGAGCGTTTTTGAAAAGAGTAAAAAAGCTAATCCTGAAATAACAAAAGCGAAAGATGGCCGGTTTGATTGGAACTGTGAGCGGTGTGTTCAAAAATAAATATGTACTTTCCCTACTGAGTAATGGTTCGGGGGCCCTTATCGGGATGCTGACATTAACACTGCTATTTCGAAACCTCTCGCTTAATGAGATGGGGGAATACAGTTTTTTTTTGACCGTATTGTTGTTTTTTGACACCTTCAGGTCTGGATTCTTATCGACGGCTTTTATTAGTTTTTATGCAGGCGTAGGGGAAGAAAAAAGAGACCAGATTGCTGGTGCTGCTTGGGTAATAGCCATCTGTATAACCACGATTTTTCTGGTCCTCAATGGAGCTGCTTATTTCTTCGTTGATCGGATTGAAGACTCTAGTATTCGCCTTTTTCTGCAGTATTTTGGTGTTATTTACTTGTTTTCTTTGCCGTTTTTTATGGCAAACTGCGTGCTACAGGCAAAACAGCAATTTGATAAGCTGTTGTTGCTTAATTTAGTAAACCAAGGTTCGCTAATGTTGTTTATCGTGGTAACCATTATGATCGGAAAGCTAAGCGTTGTTCATGTTATCTATTGTTATATGGCATCGAACTTATTGTCTAGTGGAATGGCAACTATATGCAAATGGACACTGATTAGCAAAGTTTGGTCATCAAGCAAAGTTTACATTATCCAGTTATTCAATTTTGGGAAATACAGTGTCGGTACGAGTATTACAGCCACATTGATGAATCTCTCCGGTACGTTTATCATTAAATTTTTATTAGGTGCTCCCGCACTCGCTATTTATAATGCAGGTTCAAAATTGATTCAAATAGTCGAATTACCCTTGCGAAGTGTTGTGTTCGCAGCAATGCCAACTATGTCTGAAACGTATAATCGTGGGGATAGAGCAGGCGTGCTGCGTATGACGCAAAAGTATATCGGATTGTTCTCACTTGCTCTGCTGCCGGTTTGTATCTTAACGATTTTCTTTGCCGATTATGCAATATTGTTATTGGCGGGAGAAAAGTATGTCTATACAGAAGCACCTAATATATTGCGAATCTATATGATTATCACGCTGATTTACCCTGCAGAACGGTTTCTTGCATTGACCATTGACGTTTTTCGCTTGCCGAAAATAAACTTTATCAAAGTTGTTATTATGGTTGTCGTTGGGGTGTTAAGTAGCTTTATCGCCGTTTATCTTACTAGAAATATATATGCTATCATGCTTTCTAGTGCGGTCAGTATCGTCATCGGATTGGTGTTTGGGTTCGTCGCCTTAGCACGAAATAACTTGACAATTCCGTTATGGGGAATTCTTCAATTAAGCTTCATCGAAATTCGAAGAATAATGAAGCTCGTACGCTATGGGAAAACTCCTGATGAGGGTGTTTAATTCAATACTTCTACAAACGTTGGGGTTTCTGTAACATCAATTTCCAACTTTCCATTTGCAAGCGCTTTATCGGTCGAAGACATCGAATCGTGGCCTTTGCGCGGGATATGGATTTTTACATTGTTGATTCCAGGCAGGTCAAGCGTATAACTTTCTTCCCTGCCGGTCTGGTCTGGTATGGTTAACACGTATATTTTTTTATTGTCGAAGGAGTAAATATCGACTAAGGGGTCATCGTTAATGGTTGTGGAATACGTATAATCACCGAGCAAGTTATGAGCCTGTAATAGAAAATCTGCCGACGGCCTCCGTCTATTGCCTTCAATAAGGCCTGAGGAAGCATATTGTACCGAGCTGTTAATATCCACGTCATTCAGCATATAGAAAAACACCCGGTCAATCCCCTTTCTTGCGTAAAGCAGTGAAGTGCGTAAGGTCCAATCTGCCTGTGTATCATAGGTTGATTTGTTTCCTATAGCCAACGCTCTTTGTATACTTCGCTCATTTACATCAAAGCCACATTCGGTAACCCATACTTCTAACCCATTAGCTTTTTCTTTGCTCAGTGTGATGAAATCAGTTGCAACCTGACCGACATTGGAAAGTTCAGGAGCTACGCCGTGGTTGACACTCAAATTTGGATTGTCCCAGTACGCACCTGAGCGTGTCGCTGAATACTCATGATAGTTGATAACATCGAAACACAAGGTATATTGGCCATCCTTTACCCTGTTTTTCTTGCACCATTCAATCATTCTTTCTACCCAATCTGGGTTGGGGAACGCAATGCCGGCCATCACGACCTGCATGGAAGGGTCTGCGGTTTTTACACCCACCCCTTCGCCTAGGGTGCCCATGTGGCCGTCGTAAAATGCGGACAGCTGAGCGGCGTATTCTTCTGGTGTTTGCTGTGCCTGAGGTCCGTGCCAATCTTTGTCCGGCTCGTTGCTACACTCAATATATTCCAATGTGCCTAATCCGATTTTTATATCTGGGGCGTCACCCCATGTTACGGCTTTAACCAGTTTCGGGTCAACCTCTGAATTGCTGCCATATCGCGCGGCCATTTGAAACCCTAATTTGGCCATGTCGATATATGACCGAGGATTGTTTTTATCTGCACCTTTTGGAACCGGAGTATAATCCCTCAAACTGTTATAAGGGTCGGCCGGGTTAAATTCATCGGGGTAATATTTTGCTCTGAACCACGGCGGAACAATCTGTAAACAGACTAGCGTGGTAATGCCATTCTCTTGGTTTCTTCGGTAAATTTCATCATAACCAAACCGATAAAAACCTTCTTTCTCTTCTATCCAGCCCCAATCCAAATACTGGCGGAAACCAGTAAACGTTTTGATGAGTTCGAATTTACGTTCGTCAAATGTGTTGGATGTGGTATACTCCCAATCAAAACCATTAACGCCAATCATGTTGCTAAAAGGTACCCCATTTGGATTGTTGCCCAAACCACCAGTGGGCAGCTCCGTTTCGGGGTCACGATTGTCGTCCGCTGGGGTGTCATGCTTTGTGCATCCCAATACACTCATTCCGATAATGACACAAAGTGCTGAAATATTGATCATTGGATTATTATATGTCATTTGTATGTAGTTGATGATTTCGCTAGAAATCGCACTTGTTTATTCGACTGCACCTATAGACGGCTTATTTCCACGCTTGTTGCCATAAATATCTTCGGTAAGTAAATGATACGGATCTGCTGCTTGTTTAAGGGGAGAGTCTGCCTTCAATAAAAACTCCCTATCATCGATGATACCCGCTTCTTGATAGCTGTCATAATACAGGTTGTTGCTATGTTTAGACGGAGATGTATCTCCTAATTCATTCCAGAAATGGTTGGTGTTGTTTTGGCCAACTCGATAAAATGCAAAACCCACGTTATTGAAAATCTCACAATCCCCACCTCGCAATCCATATAAATCAACAATCTGTGCCGGAAATACGCCACCCTTGGGGCGTAAATCACCGCATGTGTTGTTGAATACTTTGGCATTTGCGAATGTGGACGTGCCAGAAACGATATCCCGGGCAAAAGCCTGCAATTCAAATGCACTGTACTCACGTGAGTCGAAAACAATATTGTTATAAATAAGCATGTCTTTAGGCGTATTGCCTATGCTGAAAATCCAAGCACGTATCGCATTGCCTTGATGGTGCCTGACCATATTATTATAAAACCTACCATTGCCCTGGATGTAAAACACGCCGTTATGGTTACTGTTGGATGAGTTGACGTTTTCGACGGTGTTATCATGTATGTTGACGTCTTCGGCTTTCTCCAACACAATTACACTACCTACGTTTGGCGAATTGCGATAATGAACACCGGCAATTTCAATTCCACGGATTAAACCGGATATGCTTCCATTACCCTCGCTTGCTTCGAAACGTATGAGGGTACCACTGCTTTCAGAAGTTAAATTCAAAAAGTGTAAATTCTTAATAAACGAATCGTTTGAGCCGTTGTAGACCAGTGTCGGTTTATATCGGATTACACCATAAGCATTTACTCCATCAAAACGGGCGTTAGACAACGTGAAATCGTTAATAGCACCGTTCAACCGGATTGCTTCACTCGTCATGTTGCGGAATATAAAGCCATGTTTTATGGAGGGATCCGAGTTGCCTAGTATCTGGACATGGGATAGATCTTCAAGGGACATCGTGCGTCCGTTGCCACTCAACTCGACAGAACCTTCGTTTACAATCGTAAACGGACAACCTTTGTCGCCAGATAGGTTACGAATAGCAATGCTGGAGTAACCGCCCCCTTTGATTTTTATTGTGGTATTGCAAGAATAGTTGCCTCCACTTCCGTCAATGATCAACGAACCGCTTCCCTTTCCCACGATGATAAACTCCCCCTGCGGGTCAATATCCGGAGGGTTCGGCTCCTCTTCCCCGTTGTCTTTATCGCCGTCCGAAGCGTCTGGCTCTGGATTTTCGGGAATTTCTTCAATAATCTGTTTTTGTCCACAGGATGTCAAGAGGAATGGAGACGCTAAAACCCCCGTACACATCACACAAAGCACCCCTAGTCGACTGAGCAATCCTAGTCTTACGAAAATTGCCTTTAATGGAGAATTAAAAAATAACATAAAATTTTCGTTCAATAATGTTTTGTCATTAATAAAGAACGGGAAATCTGATAAAATGTTTCAGTGTGCGTAAAAAAATTATTGTTAAAGATGGGTGTTGTAATTGTTCAGATTAATTTGTTAATGGATGTTTTCTTCAATAGGCTGTTCGTTTCTAACTTTCTTATTTAAGCAATCTTGTAAAACCGCCGCTAAAACCTTGTCATAAGGCGGCAGAATAAACGTCCGGTGGTCACCCGGTACATCGTGTACTTTGACGCCCCGTTTGGCAAAGGCATTCCACCCCAAGTATTTCAAGTCATCTAAAAAATACAACCGTTTGGTTACACGGAAGAGGTCGATTTCGATGTCCAACGGTTCAATCCGATAATTGTCGTAGGCATTTAGATAGCTTATTGGAATATCCTCGTTATAGGTAAAGGATTCTAAATTGTTATGTGTCTTGTCGTTTACTGCCTTTTTTATTTTTTCCATTAAAATCAAACGTTGGTAGGCGAGTGTTTCGCTCGGATAGCTTAGGAACGACTTGACGAAGAAGGGTATTTTTCTAAACTGCCGGGCGAATTTTTGTCCGAGATACTTCCACCAATTATCTTCATGGCCGTTATTGCTGCCTACGGTGTCGAAAATACCAACCATTCCCACTTCCTTGTTCATTTCCAGTAATTGCTTTGCCATCTCGTACACAATCTTTCCACCAAGTGAGTAACCCGCAAGGTAATAGGGGCCATCGGGGTTAACAGTCAGTATTTCCTGGATGTATTTTTCTGCAATCTCCTCCATGTTATCAAACAACGTGGTTTCACCATTTAATCCGAGCGCTTGCATCGCGTATACAGGCTGGTCATCGTCGAGATATTGTGCCATGGACTGGAAAACCAATACATTGAGGCCGCCTCCGTGGACGAGGTAGATGGGTGGTTTCGTGCCAGTAGTTTGTATAGGCACTAATGAATCCCATTTGATTTGTTCGTCGTCACCACTGATAAGTTTCGCTAGTTTCTCTATGGTCGGATTCTCAAATAGCGTTGATAGTGGAAGTCGGACACCTCGGTGCTTTTCGATGGCAAGCATCACTTTAACAGCGATTAGTGAATATCCGCCGAGCTCAAAGAAGTTGCTATGGATACTGACCATATCCAGGCCCAAGGTTTCTTTCCACATCTCTGCTAGGAAGCGTTCGGTTTCATTACGGGGGGCGACAAAATCAATGACTTTGGGAACGCTTTCTGTAGGGGATGCGATAAGGCTTGGAAGTGCTTTGCGGTCAATCTTTCCACTGCGAGTCAATGGAAAATGACTGATGGCCACGATCGCGTGTGGGATCATATAGTCGGGAAGTGTTCGCGCCAGGGCTAACTTCCATGCATTCATTTGGACTTCTGTAACCGCTGCTGTCCTGATTTCGGAATCCGAGGCCGGCTTTTGTTGGTTTTCCATTCGCACGTATCCGGTTAGCCTGGGGATGCCAGCGTTATCGTTGCCCAATACCACTGCAGCCTCAGCGATACTTTCCAATTTGACTAGCTCCGTCTCGATTTCGCCCAGCTCGACTCGGTATCCTCGGATTTTGACCTGCGAATCACTTCTTCCATGAAAAATCAGATTCCCTTGGTTATCGTATTCGGCAAGATCGCCCGTACGATAAGTGCGCACCGTTTTGTTGCTCAAGCTGATGTTTGCAAAGCGCTCAGCTGTTAGCTGAGGTGCTCCGAGATATCCGTCGGCTAAGGCAACCCCTTCGACCACCAGTTCGCCGATTTCTCCTACACCGACAGGCCGTTGATGTTCATCCAATAAGTGAATTTTGGTGTTGTAAATGGGCTTGCCGATGCTTGGCAAAGCCGGCCATGCCAAAGGGTCTCCATCGAGTTTTAGCGCCGTCACGACATGTGTTTCGGTAGGACCGTATTGGTTGCTCAATGTCGCTTGAGGAATTTTGGAAAAGAATGTAGCTACTTGTTCCGTTATTTTTAATTGTTCCCCAGCAGTAATTACCTCGTTTATGCAGTTTGGGAAGACCTGGCTCGAGCACCCGGATTCAGCCAATGCATGCAAGGCTACAAACGGTAGGAATATCCGGTTAATCCGTTCATTGTCTATATGCCGCAGTAGGGCGGGAATATCATAGCGCATCTCCTCGGGGATCAAGCATAGTATGCCACCCGTAGTTAGGGTAGCGAAGATCTCCTGAAATGACACATCAAATGTAATGGGTGCAAATTGTAGGGTCTTGGTACCTCTGCCGGCATCGGAGTGTTCGCGTTGCCAGAGCAATAGATTCGTTAATGCCCGTTGGCCCATGGTTACACCCTTGGGTTTACCCGTAGAGCCGGATGTGTGGAGCACATACGTAGCAGAATTTTCTGAAACACGGGTGTTTTGAAGTTGATCGGAAGCGGATTGGGCATGGCTTATAAATTCCTCTAGGGCAATAACCGATTGCTGAGTGCCATATTGGTGGAGCAAGACTTGGTGGACCACTACATACTTCAGGTCAGCTTGATCTGTGATGTCAGCTAAACGTTGTTTTGGAAAGGAAGTGTCCAATGGTACATACGATACACCCATTCGTACCATGCCAACTAACAAAGCAATCAGATCCATTCCTCTGTACAAGGATATGCCCACACGGTCGCCCGATTTTATCCCCATGGTGCTCAGTTGGTTTGCATAGCGGCTCGACAGTTGATCGAGCTCGAGGTACGTCATGGATTCGTCGCCAAACTCCAAAGCAACATGGTCAGCATGCTGTTGCAATGCGGTGTTTAACCACACAGACAAGGACGTATTAAGGGCACGTTCCTGAAAGAGTTGGTCTGCCCACCACGCCGACGGGTACCGTTTTATTCCCTCTTGTGGAGGGAGAGGAAAGGTTGGTGGGAAGTATTTACTTAGCCATGCTCGGGTCGTCTTGTCAGAAACGTCTTGGGGTAGTTTATAAAGCTCGACCCATTTCATCGGGATTGGCGCTTGGCTAGTTAGGTTGGATGCCCAGCCGGTAATGGTTTCCTTGGGCAAGAAGGCGGTACTTCCATAAGGAAGATTGGCAAAAGTATCTAATCCCAACCCCGCCAATTTGGTGCCTCCAGGAGTTTGTGGGACTGCTTTTCCAATGGAGGTCGGGATGAAAACAGCCTCGATAAAGCCGTCGGTCCCGTCTGCAGACCAACGAACGTGGGTGCTATAGCCATGCTTTTCCCCGAGCGCCCATAAACAGTCAGGGTGCACAATAGTTTCATTTGTGTCGGCTCTGAACTGGCTTAATGTGTCTTCATCAGCTGCTGTCTTTAGGAAATGGTGTAGGGACACGCCCTGATGTTGGCGGAAGTTCGGAATGTGGGTTATGCAGATGACCTCGTCTGGATGACGTACCAGCATTCCGTTTAATGTATCCAACGATTCCCAAGGCTTCGTAAGGGTGGCCGGAATAGTCTGGGTTTTGTCGTCCACAAACAGCCATACGTCATAGTGGTATTGAGTGGTTTCATTGTCTAACGTTCCTTTGCGCAATTGTACGTCTACCGCAGTGATTTCAGGGATGAAAGCAGGTAACAGGTAGAAATATCCAGGATCGATGGTTAGCTCGTGTTCGAGTCGCACTCGGTTATGCACGATCTGGCGGAACAACCCCACGGTGGTTTCCGGGTTGGAGCGCTTCAATTGATCGCTGGCATGAAAAAGAGGAAGCGAGTTTTTTCCCTGAACATCACCAATAAATACACAACCCGTTTTTAGCCGGTTGACAGCCTGGACAATTACGTTGTATAAGTATTGGTAATTCGGGAAATATTGGCTTACACTATGGATAAGGACTAAGTCTGTTGGTTGTGAGGGAAGCTCGCTGAAATCATCAGCATCACGTACCAATGCGACAATGTTCTTCGACGCTATATTTGGATTATTTGCAAGTCGGTTTTTAAGGTTATCGATAGCCGTCTCCGCATAATCGGTCGCTATGTATGACTCAACAAAGGGGGCGAGTTCGAAAATGAGTTGCCCAGCGCCACACCCGACTTCCAGAATGTGTTGGGGTGATAACGCACGAATCCGTTCGATGGACTGCTGCATCCATTCTTCAGCCTGTTGTTTTACCGTTTCGTCATGGACACCCAGTTGTTCGGCAACTACTAAATCGAGGTTTTGCTCCTTGACTCCTTCGTCGTCATTGGCGTGGGTAGCCATGTCATACAACATATCCCACTTTTCTTTCCATGATGATTGTTTATCTTCATGTGCCTCATGCTTTGCCGTAAAGTAAGCCAATAGTTGCTCACCATCTTCTACCACGACAACTTCGTTGACACCAGAAAGCTCGGCGACTGCCTGTTCGATGAGAGCAGTCTCGCCGTTACCTCCATCAATTGCAGTTGGAATATCACTTCGTTGAATGGATTTGTCCCGGCTTAGCGTCGAGATCCGAGCTCCGGGACTGTCAGCAAGCCTAGTTAACAGATCAACAAAGTGTTGCATCCATCGTTGTATCGTCGATTCGTTAAATAAATTGGTGTTGTATGACCATTCCAATACCGTGCTATCCGCAGATCCGGTAACATTGACATACAGTTCGAAATTTTCGAAGGACCGCGGATTGGACACGAGCCTCTGTTGAAGACCAGCGAAAGATACCCGACTATCCATACCCAAGTCTACATTAAATACAGTAGACACTAAAGGTATATAGCCTGGTTTGCGTGGGATTTGGAGCTTTTTCAATAGGCTGCCAAAGGTTATCCGCTGATAATCGAGGTCATCAAGCAATTCATGTTTTCGTTGGCTTAGGTAATCCACAACTGATTTGCCTTGATCAATGTGGCTGCGTATAGGCAGGAAATTGACACAATGGCCAACAACTCCAAAATGACCAGTAGCAGCCTGTCCTGATGCGGGTAGACCCACTACGAAGTCGTCTTGGCCTGTGATGGACCGTAAAAACAGTTCGAAAGTAGCCAGCAGTGTCGTGACCAGATTAGTCCCGGCGGTTTTGCTCAACGTTTTAATCTTTTCGACCAATTCAGCTTCGAGTGTCACATCGATGCGGTTACCGTCATAGGTCCGTATCGTTGGCCTGGGCGCGTCGACTGGCAATTCAACAACTGGACCTCCATCAGCAAACTTCTGGAGCCAATAGTCCTCCGTTTTGCGGTATTCAATGGATTGTAAGTAGATTTTTTCCTCCAGGGCGTACATGCGTATCGATTCAGGAGGAGGTAGTTCGTATGCGTTAGTTTGCTGTAAAGAGGAATAAATTTGTCCGATATCTTCGAGTAGGATACCAAAGGACCAACCGTCGCAGACAATATGGTGTGCGGTAATTCGCAGCAGGTGTTCGGTATCATGGAGTTTGATGACATGAAACCGGATTAGTGGGCCTTTCTGTAGATCGAAGGGTGTGGAGGAATCCACTTTTGCTAATTGTGCTAACTGTTCAGGCTGTGCAGCTTGGCCACTGAGATCGACATGGTTAACCGACGGCTTTTTTTCATAATAAACGAACATCTCATCTCCATGTCGGGCGAAGGTAGCACGTAACGCTTCATGCCGTTCGACAACGCAGAAGAGAGCGGTGTTTAGGTTCGGGATATTCAAGGCGCCCTCTAAACGTATGGTTACCGATTCGTTGTAGGCGCAGTTTGCCTCATCAGCACCCAGCTCACATGCCAGCCAAATTTCTTGCTGTGATTCTGTTACAGGAATAGCTTTTGCCAGTTCGCCATCGGTAAACGGGTCGAAATCAACAGGGGTGAGTTTGTATTCTACTTCCATGGGTTAATTATGCAGTTCAATTTGTAGATATTTACCAGGATGTTGCTCATCTTCAATAAACCAAGCTGGTTTTCCTTCGTTATCCTTGCCTCGTTTGGCATTTGGTATAGGGGGGAAATTGTCCAAGTCTAGTTGGCCGGTCGTGGGAATAAACTTAGCTCTTACTAGCTCGTGCACACTTCCTTCAAAAGCGTGTATCAGCTGTCGGATATCTTCGTCCGTATGTGCCGTGGTAAGAAAACAGGGGAAGCCATCTTGGATATGGATACCGCGCAGCCGCATGGCTACAAATAACAACTCGCTGTAAGCAAATTCCTGATGGTATTTTACCTTCCAAAGTGAGCCGAATTGCGCAATAAAAATTGGTGTTTGATATTTTTGACAGATCTTATTGAGTTCGTCTGCAAGTGATCGTGTGCGTTCTGTGAGTTTTTCCTGTAACTGGGGTCCTTGTTTTTTGAGGTATTCCAGTGAAGCTTTGGTTGCGGCCAGTGCCAGTGGGTGCCGAACGAACGTGCCCGCAAAGTAAGTGACGCCCACCTCGGGAATGGTGTCGTTACCGTACGACCAGTACCCGCCATCCAAAACGTCCATGTACGCGCTTTTCCCTGCAATGGCACCTATTGATATGCCGCCGCCAATGACTTTTCCGTATGTGGCCAGATCAGCTTGAACACCCCAAATATGCTGTATGCCATGCAGGTGCATACGGAACCCGGTTATTACCTCGTCAAAAACAAGAACAATACCTGAACTCGCGGTGATGTCGCGTAATTCACGGACGAACTCGACAGGCTGGAATTCAGGCCTTCTGCTTTGTATAGGCTCCACGAGAACGGCGGCAATGTCGGCTGCCCGTTCCCGTATAATCTCCAAAGATTCTGGCGTTCCATAATCGAGAATCAGCATGTTCTGCACAGCTTCGGGCAAAATACCTGATGCCGCCGGGAATGATTTCAGTTTTTTAGTCCCCCGCACGATTACTTCGTCGACAATACCATGGTATGAGTTGGAGAATGCCACGATCGTCGATCGGCCTGTTGTAGTACGTGCAATCCGCATGGCCCCTAATACCGCTTCCGAGCCCGTATTGCAAAGTGCAGCTCGTTCCATTCCTGTCAGTTCACAAATCAATTTGCATACCGGGCCGGCTTTTTCGTGCTGTGGGCCAACCTCATAGCCTTCGTCAATCTGTTGGTGCAATGCTTCCGTTATAAAATCAGGTTGATAACCCAGCATATTTGAACCAAAACCATTTAGCGCATCGATGTACTCATTGCCGTCGATATCCCAAAGACGAGCCCCCTTTGAGCGGTTGACGACGATGGAGTAAACTAATTCTTTCGTATTGGGTCTGAAACCCGAGACAACACGGGGGTCTGCCATGTATGAGCGATGTTCCTGTGTATACGCCTTGCTTTTAGCGGTTTTGGACGTATAGCGACCAATAAGATCGACTAAAAACTGACTTTGTGTGTCATCTAGTGCCGTAGATTGTTTTTCAATTCGTGCCGTTGCACCGAAGGGCTTCTTTATCGAAGCTACTTCTTCGGGTGTTAATTCCACCTCTTCATGAGGCGCTGCCTTTGTGCTACCGTTGCCATTCGCTTGTAATGGGATAGCGGGAGTTGGTCCAGCTGTTTGGGGAGTAGTAACCGAAGCTGTTCCTTGCAGTAGTGCAATCTGCTGTGAAATCAAGTTGATCTGTTGCGAAATCAGGCTGATTGCGTCAGCACTTTGGCCGTTTGCCTGTGGGATCGACAAGTTGCCCGCAGCCGCGGATGTCACGTTTTGCAACGCAACATTTGGTGGTGGCTGATCGGCAACGGCATACCTGTCCGGAGGGAGATGGGTATCCAGGTAGGCTGCGAGTAGATCGAGGTTTTGGCAGTCGTCATTGAGCATACGAAACGTTATCGGCACGTCGAATGCTTTTTTCAGGCTTTGTGCTATTTGTGTAAGTAGTAACGAGTCAAGGCCGAGTTCTGAAAAACTTGCACTTGTTGAAGCTTGAGCGATATCGATGCCAGAGGCATCTTCCAAAATGGTTCGTATCTGGTCTATCAAATTATCCTTTCTCATCACAGTAGGGAATAGTTGGTTATTAGTAGTTGCCTGTTGGTCAATATGGGATTTCGGAAAAATCCAAAACTGTTTTCTATCATACGCATACGTCGGCAGGGTATGCAAGGTGGTAGGGGAGTGTTCGTAAAGCTTTTTCCATTGTGGTTCGATTCCGCGCATCCATACTTGGGCGAGTGTCTGCCGTATCGAGAGGCATTCGTCGCCACCGGCGGGCCGAATGGAGGATAGCGTGCTATCGGATAATTTGCCCCCGTGTTGTTTGGTTAGGGTTGCGGTAACCTGTCCGGGTCCCGCCTCGAGGTAGGTTGGTGTTTCGAGTTCCCGCTCGGAAAACCGGATAGCATCCGAAAATCGTACGGTCGAGATAATGTGGTTGGTCCAGTAGGTCGGATCAAGGGCCTCTTTGTCGGAAAGCCAACTGCCGGTTACCGTCGATATAATGGGTGTTTTGGGAATGGAAAGTTTGACCCCAGCCACCACTTCGCGAAATGGGTCGAGAATGGGACGCATCATTTCCGAATGGAAGGCGTGGCTCGTGTGTAGCGGCTTGCAGGCAATTCCTTTTTCTTCCAATAGGTTTGTTAAAGCGGTAATCTGCTCGTCAGGGCCGGCCACAACACATAATTGCGGGGCATTGTTGGCGGCCATCGATAAACTCGCGTGCAATAGGGGTTGGATTTCCTCAGCTGCTGCCCTTACCGAGAGCATGCTTCCCGTCTGTACGGATGCTGAAAGCCTGCCCCTTTCAGCAATTAGTTTCAATGCGTCCGCAAGCGAAAATATACCAGACAAGGTCGCAGCGACATACTCGCCAATACTGTGCCCGATAAATGCGGTGGGATGGATTCCCCAGCTCATCCACAGTTTCGCGAGGGCGTAGGAAGTGACAAACAATGCCGGTTGTGTGTACCGTGTGTTTCTGAGTATTTGTGCGTCTTCCTCCGCCGATAAGTTATGCCCGGGGAAAATGAGTGGACGGATATCCTCACCGGTTTCATCTGCTAGGATTTGGGCGCATTCGTCCACAGTATGACGGTATACAGGCTCTTGCTGATAAAGGTCACTCCCCATTCCGGGATACTGAGCACCCTGTCCGGGGAAGAGAAATACGAGGTTTTCCGTACGCTCCCGTAGCTCCCGCTGCACATACTTGCCCGACCGCAATTGCTCAATCAATTGCGTCCGATTTTCGCCTGCCACCGCATATCGTAAATTCAGGTTCGGCCGGGTTTGTTGCAAGGTATATGCAACGGACTCCAGCGACACATTCGCATTGTCTTGTAAGTAACCGGCCAGTTTAATGGCATAACCCTCGCCGGCACCAGGGGTTCTCGCTGACCAGGTGAGTAATATGGGGGATTCTGTTGTGTCGGTATGTACCTTTGCAGATTGTTGGCGGACTGGAGGAGAGTGAAGGATAACATGGGCGTTGGTGCCACCTACACCGAACGAGCTTACTCCGGCAACAAAGTCTTTCTTGTGCGGTAGCGCGTACAGTTGGTCGTTGACGATAAAGGGGCTCGCTGTAAAATCGATGTTTGGATTAGGGGAATCAAAATTGATGGTGGCGGGTAAGGTACTGTGGTATAGGGATAGAGCCGTTTTGATTAATCCGGTTACCCCGGCAGCATACGTCAAGTGTCCCAAGTTGCTTTTGATAGATCCGATCCGGCAATATTGTTTCTTTTCGGTCTCACCAAAAGCGAGCTTCAATCCCTCGAATTCGATTGGATCGCCGAGTGGGGTGGCAGTGCCATGAGCCTCAATATAGCCGATGTCGTCAGGACAAATATTGGCATCATCGATAGCCATGCGGATGGCTAATGCCTGGCCTTCTGGAGACGGTGCCATGAAGCTGCCCTTACCACCGCCGTCGTTGCTCACGCCCACACCCTGTATGACAGCGTAGATGGTGTCGCCGTCAGCTTGGGCAGATTCCAGATCCTTTAACAAGACCACGGCGGCACCGTCGCTGAAAACTGTTCCTGTAGCCTCCGCATCAAAGGTTCGGGTATGACCATCCACACTAAACATGGCTCCCTCTTCAAACCGTTGCCCGCAGTTTACGGGTACGGTAATGGAAACTCCACCCGCAATTGCCAACTCACATTGACCATTCCGAATTGCGTCCACGGCTTGGATGACGGCGACTAACGAAGAACTACAGGCTGTATTGACACCTATGGCTGGCCCTTTTAGGTCTAATTGATACGCCACTCGTGTAGCCGTATAGTCTTTTTCGTTGGCTAACGTCGCTTGAAACTCACCGATTTTAGCGATTTCCTCCGGGTGGTGTTGGACGTTATTTATAAAATACGTGTTGTTGCCTGTGCTGGCATACACCCCGACTGATAGCTCGTTCTTCGTACCGAGGTAGCCTGTCTGCTCTAAAACGTCCCGGCATATCTCAAGAAATATTCGCTGCTGTGGATCCATGATCGTAGCCAATACCGGGTTAATGCCGAATACGGCGGTATCAAAACGATCCACATCGTCGATAATACCTCTTGCTTTTACATAGTTGGGATCACGCAAGGTGGTGGTAGGAAGCGATGAATCCATCTCTTCGTCCTTGAAAAACTTGATGGTTTCCTTTCCCTTCAAAAGAGCTTGCCATAGCTCATCCACGGTGTTTGCCCCTGGAAATCGTCCGGCCATTCCGATGATAGCGACATCCTTATGGCGTTGAGGGACAGTTTTACGGTTGGCGGTTTTTGACGACAGCTTGGGTTTAGCAGCTTGATCGACAGTTGCCGCCAGCTGTGCAGCGCTAGGAAATTGATAAAGTTTGGTTATCGGAATAACCCAGCCATGGCGTTGCCGTAATTGCGCGATGGTTTGTTGGGCCAGCAAGGAGTTGCCGCCGAGCTCAAAAAAATTATCGTCAGCACCGATGCGATCCAAATCGAGTAGCTCTGCCCATAGCTCGGCAATCCGCTGTTCGCTAATGTTGCTTGCTTTTCGGTACAGGGTTCCAATTTCGGGTCGTGAAACTGTTGGTGCAGGTAGTGACTTCCGATCGACTTTACCACTTGCTGTTAGGGGAAAGTTGTCGAGCCACACAAATGCTGCCGGGATCATGTAATTTGGTAGGGTATGGGCAAGATGGGCGCGGAGTTGGGCTTGGTTTAATGGGGTCGTTCCATTGCCTACCAAATAAGCAGCCAGTCGTTTGGTGCCCGACTGGTCCTCCCGTATAGCGACTACGCTCTGTTTTACCTCAGGTAGTTCAGATAATCGTACTTCGATTTCCCCCAGTTCTACACGGTTGCCATGGATTTTTACTTGATTGTCAGCTCGTCCGTGAAATTCGATTTCACCATTCCCTAAATAGCATCCTAGATCACCAGTACGGTATAGGCGGTGGGTTGTACCTTTTGTGTCTTCCCAGTCTAAATACCGCTCTTGGGTTAGTTCTTCACGATTTAAATAACCGTTAGAGACAGCGATACCTCCTACAAATAACTCTCCGATTTCCCCTTCGGGCAGTTCATTCAATTCAGGATCCAGTACGAAAATATCCACCTGGCTAATGGGCTTGCCAATGGTGGGAATATCAGGCCATGTTTCTGCGTCTTTTGGCAATTCAATTGTGGTTACCCAAATGCTCGTTTCAGTAGGACCATAAATATTGATCAACCTGCAATTGCGCTGTTGAGTAAAGAAGTTTCGTATAGCAGGTGATATTTTCAGTAGTTCGCCCCCGGTAATAACTTCTCGTAGAGAGGCGGGATATAAACCCAGCGTCATTGCGGTTTCAGTGAAATATTGTAGCGCAACGTAGGGGAGGAAAACGCGGTGGAGCTGATGTTCATCAACATATCTTAATAGCATCTCGGCATCTAACCGTATACTATCATCGATGATGTGTAAGGTGCCTCCCGATACTAAACTGACGAAGATTTCCTGTAAGGATACGTCAAAACTTAGGTGTGAAAAGAGGAGGTTTCGCGTGTCGGGGCCTACAGTACGTGCTTGGATTTCATGATTCACAAGATTCTGTACACCGGCGTGGGTAAGGCACACACCTTTTGGTACTCCCGTGGAGCCGGAGGTGTATAACAGGGCGATCAATTCTCCGGGGCCGGGCAGCGTGGGGTTAGGTAAGCTAACCTCCTTAGTTTCAACGTCGGAAACGGTCAAGGTTGTTAATCCGAATTGAGCGAAGAATTCCTGCTCGGAGCGGTCACACACAATGTGTTTGATGCCCGCATCCTCCACCATTTGTGCAATGCGTTCAGTTGGGTATTCTCGATCCAAAGGAAGATAGGCCTTACCCGATTGGATTATACCTACTATACCCACAACCATATCAGCCGATTTAGTAACGCTTAAGCCAATAAACCGACAGGAATCATTGACAGCAAGAATGCGCTCGACTAATCGGTCAGCAGACGTGGTCAATTCACGGTAAGGCAGCGCCAACTTGCGGCACCGTATCGCAATGCTGTCTGGTGTTTCTATTGCCCACTGATAAATGTGGTCAATGATCGTTTTGTCGTCAACGTTTTTCATCGTTTGTCAAATGGCTTACCAATTGCACATACTGCCCATCCCGAACCCAGGGTCAAGCTCCACAGAGATTACTCGAAGTCTATCACAATACCTAAAAACATTGACGTTGAAAACAGCGGTATAGGTTGAAAGCGCGCAGCGGTTAGCCACGACTGTCGGTCAATCTTTAGTAATTGTCGATAGGCTGTTGGTTTATCATGTTCAGTTAGATATAGATGTTTATATACTTGAAATTACTGTAACAAATATAATACTGTTTTGGATATGAGGTGTATGTTTATTTAAAATAGTTTCTGTTTTGTAGTGGTTGTGCTACAAAGTTGGTTTTGAGGGGATGTCCTGCGGTTGGAGAACTTATTCTAGCATGAAAGGGGGCTTATTTAGTTAGTCATCAAGATGTTCTTGTTTTGTGGTTAGATCGTAATAAAAGGATAATAACATGTTGTTAGTGATAGCTTTTATTTATTTCGTGTTAAACCATCAATGATATTATTTGTACTTTTGATTGATATTGTTTCATGTTAATGCTGATTTAGGTGGTTTTTTTGGCTAATAGTTTGCGTCAACTTTAAAAGTTGCGCCAGTTTTATAAAGTGTAGTATCAATTGGGCTTAATTTATTGTTTTAATCAACTTAAACAACATTGGTATCCATAATTACAGTTAATTTTAAACAACGAGATGTTACCTTGGCCTTATTGAGGTCGATACAACAATACCGGTCGGAGGATGAACCGATAGAGGTTATCGTTGTCGACAACGGGAGCGAGGTGGATTGTGGTGCCGATTTCCGGGAAACGATGCCTGATGTGGTTTACATTCGATCGGAACGAAACCTAGGTTTCGCAGGTGGGAACAACCTCGGTATTACGCATGCGCATGGCAAATACCTCTTATTCTTAAACAATGATACCGAGGTAACGGATAACCTGATTATCCGGTTGAAAAGGGAATTGGACGACCGTCCTGAGATCGGCTTGATATCCCCTCTGCTTTTGTATTTTGACAACAAAGGCCTTATCCAATATGCGGGGTACGGTCCGATGAACTACCTTACCGGAAGAAATCGCGCCCGGGGAAATCAGGAGTTAGATACCGGCCAATATGACGATATCAGCGAAGAAACCGGTTATTGCCACGGGGCAGCCATGATGTGCCGCACGAGAGATTTGGAAAAGGTTGGTTTCATGGATGAGCGTTACTTTCTTTATTATGAAGAGCTGGATTGGTGTGAGAAATTTAGGCGCGCAGGGTTGAAAAGCTGGTTTAGCGGAGCGGCAAAAATCTACCATAAGGAGTCGGTAACTGTGGGGCGTGAAACCCCGATAAAGACCTATTTTATGGCTCGTAACCGGATGCTGTTTATCCGCAAAAATACGGGTTGGTGGAACACATTCTGGTTTACGCTCTTTTTTATGCTACTTGCCTCGACTAAGCAGGCTATCGTATACATCGCCAAGGGGCGCTTTGACCTATTAACGTGGCATTATCGAGGAGTTTGG
>CAZXSL010000025.1:0-23019 GCA_964643235.1 uncultured Sphingobacteriaceae bacterium | reverse complement strand
AAGACACACTTTCCCCAAAGGGACGGCAAAGATAGAAAAGATTATTTAAGTATCAAACAGTTAGGAGATTATTTTTTCATTT
This sequence comes from uncultured Sphingobacteriaceae bacterium, assembly GCA_964643235.1. Classification (GTDB taxonomy): domain Bacteria; phylum Bacteroidota; class Bacteroidia; order Sphingobacteriales; family Sphingobacteriaceae; genus CAYRGQ01. The sequence goes on along the minus strand of CAZXSL010000025.1, from coordinate 22,937 downwards.
AGATGCAAATCCAAAGGGGATTTGGAATACACCTTCCGAAAAACTCCTTAATCATCGACCAATGTGCCTACGATCTGTTTGAACTTCCACGACGTCTGGTCGCCCGTGGGGCCTTGAGTCTGTTTCATGATGACTCCAATGATCTGCTGCTCCGGATCGGCAAAATACTGCGTATTAAAATAGCCGCCCCACTCAAAAGTGCCGGCACTGCCTACACCGCCCCGCGCTGCGCCCACTTCGGTCAGAACGCTAAATGCCAGGCCATGGTGGCTATTACCCCCTCCATATACATCTCCCGTGTGGTTGGCCATAATGGTCTCGATCGTTTGACGGCTCAGTATACGAACACCGTTCAGTTCTCCACCATTAAGATACATCTGCAAAAAAGTCGCATAATCCTTGGCCGTACTGGACAAGCCTCCGCCACCTCCAAAAAAAGCACGCTCGCCCTTAATGGGATAGTCGGCATCGTAAAACGTATTGGGAAAACGGGTCCACCCTCTGTCATCTTTTTGCTGGATGGCCACCAAGCGATCGGCTTTACCATCGGGCAGGTAAAACCAGGTATCGTCCATCCCAAGCGGATCGAATAGACGCTCGCGGAGGAATCGATCAAACGGCATCCCCGACACGACCTCTACCAAGTAGCCCAGCACGTCAATGCCTATACTATAGGTATAACGTTCGCCCGGGTTGTGATGTAGGGGCAGCACCGCTAGCTTCTTGACGACTTCGCCAATACGCACGTTGTCCGTAGTAAACAGATCTGTTGTCCCAGCTTTTTCGTAAATCATCCGCATGCGTTCGTCGCCGTCGATGACACCGTACCCCAACCCGGAGGTGTGAGTCAACAAATGCCGGATAGTAATTTCCCTGCTGGCGGGCTTGGTAGTATACGAAGTGTCGCCATAGGTAAAGCGATCGAGGACTTGCGGGTTTTTGAATTCGGGGATGAATTTAGAAATCGGATCATCCAACCGGAACCGTCCTTCTTCCCACAGCATCATGACGGCGGTGGAAGTGATGGCTTTGGTCTGCGAAGCGATACGGAAGATATCGTCCGTCCGTTGCTCCCTACCAGCGTCAGTATCAGCCATGCCAAACGCCTTATGATAAACGATCGTCCCGTTACGGGCAATCAGCGCTACCACGCCTGGGATTTCGCCTTTTGCCACCGATTCCTCTAACATGCCGTCGACCCACGCCAACCGATCGGCCGAAATACCGACACTAGCCGGAGTTCCCTCAGTTAACGGGGAACTCTTCTTGATAGAAGCGGTCTGGGCATGTAGCGACAGGGTTGCCGTTACCAACAAGAGAGTCAGGAGGTTTTTCATGCGATTGGTTATTGCGCTTACTGCGTTTTGCTGTCCAAAATAGGGATGTTTTCGGAAAGAAACGAACCTTTACAGCAATATTCTAATTGTATATCATTTCGTTATTGCCGGGCAGTAAAAAACACGGCATTCCCAAAAACATTGTGCACACTCACATTTGCTCGTCATTGATCTCAATCCAGTATCCGTCCGGATCCTTAATGTAGAGCTGGCGAACACCATCTGGCCGTGAGTTTACCTTGTCAGGCTCGCCCCCAGCGTTATAATAACGGACACCGTGCTTATTTAGTTTGGCGATAAAACCCTCTAACGAGGGCACGCTAAAGCAGGTATGCGTATTTTGGCTGTGTTCTTTAATCTCGCTAGCGTCGTTAACTAGGTGTAGAGACAGCCCGGGGCCGATCTTAAACCAAGCGTGCTTGCCGATCTTGAACGGTTCGGGAATGGAATCTAGCCCGATAATGTCCCGATAAAAATCAGCACTTTTCTGAAGATCGTAAACAGAGAGGGCAATATGATTAAACATTGTTTTTCTTTCTTGTGAATAACTGTTCAGGCAGACTACCATCAGGCAGGCAACCGCCACTATCAACCGGGTTGTGGAATGCTTCATCTTCCAAAAATAGGATACAACATCCAATCACGCAACCTTTTTGGGAGATTACTTTAAAACCGAGCCTTACTGTTGCTCACTATATTCACACTTACTCAAATGCCGACGAGGGGATGTACCCATGGGTATGAAGATCTTCGTGGTTATTTATCTGGTAGTTGCACCCATTATGAATCAACACGACCCGATCACTGATTGCAAGGATGCGCTCATAATAATGATCGGTAACGATAAAGCCTTTATGGGATCGGAGTTTTTCGATGTGCCCGTTGATTTCGTCGATATACACGGGAGCCATATTCGCAAACGGCTCGTCCAACAACACGTAGGGCGCATCGCTATACAGCACAATCAGGGTTTCAATCATCCGCCTTACTCCGCCTGACAGATTGGCCATACGTTTGTCTAAGTTGTCCGTAACGATGGTTTGGGCTAGCAACTCATCCCGATATGAGCCGACGCAAAACTTAATCGCTGTCTTTACCTTAACATAACCCGGCACCAGCGGGCCTTGGGTAAGATAGGCAATACCTCCCGTACGGTACCCCTCCTTAAACAGCTTACCATCGAGTTTACAATGCTTGTAATACCCACTTCGCGCACCGAAGATCACTTTCATTAACGATGATTTTCCTGCACCGTTTCGACCCAGTAATCCTACGACCTCGCCAATACGGCAATTGACAAACACACCGCTAAGCACCATGTTCGATCCGTATCGACAGGCTAAGCTATCTACAAATAATTCCCTATGGTTTCCCATCCCCAATAGATCAGGACCAATAAAACAACATCTACAAAAAACACGAACCCGAAAATATGGCGGTATCCAAGGCCCATGTTTTTAAAAAAATATTCCCGACGCTCTGCAAAGAACCATTTTTCAATAACGACGGAAAGGCCGTAACCCACTAACTTAACCGCCACTGCCAATACATAGGCAGCAACGACAGGACTCTGCCCCTGCCCGCCCAACACCAATGCAACGGCAAACACACTAACCCCAATGTTGACCACAGCCAAAAACTTAAAAAAATGCGTATAAACCTGATGTAGTTTTGCAAGCATGGTCAAACACATGAATTTTGCGTTCAATGTACGCAAATATTTATGAATAAAGCCCTGTTTTCACGTTGTTTTTACGAGCGAAATGCCTTTCCGACAAGCCCAACTGGCTGCCAGCAGGGACATTACCCCGATCTAGACACCTCAACGTACTATCAAATATATTTATAATTATCCATACCTTTGCTCCAATTCGTTCGCTACCAAGTCGTGGCGACTCAAATAAAAATTATCATTATGTACTTTAAAAAGCTTACTCCGATTCTTATGATGACGATCATCGCGACAGCTGGCTGTGGTGGCCTAACGGGCGATAGTGACAGCAACCCCCTATTGGCTGAATACGACACACCATTTGGTGTTCCTCCGTTTGACAAAATCAAAGATGAACACTTCAAGCCTGCTTTTGATGCGGCTTTGGCAGAAAACGTGGCTGAAATCGACTCCATCGCCAACAATCCGGACGAACCAACGTTTGAGAACACCATCTTAGCGCTTGAAAATGCAGGAGAGCTGCTTTCCCGAGTGTCGTCCGTTTTCGGCAACCTGAACTCAGCCCACACTAACCCGAACATCCAAGCACTCGACAAAGAACTGGCACCACGCCTGTCTGCACATCGCGACAATATCGCACTGAACGAAAAGCTGTTTGCACGCGTTAGTGCCGTTTGGGAAAGCCGGGAATCGCTCGACCTGACCCGCGAACAGGAAATACTACTGGAACGTCGCTATAAAGGGTTTGTACGTAGTGGCGCAAACCTAAGTGATGCCGATAAGGACATCATGCGCGATATCAACTCGCAAATTGCCGTGCTTACGACCCAGTTTGGCCAAAACGTGTTGGCAGATGCGAATGCCTACGAACTGGTAATCGACAATGAAGAAGATCTTTCCGGACTGCCTAGCGATTTGGTTGCCGCAGCAGCCGAAACCGCAACGGCAAAAGGACACGAAGGCAAATGGGTGTTTACCCTATCCAATTCCAGCGTCATGCCTTTCTTACAGTATGCAGACAATCGCGAATTGCGTCGCCAGATTTGGGACGCATACCGCAACCGTGGCAACAACGGCAACGAGAACGACAACAATGGAATCGCTGTCCAGATCGCAAACTTGCGCCTGCAACGGGCCAACCTCTTGGGCTACCCCAGCCATGCGCATTTTGTATTGGAAGACGCCATGGCTGAAAACCCAGAAAACGTCGCTAAGTTATTGGACGACCTCTGGAAACCGGCAATTGCCAAAGCCAAAATAGAAGCATACGATATCAAGCAGGAAATCGAGGCCTCCGGTGAGTCCTTTGATCCGGAAGCTTATGACTGGCGCTACTACACGGAGAAAATCCGCCAAAAGCGTTACTCCATTAGCGAAACCGAGCTTAAACCGTATTTCAGCCTTGCCAACGTAACACAAGGCGCGTTTGACGTAGCGACGAAACTCTGGGGCATTACGTTTAAGGAACTGGACAATATGCCCGTATACCACGAAGATGTCCAAGTGTATGAAGTCCTGGATAAGGATGGCAGCCACCTGGGTGTGTTTTACGCTGACTTTTTCCCACGTGATTCCAAACGCTCCGGTGCATGGATGAGCTCATACCGTTCACAAACCACGGTTAACGGCGAGCGCTTGGCTCCAATCATTACCAACGTGTGTAACTTTACCAAGCCGGTGGGCGATACACCTGCCTTGCTGACCTTCGACGAAGCTTCAACGCTTTTCCACGAATTTGGCCACGCACTACATGGATTGCTCTCAGACGTGACCTACCGTAGCCTGTCAGGCACTTCGGTATCGCGCGACTTCGTGGAGCTCCCATCCCAGGTAATGGAAAACTGGGCTGCAGACCCAGCCGTGCTGAAAGAATACGCCAAGCACTACGAAACAGGGGAAGCCATCCCCGATGAGCTAATCGAGAAACTCGAGAATGCCGGCACATTTGACCAAGGCTTTGCAACAACAGAATACTTGGCTTCGGCAATCCTTGACTTTGATTTCTACACCGTTACCAGCCCGATCGAAATCGGTGCCCAGGAGTTTGAAGCGCAGTCGATGGCAAACGCCGGACTGATCAACGAGATCATCCCTCGCCACCGCAGCACCCACTTCCAGCACATTTTCTCGGGTGGCTACTCAGCTGGTTATTACAGCTACATTTGGGCGCAGGTATTGGACGCAGACGCTTTTGCAGCGTTTAAGGAAACCAGCCTGTACGACCAAGCTACCGCCGAGGCATACCGCACCAATATCTTGGAAAAAGGTGGTACCGAATACCCGGCTGTATTATACCGCCAGTTTAGGGGCGCCGATCCAGACCCCAAGCACTTGATGGAAAAACTTGGTTTCAACTAAAATAGAGCCAGAGCATTACGAAAAGGCCATCTCCAATCAGTGAGATGGCCTTTTTTGGTTTGTAAACCTAAACCCGCCCTGTTTTCGATTCATCAATCCTGCCAAGCTCGCCGCCGCATGTGGCGTGACGAAAGTAGATTTTGGTGTGATGGACATGCGCCCCCGGAAGGCGGAGACCAACGGTATGGCCGCCCCGATGTGATGGCATAAACCTAGAAAACGAACAAATTAAACCTAGAGTCCGTACTAGGAATCCGGGTTAAAACAGGTGCTTATACAAGGCGACAAATGCGACAAATCCGCCAAAAGCGCCAAAAGCGCCAAAAACGACAACGCTTCTTGGAATCCTTCCGAACTTTACCATATAGCCCTCGGGGCAGGTACCACCCGGCGGCCTAGGTTAATTGTTTTATTTTATCACCATTTAATTTTTTTATTATGGCAATCAAGTTCAACGTTCAGGAAATCGGCCACCCGGGCAACCCGGCAGCGCCCAAGAAGTTTTACCCCCGCCCGGTGCATACCGGGGAAATCACCCTGGAGGATTTGTCGGCAGACATCTCCCACGCTTCGTCCATAACCGAATCGGACGTGTATGCAGTACTGCAAAGTCTGGTACGGGAAATCCCCCGCAACATTTCGCGGGGCTACATCGTCCGTCTCGGCAATTTGGGCTCGTTCCGACTAGGCACGAACAGCGTGGGCAGCGACACGGAGGAAGAGGTAACGGCAGCCAACATTTTCCGAAAGCGGCTGCTATTCCACCCCGGCCAGCGTGTAAGGTCCGCCGTGAACGATTTAACTTTCGAGAAAAATCGATAAGTCGGTTGCGATACCCAACCGTCAACCGCCCCGAATGTGTTTCGGGGCGGTTTTTTTTGTCAAAAAAGCCAAAAATGGCGCTAGGCCAAAAAATATTTGGCTTAGGAGAGATTTTTTTTGGCCTAGCGTCAAATAAAAAACGGCTTAGGAGACTTCTAAAAGTGGCTTCGAAGTGTTTCCCTGGTGGTTTTTGCCACACATTCATTTTCTTACAACGACATATTGTTTCCGCGAAATGACGCCTAGTTGACGAAAGGAATGCGAATAAACTGTGGCAAATGCAGGCAGTAGAATAACGACTAATGTGTGGCCCACCTTGTAAATAACACGATAATTACAGCCCTTTACATGGGGCGGCATCCGATGAAATCAGAAAGCAAAGTGCCAAGCCAAATATGGCGAGTTGACAACCCGCTCGTAAGCTAGATGACCAAAAACTTCAATTCCTGATGCTAATCCGTAAATTTTCCGTTGATAGGGCTTCCGGTTGATTAAGACGGGAAGACCGTGGCAGCGGTTCCAAAGTCGGCACATCGTTCACGGCGTATTGCAGGTAGTAATTGCCGGTATATCCCTTGTCGCGGAGGTAGCCGGTCATGGCGGCCAAGTCGTCCATGCTAATTAATGTGCTATGTACCGTGGTACGCACCTCGAAAGGAATCCCTGACGCCATAAGCAACAGGAAGCTTTCCTCAAACTGTGCAAACAACGCCGATTTGGTTATGTCGAGATACCGATGCGGAAGTGCCTTGAAGTCGAGTGCTACGTAGTCCAACACCCCCCGGCCTAGCAGGTCTTCCAGAACTCGTGGCCGGGAGCCATTGGTGTCCACTTTGGTCGAATACCCCATTTGTTTGGACGTTTCAACCAAGGTCGGCATGCTTTTGTGCGAGGTACATTCACCCCCACCGAATACCACGCCCTGCAGGAGGCCTTGCCGCGAACGCAAGAAGGCCTCCGTCTCAGGGATGCTTACTTTACCTTTGCCCAGCACAATTTCCGGATTATAGCAATACACGCAACGCATGTTGCACCCGGCGAACCACAGGATGCATGCCACCCGATCCGGGAAATCGAGCAAGGTAAAAGGGGTAATGCTATGGATGGGACGCTGCATGCTTCTCCTCGAAATGCGTGCGCGAGCGGTGTTCGCCCTTTTTCCCAATGTTAAAACTCTCCACGGGGCGGTGGTATCCCATCACCCGGGTGTAAACCAAGCATTTGCTACGTTGGCCCTGATGCTGCTGCAGCACCAGTTCATCCTGTTGTGATCTGTTCATATTGATTTTGTTTTTGATTGTTTTGCAAAATGGATTCGTCACACTGAGGGCAGTACTCGTGCTCCCCGTTGAGGTAGCCATGCACCGGACAGATGCTGAATACCGGTGTCACGGTTATGTATGGCAGCTTGAAATTGGAAATAACATTGCGTACGAAGCTGCGGCAAGCCACCGGCGAACTGATACGCTCGCTCATGTACAGGTGCAGCACGGTGCCACCCGTGTACTTACACTGGAGATCATCCTGCAGAAACAACGCCTCAAAGGGGTCTTCTGTATGGTCTACAGGTATTTGCGAACTGTTGGTGTAATAGATGTTTTCGCCCTGCCCCGCCTGTAGGATATCCGGGTAGCGTTTCTTGTCTTCCTTCGCGAATCGGTAGGTTGTCCCCTCAGGTGGTGTTTCTTCCAAATTATAGAGACTTCCTTTACTTTCTTGGAATTCCTTCATGCGTCCGCGGATGTGTTCCAGCAGCTCGGTAGCGAAGGCGATGCCGGTCGACGACACGATATTATCCCGGTCGTCCGTAAAGTTTCGGACCATTTCGTTCATGCCGTTCACACCTATAGTGGAAAAGTGGTTGCGAAAATGGGGCAAATACCGGCGAGTGTAAGGGTACAAGCCTCGGTCGTAAAGCTCTTGGATAAACACGCGCTTTTTCTCAAGTGTCGACTTGGCGAAGTATAACAACTGATCCAACCGTTCGTAAAGCGCTGATTTGTTTCCCCGATACAAGTAGCCCAGCCGGGCCATATTGATGGTAACGACCCCGATACTTCCTGTCATCTCGGCGCTTCCGAATAATCCATTGCCTCGCTTCAGTAGTTCGCGCAAGTCGAGCTGAAGGCGGCAGCACATGCTGCGCACAGCATTGGGCTTATATGCTTCGGGGTTCTCCACCCGATTGCCTTCATTGTCCAAAACATATTGGCTACCGATAAAGTTCTGGAAGTAGGACGACCCGATTTTTGCCGTATTCTCAAAAAGCAACAGGGAGTTTTCGCTCTCCCAGTCAAAGTCTTCGGTGATATTGACTGTGGGGATAGGGAAGGTAAAAGGCTGCCCATTGGCATCGCCCTCAGTCATAACCGTGTAGTACGCCTTGTTAATTAGATCCATCTCCTTCTGGAAGTGCTTGTAGCGCAGATCTTCCAGGCTATCTACGCCTCGCTCGCGTGCTAAGCGCAATAACAGATCGTCCTCTAATCGGGCAAAGAGGTGCTCGTCGTTGCGAGTCGGGATTTGGTCGCACAGATCTTCCGGCACATTCCAGTCGAGCGTGATGTTGGTAAACGGCGACTGCCCCCAACGGGCGGGTACGTTGAGGTTGTAGACAAAACTACGGACAGCCTTCAGTACATCCACAAAAGCCAACTGATCCTTGAAAACATATGGAGCTAAGTAGGTGTCGAACGAGCTGAACGCTTGCGCACCGGCCCATTCGCTTTGCAGAATACCAAGAAAATTGGCCATTTGCCCTAATGCCTCACGGAAGTGCGACGGCGGCCGACTTTCCACTCGCCCCCGCACACCATTAAACCCTTCATTGAGCAGTACCCGCAAGCTCCATCCCGCGCAGTATCCCGTCAGGCAATCCAAATCATGGATATGCATATCCCCATTACGGTGCGCATACCCCTCCTCCCTGCTATAAACCTTGTCCAGCCAAAAATTGGCGATAATCTTTCCAGCCGTGTTGTTGACCAGCCCAGCGTTGGAGTAAGACGTATTGGCATTAGCATTGATTCGCCAATCGGTTTCCTTGATATACTCCTCGATGGTCTGGGTGCTGTCTACATAAGTCGTGTCCAGATTGATATTATCGACATGCTCGCGTTGCAGCTTCCGTGTGTGCCGATAGAGCATGAACGAACGCATGGCCTCAAAATGCTGTCGCCCGTACAATGCCTTTTCGATACAGTCCTGGATTTCTTCGACTGCCCAGGTATCGCGTTCGTCCAGCGAGGCAATAACTTCGCCATACACCAAATCGTCCAATGGTCGCGACACGCTTTGGAACGCCTTTTCGATGGCGTCCTTAATCTTGTAGGGCTCGTATGGACGATAAGCCCCGTTTCGTTTGATGACGTATTTTTCCATATGAAATGAATCTATTTGTAGACTGATGGTATGGCGAAGCGGACCACTGAGGTCTTTTCGGTATCCCCAAAGCTAGCATCGATGTCGAGCTAATTTTATGACCCCACGCACTATTCGGGGCAAAAAGATCTCCACAGCCCAGGCTCCTTGTGGATAACTTTACGCTCCCCATAAGCTAGCTGCTCCTTTTACATAGCTTTTCGACAACGTCGATAATCCTTGCATATAAAAGCAAGTTTATCTAAGTTTGCTTCAACAAGATACAAGTCTTATGATACAGCGTATACAAACCGTTTGGTTGCTTTTGGCATCTCTATCCATTTTTGCCCTATTTTTATTCCCTTATCTGCATTATTCGGACGCAACTGTCTTGGGCAAATCCCTTATGGTTACCGGACGCTACCAGCACCAAGTGGGTACGGATGTACGCGAGCAGTTTTTCTTTTTGCAGACAGCCGCCACGGTTATCCTGGGCTTGCTGCCCCTGTACACGATTTTCAAATTCAAGAACCGGAAACTACAAGTCCAATTGATTATTCTATCCATTGTCCTGATCGGATTATTTGGCTTTTGGCTGTATACGTCAGCAAGCAAGGCCCTGGCTGAGGTGCAGCGTTTTCTATCAGCCGGCAAAATCGGGGTTGGGTTTTTCCTCCTTCCAGTTGCCATTGTCTTCTTGTTTCTGGCAATGAGTGGCATCCGCAAGGACGAAAGCCTGATTCGCTCAGCCGAGCGGCTCCGTTAAGCAGAGGCTTCGGCCTAGAAATTGCTCCAATAATGGGTATAACACCTTAAAAGAAGGAAAAATCATGAAAACGAAGATATACCTGTTTTTTGCTTTACTTGCACTGATATACGTGGCCCCAATCCACGCAAAGGATTTGAGGCAACAAACGGACACAGTGGCAACCGTTCTAGTCGATGACATAACCATCACGGCCACAGGCTACCACATTGACAAGGAAACCAATACCGCATCCATCAAGCTGACCTTACTAAGTGAGAAGGATGTTCCGCGCGAATTTAAGCTCAACATATACGGGACACAGGTCGTAGACAACAACAGACAATCTTATTTTTTCCAAACCATAACAATGGGGCGAGTCAACATCCGCTTTGAGGATAAGCAGAACTACCTCCATTACTTGTTACAGCCTGATACGCCTGTGGAGCTTACCGTACTAGCCGACAACATAGCTCCCGAAGCAGAAGCCATCCATTTGGTCAAACTGGTTTTTGAGGATAGTACCGAGGAAGGCCGGTTTTTGGAGGCTTTTGTCGTGGATATCCCGGCCAGCGGGGAATAATCAATAATCACAAAGCCAAGTCGACTGTCGATACGTTTGTTCGATTTAGGGTACTTTGTATCCCGCTACGGCTAACGATACCGGATTTGTTGCCTGTCCATCATGCCCATTTGATCCCTCATCATCTTGATTTGGTCTGCCAACAGCTTGTTCTTGTCCGCTCGTTTGGCTTCCTGCAGGTAGCGCGTTGCTTCGCGCTTGTTGCGTTTTGCCATCATGATACCTGCCAAACTCAACTTGGCCAGAGCCACGTTATGTCCCATGTGTAGCCCCAAGGATAGGGCCCGTTTGAAATACTTTTCAGCTTGTAAGGGTGCTTTTTGGGATTCAATCATGCCGATAAGCAGGTGGTAATACCCATGCTGAGCACGGATCAGTTGTTTTTCGTAATGAGTAATACGCCCCAACCACTTCCCAGCTTTAACCATGTTCTCTTTACGCAGGTAATACTGTGCAATCAACATGTTCTCGTTGAAAAAGATGGTAACCGCTGCAATGATGGTAACGAAAATCCCCACGATTCCCCAGCCCCATCTGCCGAAATAAAACAAAGCAACCGTTCCTATCAAGATAAGGGTTACAATAATAATCCGTACTAGATTCGACATATCCGATATATAATAATTGAGATGCAAATATCCGTTTATTTGCTTGCTTACACAACCAGAGTCTGATATTTTTACAAAATGTGTACTTTAGCGCAACCATGAGCGTAAAACTAGAACCCACTTGGAAGGCCGTTTTGGCTTCTGAATTCGACAAACCATACATGCAGGAGCTCCGCCAATTTCTGGTAGCTGAGCAAGAGTCCCATACGATTTTTCCGCCAAATCGGCTAATATTCAACGCATTTGAGCACACACCTTTCGACCGGGTGCGCGTCGTCATATTGGGTCAAGACCCCTACCATAACATCGGCCAAGCCCATGGCCTTTCGTTTTCGGTGCCCCGGGGCATGGATATCCCCCCTTCACTGCGCAACATGTACAAAGAACTGGCCACCGATATCCCCGGTTTCGAGCCGCCCGCCCATGGGGATTTATCATCGTGGGCAGACCAAGGGGTTTTGTTGCTCAATGCCACCCTCACCGTGCGGGCTCATGCCGCCGGTTCGCACCAAGGAAAGGGGTGGGAAACATTTACCAACCGGGCGATAGCCGAACTTTCTGCAGGCAGAGCCGGTATTGTCTTCATGTTATGGGGGCGGTTTGCGAAGCAAAAGGCAGCACTGATTGACGGACGAAAACACCTCATCCTAACTGCGGCCCACCCGTCGCCGCTATCGGCCTATAACGGTTTTTTCGGATGCAGGCATTTTTCACAGGCTAACGACTACCTCGTGGAGCAGGGGCTCCCGCCGATTAATTGGCAGCCCTAGCCGGTCTTCTTCGAAAGGCTAAGACCCGCGCCTATCGCCTCTTCCTGCTCTTGGACAGCATCCAGCCGGATACGGCGACCATCTTGCAACACCGTGGTAAATAGCAGATGGCTATCATAAGTAACCTGGAATGGCCGCTCAGCATCAAAAACTTCCGATGCGTAGAATACGTGCGTGTATTCCAGTTCGCCAAGTCCGGTAAACCGAGATATCGTATAGTGCCCGTCTTTTGCGTCGGGCTCCAGTGTATACCAGGCACCTTCGCCTACACCACCCAGCCATTGTGCGGTATCAGGCAGGTTACTCGGACGCCGCCCAGGTTCCATAGCCCCGATAATTTCATCGTCGGGCAAATCTTTGGCTAGCTGGCCGTATACATTGTCCTTGAGCTGACGCACAAGAAACCAAAACGATTGAAAGCGATTCATTCGGAGTGATTTCATACCCTCGTGCTCCACGTATGAGTATATTCGACGGTCGGCCCGCACATTGACCACGTTGCTCATGGGGCTGGCTTTTATGGTTTCTGGATACCGGACACTGTGGAAAAAATGGTACTTCCGAGACGCCCTGATCAGCAACCGAGTGATGAAGCGTGAACAGTTGTTGTTGCCCGGGGCCACCGCCCCATAAGGCGTAGACCCTTCGCGTACCAAGCCGTCCGCATACTGCTTGGCCAAAGAGAAAGATACCCCCTCTGCAACTGAGAAGAAAATCCGTCCTACGCCCTGTGTGACCTCACGGATGGAATCCAGTTCTGTGACAATCTCCTTTAGGTTCCGTATTTGGCCGTTGGCGTCGATCTCGGCTTTCACGTCCAAACGAAGCCGCGGATCAGACTCAACCGACCGGGCACGCCCTTGACCTCGTGGCGAAATATAGCGACCGAAATCGTAATACAGCAAATTCTTCGTGTTTGAATCCACCAAAATAACCGCCGTATGACCCACTTTAAAATTCAGGTTTTTCACTAACCCTATCTTCTTGAAGAACATCATCCAACTTTCGTCGCCCCTCATCGTAGCATCGGGCCAAGCAATGATGATGACTTGATCAGTATAATCCTGCTTTACTTTCAATGGTTGCTAGGTCTTTGTCCAGCCCGCTCCACATGGCCGGAAATTAAACACTCGGGAATATGATTCCCCTTATCTTCCACACGTATAGGGCATAGCTATAGCAGCTAGTACTCCATCGGAACAATCGGCTCCTTCTTGCTCGTCGACATGATCATCATCGTCTGGAAGGTCTTCACAAACGGAATCTTACTGATTTTCTCCATGATCATGGCCTCGTATGCCTTGATATCCCTCACGTATACCTTGAGGATAAAATCGCATTGCCCCGTCACGTGGTGGCACTCGGTTATTTCCTTGATGTTTTTAACAGCTTCGACAAACCCCGGGATGGCATTATGGGTGTGGAAATCCAGGGAAATCTGAATGAAAGATTTAATGCCAAGGCCCAGCTTTTCCTCATCTACAAAAGCATGATAACTTTTAATGTACCCGGAATTTTCCAGCTTCCGGACACGTTCCAAGGTCGGGGCTGGCGACAAACCAATATTGGAAGCCAGTTGCAAGTTGGTAATCCTACCGTTTTCTTGCAGTAACTTCAAGATCTTAAAATCCGTACGATCGGGTTGGAAAGGCATGGCGTAAAAATTTGGGAACAAAAAATAGCTTATACCAAATTATATTTGGCAATAATACGTTTTATTTTTGCTTTTCAAACTATAATTTGCGAATTTATTTCAATGATTGCGCGTTATCACATTTGCCGCGCCCCGCACCTCATGCGGGCACGTCGTATCACTAAAATGTCAAAATATCGGACAAATTTGTCCAAAGTTAGCCTTTGCCGTCCACACGCGTGTTTTTGCCAAAAAGAAGCCCCTACAAAGTCGGTTTTTCGGGCAATAAACCGTATCTTTGTAGGCTATAACGATCAACTGACGTTGATAGGGAGTGAAGCATAAGGAGAGAATATCAGCTATGAGTACCAAAGACGACGAATTATTGAAAGAGCTTACGCTCGAGGAATATAAGTACGGTTTTTCAACCGACATCGAAATGGACATCGCCCCGACGGGTCTCAACGAGGATACCGTCCGGATGATTTCCGCCAAAAAAGAAGAACCTGAATGGTTGTTGGAATGGCGCCTGAAGGCCCTGCAGCATTTTTTCAAGATGGATATGCCTACTTGGCAGAACTTCGACGACCCAAACGTCGACTTCCAGTCCATCTCATACTATGCAGCGCCAAAAGCCAAGCCCAAGCTGAACAGCCTGGACGAGGTAGACCCTGAATTGCTGTCTACGTTTGAAAAATTAGGCATCCCACTTGACGAGCAAAAAGTATTGGCTGGTGTCGTGGCTGTAGACGCTGTTTTTGACAGTGTATCAGTCAAAACGACCTTCCAGGAAAAGCTTCGGGAGAAAGGGGTTATCTTCTGCTCGTTTGGCGAAGCTGTGAAGGAACACCCTGAACTGGTTAAGCAATACTTGGGAACCGTGGTACCCCAAACGGATAATGTCTACGCCGCACTCAACTCGGCAGTGTTTTCAGACGGCTCCTTTGTCTACATCCCCAAGGGGGTGCATTGCCCCATGGAATTGTCTACTTATTTCCGTATCAACGCGGCAAACACAGGCCAATTTGAACGTACACTGATTATCGCCGACGAAGGCTCATACGTAAGCTACCTTGAAGGCTGTACAGCGCCGATGCGCGACGAGAACCAAATGCACGCAGCCGTTGTTGAACTGGTAGCCATGCGCGATGCTGAAATCAAATATTCGACGGTACAAAACTGGTATCCGGGCGATAAGGACGGCAAAGGCGGGATTTATAACTTCGTAACCAAACGCGGCATCTGCAAGGGTGATAACAGCAAGATATCCTGGACCCAAGTAGAAACCGGATCTGCCATTACGTGGAAATACCCCGGCGTCATCCTCAAAGGCGACAACTCCGTGGGCGAGTTCTACTCCGTGGCGCTAAAGCGCAACCGCCAATTAGCCGACACAGGAACCAAGATGGTACACTTAGGCAAAAACACGAAAAGTAAAATCATTTCTAAAGGGATATCCGCAGGACTTAGCCACAACAGCTACCGCGGATTGGTCAAAGTATCGCCGGGTGCCGAAAACGCACGAAACTTTACCCAGTGCGACTCACTCTTGATTGGCGACCGCTGTGGCGCACACACCTTCCCCTATATCGAAAACCGCAACATGAGTGCCATGGTCGAGCACGAAGCCACGACCTCCAAAATTGGCGAAGACCAGGTGTTTTACCTGACTCAACGCGGAATCGACCCGGAGAAAGCCGTCGGGCTCATTGTCAATGGCTACGCCAAGGAAGTACTAAACCAGCTTCCGATGGAGTTTGCGGTCGAAGCCCAAAAACTGTTGGCCATATCACTAGAGGGCAGCGTAGGCTAACCCCTGATTTTAGTTTAATACAAATAGATAAAGACGATAAGGAAATGTTAAGTATAAAAAATCTACACGCTTCGATTGAAGACAAAGCCATCCTAAAAGGATTGGATCTGGAAGTAAAGGCCGGCGAGGTACACGCGATTATGGGACCAAACGGTTCGGGTAAAAGCACCCTAGGCAATGTATTGGCCGGGCGCGACTCCTACGAGGTAACCGAGGGCGAAGTAACCCTAGACGGCAAAGACCTGCTGGACCTATCGCCTGAAGACCGCGCTCGCGAAGGCGTATTCCTCGCATTCCAGTATCCTGTGGAAATCCCTGGCGTGTCGAATATCAACTTTCTGAAGACGGCAGTAAATGAGATTCGTGAATACAAGGGCTTGCCACCGATGGAAGCTCGTGAGTTTCTGGCGCGGGTCAAAGAAAAGCAAGAATTGGTTGAATTCAATGCAAAGTTGGCTAACCGATCGCTGAACGAGGGTTTCTCAGGAGGCGAAAAAAAACGGAACGAAATTTTCCAACTGGCCATGCTGGAACCCAAACTATCCATATTGGACGAAACAGACTCCGGACTTGATATCGATGCCTTGCGCATCGTTGCCAACGGGGTTAACCAGCTACGCTCGAAAGACAATGCGTTTATCGTCATTACGCACTACCAGCGATTGCTGGAATACATCGTGCCAGACGTGGTACACGTCTTGTATGATGGACGCATCGTCCGCTCTGGCACCAAGGAACTGGCCTTGGAGCTGGAAGAAAAAGGATACGATTGGCTGACACAAACTGCTGCAGTCTAAAAGAAACACTGACTTAAATGCCTAAGGCACCCCATTCCGTAGGGACATGGTACTGCCGACAAATGGCTATATCGATAAAAAAACAAAATGATAATACAGGCTAAAACCGATTCACTATACAAACAATTGAGCGTTGCTTTCGAGCAGCAATCGGCGGATGCTGCCCTTGGGGCCCTTGGCCCGATACGTAAAGCGGCATTTGATCGCTTCCTCAGTACGGGATTCCCAACGGTCAAAAACGAAGATTGGAAATATTCGAACGTGGCTCCCTTGGTAAACGACTCCTACGCCCTGGAGGCCGACACCGTCCAAGGCGTTGAAGCAGCCTTGTCAAAAGCTAAGATTCCTGCGTTGGAAGCCTACCGGATTGTATTGGTCAACGGCGTATTCGTACCCGAACTTTCTGACGAACCGACGTATACGGGGTTGGATATTAAACCCATCCACGAAGCGTATGGCGAAACTGATTTCACCGAGCACTTTGCCCAGCATGCGGATAAAACCGACAATCCATTCGTGGCGCTCAATACTGCCATATCCCAACACGGATTGTTCCTAAAGTTGGACCGCAATGTGGTCATTGACAAACCCATACATATTGTCCACGTGGCATCCAGCAGCAACCCGCTGTTTACCGCTGTCCGAAACCTTTTTGTGCTGGAGGCGAATGCCGAGGCCGAAATCATCGAAACCTTCGTGGCAGCAGAGGGAAATGCCAAGACATTGAACAACCACGTAACGGAAGTCGCCCTGGCCGAAAACGCCAAGCTGCAACATTACTACCTCCAGCGTGGAGACAACTCCGGGCATTACATCAACCACTGCGAGGTATACCAGGCTAAGCACAGCTTGTATAACAATTACAACTGTACGCTACCCGGAGCCTCTTTCGTACGCAACGATATCAACGTCAGGCTCGACGACGAAACCGTCGAAAGCCACCTCTACGGCGTGACCCTGACATCCGACAAGCAGCATGTCGATAACCACACCATCGTGGACCACATGAAACCGCATTGCGAAAGCTACGAGTGGTACAAGAATATTCTACAGGATTCGTCGACCGCTGTTTTCAACGGCAAGATTTTCGTGCGCGAGGACGCACAAAAAACAAACGCTTTCCAGCAAAACAACAACATCTTGCTCGATGAGCACGCGTCGATATACACCAAACCGCAATTGGAAATCTTTGCGGATGACGTAAAATGTAGCCACGGCTGTACCATCGGTCAGTTTGACGAAGAAGGCTTGTTCTATCTTCGCACACGCGGTATCGGAGAAGAAGAAGCTCGGATATTGATGGTGCATGCGTTTGCTTTCGACGTCACGACACGGTTCTCCAATGAGCATGTCCGCATGTTCGTAGAAGAGCTGGTCGAAGATGGATTGAAAAGCTGAGTGACGACTACTCCATAGAAGAATAAAAAGCCTCCGGCCCCTCAAAGGTTGGAGGCTTTTTCGTTTCATCCCTGCGTTTTTCCCCGAAGCACCAGGCCTAATCCCATTGCGACATTACGATGACAAAAGCCCTTCGGTTTTAACAAAAATTAACAATATCGGCCAAAAACAGGCATGTTATTTGAAAGATATGAAGTTCATAATTTAGGTTTATAATTGGTTAGTTTATAAGGCCCTGATCCTCCCCGTTTCAGGGCCTTATCTTTCTTGGCCTACTCAATCATCCCTAACAAACCGAGATATACCTGCCATACAGGCTAGTTACTGTATGCCGGCAGATTGGAATTGCAAATCATACAAACGCTTGTAATAACCAGCATGTTCGAGCAACTCGCGATGCGACCCCTCCTCCTTAATTTCGCCTTTGTCCAGCACGATGATCTTATCAGCCCGCTGGATAGTGGACAACCGGTGCGCAATGACGATGGATGTCCGTCCATGCATCATGGTCTCGATGGCTCGTTGTATCAATTCTTCGGTTTCTGTATCAACAGACGACGTGGCCTCGTCTAGCACAATGATCTTCGGGTCGTGTACCAATACCCGGATAAAGGAGATGATTTGTGCCTGCCCCGTCGAGAGGGTGGCACCACGCTCCTGCACCTGGTAATCATAGCCTCCAGGCAATCGCATGATGAAGTCATGAGCTCCCACGCTCTTTGCCGCTTCGATAATTTTATCCCGGGTAATGTTGGGGTCATTCAAGCTGATGTTGTTAGCCACCGTGTCTGAAAACAGAAAGACATCCTGCAGGACCGTAGCAATAGTCTTCCGCAGATAATCCAGCTCATACTCCCGTATATCCGTTCCATCCAAGCGGATCGAGCCCTTGTTGATCTCATAAAAACGGCTCAAAATATTGATGACAGAAGACTTACCCGCACCGGTAGCTCCTACGAAAGCTAGTGTTTCGCCAGGCCTAATACTGAAACTGATGTCCTTGAGCACCCATTTTTCCTCGTCATATGCAAACCATACGTTTTCAAATTCAATCTGCCCCTGTATTTCGTCTGGCTGTTTTGTGCCATCGTTCGGTGTACGTTCGTCGGTGTCCAATACAGCGAAAATCCGTTCAGCACTGACCATCCCCATCTGCAGGGTATTAAACTTGTCGGCCAGCTCGCGAATAGGCCTAAAAATCATATTGATATACATGATAAAGGCAACCACCACACCCGGGGAAATCTCGTTTGACAGGACCTGCCTAGACCCAAACCACACCAACAAACCCAGGGCTACGGCCATGATGACTTCGATAACGGGAAAGAAAATCGAGAAATACCAATTGGCACGAATATGGGCGTTGCGATGCTCCGCATTAGCTGCTTTGAACTTTCCAAGCTCCTGCTCCTCTCGAGCGAAATACTGGATAATGCTCACCCCGGATATGTGCTCCTGCAGGAACGTGTTCAGGTTCGAAATCCATCTCCTTACATCCTGAAATGCTGATTTCATCGCCTCTTTAAAGACGTAGGTAGCAGCAATCATGACCGGCATGGGGATTAAAACGATCAGGGTCAGCTTCCAGTCGGTATAGAACATTACACCCAAAATAACGACCAGTTGCAGGATGTCTCCGATGATCTGGATTAACCCTTCGGAAAATATATTGGCGATCGACTCCAAATCCGAAACCGTACGCGTGATAATCCGTCCAATAGGGGTTTTATCAAAATACTTGGGCCTCAACTTGATGATGTGGTTAAAGACATCGACTCGCAAGTCCTTGATAACCGATTGTCCGAGGGTATTGGTCGTCATCGTGTGGAAATACCGAACGACAGTTTGGCAAACCAATAAACCCAACATCACCCCCAGCATGAGTTGGAGTCCTGCGGTGTCGCCGGCTAGGATAAACTTATCCAAGGTGTACTCGATAAGCATGGGCAGCGCCGGAGCAATGCCCGCGATCAAGATCGTCAGCACCACAGCCAATATAAAATATGGACGGTAAGGCCGCATATACTGCATGACCCTGCCCAGCAGACGCATATCGTATGTTTTTCCTGTAATCTTTGGCTCGCTCAATGTCTTCGTCTTTTTTATTGCCGCATCGCTACCTACAAAAGTACAATTTAACAGGCAATTCAGGTCTGTATCAGTAGATTTGTTGTGCCCCCTCTCTAATTGCTCAACAACAGGCGGCTCAGGG
Organism: uncultured Sphingobacteriaceae bacterium; assembly: GCA_964643235.1. Classification (GTDB taxonomy): domain Bacteria; phylum Bacteroidota; class Bacteroidia; order Sphingobacteriales; family Sphingobacteriaceae; genus CAYRGQ01. The sequence continues at coordinate 2,829 of CAZXSL010000025.1, read as the reverse complement.
CCTCCAAATCGACATCGTCTTCCAATACGCTACCGCCGGCCTCAACCAGTACTGCTCGAGGCAGCCGCTCCAAATATAACGTATTAACTACGCCTTGCCGGGCTCCCCTCCGAATCAGGTAACTGTGCTCCAAGCCCAAATCTTGGCTCTTTTCGCGCCAGCGGCTAAACACTTCGTCGACACTGATAAAGATGGGCACGACTTGTGTCGGATCCAAAGGTTTGATGGCCTCATATACCTCCGGGATACCCTGCATGGACGCTAGGTCGCGCGTAGACCAGAAATACAATAGCCAATAGGGATAACTACCCAACGCGGCCGCATCCAACGGCATAAGGCGCCCATCGGCCAAGACGGAATGTCCTTCCAGCCTGATCGAATCAGCCGGAGTATGGATCTTAGCTATCCTGCGCATCAGGTCTGCTCCGTACTTAGATTGCTGTGCATTTGGGGATGCCCGATGGTAGATGGATTGGTAAACCTCGTGTTGTTGGCGATGGTCTTGCTGCCGGTAGATTAGGAATAAAGCGGCCACATTTGGGCTGTCTACCTTAATGAAGTCTTTTGTAATACGCTCCAACCCATCCCTCAGTGTCTCACGGCGCGACTGCTTAGTTGAGACTGTACCGCCACCCCAAGTTACCCGTTGAGCAATCTGGTTTTCCACGGATGCGGCATGTTTGTCGCTGGCAGCTTGCCATTGATTTAGCTCCTCCTTCACCTCACCCCCTTCGATATGGAAGCGCATCTGACTGACGGACTCCATACCCCTATACGGCGTGCCGATGAGATTCAAGTTACCGCTTTTGTGATCAAAATAGACGGGTACGCGCTCTTCCCAAGTCATCCCATCCATCCCGAAGGCCCTGCGTGTTCCTTCCAACTTCAAGAAATACACCTCATTGACCGCTAACTCTGGGGTTTCCAAAACGAAATTTCCATCGCTCGCCTCGACTGACGCCAGTTCCACTCGTTCCTTATCATCGTACAAGGTTGCTTTGAAACCGGTAGGATAATCGATCTCACTCCGGATAACTAGCGTCGACAAGTGTGGGTTGTAAACCGTCACCGGGTCAGGTGTTGGCGTCATGGGCTCATGCTTGCTAGGCCCACTATGGCATGCAGTAAGTAAAGCCCAAAGTAAAAAACAAAATCCTAACTGTCTCATTAATCGTACATATTTGTCCTGTATGCAACACTATGTGTCTGTCGCGTAGATATCTGTATCGAGGTATGGATAGCATACACGTGTTAAGTAGAGACCGTGTGCCGGCACGGACATCCCAGCCATCGAACGGCTCTTGCTTTCGACCACCTCATGGATGTAGGAAACAGGTTTATCCCCGTTGCCGATTTCTAACAAGGTGCCGACGATGGCCCGTACCATGTTCCTCAAAAAACGATCGGCAGAAATGGAAAACACAGCACGGTTATCCGATACTTGTTCCCATCCCGCATGCGATATTTTGCAATTGTTCGTAAATGTCTGTGTGTTTGATTTGCTGAAGCAAGTGAAATCGCGGTAGGCGAGTAGGGCTTGGCCGGCCTCGTTCATTTTGTCCATATCCGGCAATTTGCGCACTTGCCACGACAAGCCCTGTAAAAACGGATTCTTGTCTATATGGATATGATACTCGTACGACCGTAGTGTGGCATCAAACCGTGCATGTGCCTGTGAGTGCACGGCAAACAAGCGCTTGACGGCAATGTCACTGGGTAACAAGGAGTTCAACCGACGTATAAACCCCAGATCTTCTATTTCTGTCCGCTCCATATCCACATCAAAATGTGCAAAAAGCTGCCGCGCGTGTACGCCAGTATCCGTGCGGCCACACCCTACGGTTTCGACCGGTTTCCGACACAACACCCCCAATGCTGCATCCAACGTTTCCTGAATGGTTTTGGCATTGGGCTGAGCCTGCCATCCATGGTAATTCCCGCCGTTAAATGCGATTTCTATAAAATATCTGTGCATGTGTGTATCACTTGTACGTTGACTTTCGTCAACTCATAAAGACCGACAGGCAGAACCTTTCGCATGCCGGGGTGTATCCGTCATGATGTCAAAGATAAGAGGAACGAAGGTGTCCGCAAAATGTTTTGGGTTTCCGGTACACTGTAGCGGGTTACCACGTTTATCCGACCCTGGCATCGAAAAACCAATGTTGCTGCGGCCTTGCTGCTATTAATTACAAATGGCATAGATATTGCTCAATATATTGTCGGTTTTTAAGCGGGGCTGGCTAATTGGATAGAAAAACTTGAATAAAAACCATCAAACTAAAATTTAGGTGCGGTTTGAGATTTACTTATTATATCTTTGCAAAAATCTTTAGTGCGTAAATCTGCTTGTGTATATGCTAGATATTTACTTGATTGCCTTTTCTTTTTTCCTGTCGTGTATCATTACACTATACGCCGTGCCATCGATAATCAAGCTAGCTTATCAGAAGCGTTTGTTTGACGACCCGGCGGTAGAATCGCGGAAGATACATAAATACCGGACCCCCAACATTGGCGGTATAGCCGTCCTTACTTCCTTTGCATTTACCGCTTGTCTTTTTATTAGTGGCTACACACTTCCTTATGCCAATTACATCTTTGCATCGGGTGTGCTTATTTTCTCCGTGGGACTAAAGGACGACTTGGCAGCGCTGAATCCATATAAAAAATTTGTCGCCCAGCTCATTACCGCATTCATCGTTGTTTTTTTAGCCGACATCCGGCTGACTAGTTTTTATGGTGTATTCGGTATCCACGAGATCCACGCAGCGGTGAGCTATGCTTTTTCCAGCCTATTAGTTGTTTTCATCATCAACGCATTTAACT
>CAZXSL010000024.1:0-23642 GCA_964643235.1 uncultured Sphingobacteriaceae bacterium | reverse complement strand
CAAAAGATTATGAGTCTTCTACTCTAACCAACTGAGCTATAGGCGCAGCGGCAAAACATGCTGTTTTGCGGATGCAATTTTACATATTTGTAGGCAATAAAGGAAATATTTATGCAAAATATCAAGAATATCATACTCGATTATGGTAATGTGGTTTTTTCCATCGACTTCACACGTGCACAGCAAGCCTTCACGGCCTTGGGCGTGCCGGATGTTGAGCATTTCTATGGCCATTTAGCCCAGGACGAAGTTTTCGATGCCTTTGATCGGGGAGATATCACGGCAGGCGAATTCCGCGATAGGATTCGGGAGGTAAGCAACCGTTTGGATTTGACCGACCGGCAGATCGATGATGCATGGAATGCCTTGATGATTAGGGTGCGGGAAGGGCATCACGAACTGCTGAAGGAGCTACACGGTCGGTATCGCTTGTTCTTGTTGAGTAACAATAACGAAATCCATTACCAATGGATTGTCGATCACTTGCGCGAGGTGTACGGACTGGACGGCTATGCCGATTTCTTTGAAAAAGACTATTACTCGCACCTGATGGGCATGCGCAAGCCCGAGCCGGCAATATTCCAGTACGTATTGGATACACACGGCCTGGTGCCCGAAGAAACACTTTTTGTGGATGATAGTCCCCAGCACATCAAGGCTGCTCTGCAATTGGGCATCAATGCCGAATTGTTAACTGCGCCCGATACACTGCCCGAGCTGTTGGCACGGAGGGGATTGATTTAACACTGCAGTACGCACGGGTATCTAATGTGGCATGTCGTTGTGGTTCATGAATTAGCGTGGAGTTTAGGTTGAAAATATTTTTCGGAATCTTAATCCAAATTCATACCTTTGCAGTCCACTAAAGCAGTGGGCGAAAGGGGGTATTTAAAGAACTATGATTATTGTTAATGTGAAGGAAGGTGAGTCGTTAGACCGTGCCTTGAAACGTTTCAAGAAGAAATTCGAGAAAACGGGTGTGTTGAGGGAGCTTCGCTCGCGCCAAGCTTACGAGAAAAAATCCGTAGCCCGTCGCACGCAGCGCAAAAAAGCCATTTACAAGCAAAGCTTGAATCAGGACGTGATCTAAAGCATCCTGACCAAATAACTCGGGCGATATTGCCCAATATAAAAACTATTTGTATATTTACCTTTAGGTACTATGCAAATAGTTTTTGATGTTTATAAGCCGTTTTGTTAGCTTTCTGTCCTTTGAGCGGCGGTACTCGCCCCATACGGTAACCGCCTACGAGCGGGAGGTTAAGGAGTTTGCCGATTACCTCTCTTCTCAGGGTATTCCGTTGGATGAGGTCGGACATCGGCATGTCAGAAGCTACCTCGCCGAACTAGCCGAAGCGGGCAAAGAACCCAGCAGTATTAACCGTTCCATATCCGCTTTGCGGACCTATTACAAGTTTCTTTTGCGTGAGGGCATGACCAGGCAAAACCCGATGGCCTTGGTCAAAGCGGTGAAAATGCCCAAACGACTGCCAGTGGTTGTCGAAGAAGAAAAGCTCACCATCATACTGGACTCCGAAGAGGTGTTCACAGATGACTTTGAAGGGCTGCGTGATCGGCTGGTCATCGAAATCCTGTTTGGTACGGGGATGCGACTTGCCGAATTGCTGTCCCTCCATGAAATGCATCTGGATTCATACCAGGGCTCGATACGGGTTATGGGCAAGCGAAACAAGGAACGGATCGTGCCAATGACTAATGCCTTGCGGTCTGTTTTGCAACGTTATTTGAATGAAAAAAATTCCCGGTTCCCGGATAACAAAACCACGGGCTTGATCGTTACTAAAGAAGGTAAGCAAGCCTATCCGAAATTGATTTATCGTATCGTAAATAAATATCTCAGTAAGCTTTCGTCACAACAGAAGAAAAGCCCGCACGTGCTGCGGCATACCTTTGCAACAGCCTTACTCAACAAAGGCGCCGATCTCAATGCCATCAAGGAATTGCTAGGCCACGCAGGGTTAGCCGCAACGCAGGTGTATACGCACAACTCAGTAGAAAGACTTAAATCCATTTATAACCAAGCACATCCAAAAGCTTAAAAAAGGAGGAAAAATGAACATTACTGTGCAATCGATCAGGTTCAATGCGGACCAAAAGCTCATCCAGTTTATCCAAAAACGGGCAGATAAGCTGGACCAGTTCTTTGACCAGATTATCGACGGGGAATGCTATCTCAGACTTGAAAATGTGGAAGATGAAGCAAACAAAATAACGGAGTTCAAATTGAATATCCCGGGAAGTCAGCTGTTTGCCAAAGCGCAGGCCAAATCCTTTGAGGAGGCGACGGACTTGGCCGTGGAATCCTTGCGCCGGCAGATTAATAAACATAAAACCAAAACGAGGACCAAGGCCAGCAACCATAAGGAATTGCTTGCCGATACCGAACGATTCTAATACGACGTATTTCATAATTTAATGAGCCGGCGGTCAGCAGATGATCGCCGGTTTTTTTATTCGGGTTCCCGACGCCGATTACCGATCCACACCGATAGGGCCTTGGCTGGCCGGTTTGTCAGCAAACCAACATATCTCGTGTTTGGGCTTGGTATGTCTGGTTTTTTCGTGGAAGTTTGATACCTTTAGGGTTCGAAAAACACAACGGATAAAAAAAGACCATGGGATACAAATTTGCAACTAAAGCCATCCATGCCGGGCAACAAGCAGACCCGACAACTGGGGCTGTCATGACACCGATATACCAAACCTCAACTTATAAACAAGCGTCGCCTGGCGACCATAAGGGGTATGAATACTCCCGTGGTACAAATCCGACACGTAAAGCACTGGAAGACTGTATAGCCGCACTGGAAAACGGACAATACGGACTGGCTTTCTCTAGTGGGATGGCTGCAACCGAAACTGTGCTGAAACGATTACGTCCAGGCGATGAGGTCATTACAGGCGATGACCTGTATGGTGGTTCGTATCGCATATTTACCAAATTGTTTGAACACTACGGTATCAAATTCCACTTCGTCGACACCTCAGACGTGGAACAGATCCGTGCCAAAATAAATGACAAAACCCGGTTGGTATGGGTCGAGACACCGACGAACCCAACCTTGAAAATTGCTGATATCAAAGCCATATCGGATTTGACGAAATCAAAATCTGTATTGCTCGCCGTTGATAATACCTTTGCCTCGCCGTATTTGCAACAGCCACTGGATCTGGGTGCTGATATCGTGATGCATTCGGTTACCAAGTATATCGCCGGCCACTCAGACGTGGTGATGGGTGCCCTGGCCATGAACGACAAGGCTTTGTACGATGACTTGTTCTTCTATTACAATGCTTGCGGTGGCACACCGGGGCCTCAGGATAGTTTCCTGGTATTGCGCGGTATTAAGACCTTGCACCTGCGGATGAAGGCGCATTGCGAAAACGCAGAGGCGGTGGCCAAGTTCCTTCGCCAGCATCCACGGATTGCACATGTGTATTGGCCGGGGTTTGACAATCATCCGGGCCACGATATTGCTAAGGCGCAAATGAGTGGCTTCGGTGGAATCGTATCTGTCGTGTTGAAAGACGCAACCCTCGACGACACCTTTAAGTTTGCTTCCTCGTTCAAGGTGTTTACTTTGGCCGAATCATTGGGTGGAGTTGAATCCTTGATCAACCACCCTGCAACGATGACCCACGCTTCGATCCCCAAAGACGTGCGCGAGCGGGTAGGAGTAGTCGATAACCTAATCCGCATCAGCGTTGGGGTGGAGGACATTGAGGATCTTCTAGCAGATTTGGAACAGGCCTTGGCCGCCGTTTAAGGATTTTTGTAAGAGACACGCAGCGAGCCTAGATGCGATTTTTGATATGATGGGATACCTGGTACAAACATCCGATATGCTGCTTGTCAAATGATGTAGAGGAGCCAAGACAACGGGTAGCTATCCGTCTGGTCCTTACGGGTAATTGATTATTGTAAAGAATGTTAGTTTATGCGAATTGTCCATTACGTGTTTGTCATTTCGGTTTTGTTGGTGGCATTAGGTGCGAAAGCACAAGGGGAGTTGCCTAGCATACTGCCTGATTTTACGATGCTTGACATGCAGGATGAGGAGTTTACACAGGCCGACTTGGCTACCGAAGGCCGCCTGTTCATTGTCTTCTATGATCCTGGGTGTGGTTATTGCCAGAAGGAAACCCTGACCATCGGCCAGCACTACGATCGGTTTAAAAACGCCTCGCTGTATTTCGTTGCCATGCAGGACAAACCTTTGATCGAAGAGTTTATCGGAAAATATGGAAAGGCCTTGAAAGATAAACCGAATGTGCGCTTCCTCCGGGATGCCAACTACGAATTTATCGACAAATTTAACCCCAAGGAGTACCCCTCTACGTATGTGTTTTCTGCCGGAAACCGACGCTTGATTCGGTACTTGAGCGGCGATACGCCCATTGCTACATTGATTTCAGTAGCGAATCCCTAGCTACCGGGTTTTCTCCAACAGGAATTCCAGAATCGTGTTTCCCGTTTCGTCAACGGGTTCTGCTGTATTCGAGAGGATAACAACGGCGATTTTGTCGTCGGGCGAGAAGGCCATGTACGCACTGCTGCCACCTGTACCGCCGGTATGGACGAAAACCAGGCTACCGTACTCCAGTGTCATGTGCCATGCCAGGCCAATGTCCGTGTCGGGTGGGTTGAAGTATGTAAACTGACGTGTGCGTGCCAAGGCGTGTTCCAAATCGGTTTCAGGCATCTTGAAATGAGCGCGGGCATATTCAAGTAGATCGGGCGTGGTGGCACGTAGCGATCCGGCTGCTGAAAATGCATCAAAATCCCAATGCAAGGTCACGGCCCCTTCGGCATTGTGTACCAGGATAAGCTCATCTTCTTCCGTCGTATGTTGTTTTATATTCCATAGCCCTAAGGGCGTGGCAATGGTGTCGCGTACCATGCTTTCGTAATCCATCCCCGATATGTTGGAAAGGATGGCGCCCAATACGGCATATCCCAAGTTGCTGTATTCATACGTTTCTCCGGGGGCACGTTCGGCCGTGTAGTCGTGAAGGTATTCGTAAAGGTGCTCGAAGCTGTAAGCAGCGTAAGGGTTTCGTACATCGGTGTCTGCCGATTCGAGAAGCCCTTGTGGCAAGCGTGGAAGACCTGAGGTGTGGTTTGCAAGCTGTTGCAGGGTAATGGCACCTAGGGCTTCATGATGGCGCAAGGTGTCTGGCAAATAAAGGGTAATGGGGTCATCCAGTGATACCTCGCCTTTCTGGACCAAATATGCCAGTAGCGTAGCGGTAAAGGTTTTTGAAATTGAACCAATCTCGAATAACGTGCCCTCATCCGGCAGTTGCCCGTTGTCGCGTTCGGTTTCCCCGTAATAATAACTGGTGGTTTTGCCCTCGTGTATCACACCGATGGAGAGGGCACGGGTATTCCGCTTCCGGATATAGGCATTGGCTATGTCATCGATAGCTTTGTCCACGTCGGTGTCCGGGTCGGGAATAATGGGGAGGGTATCGGCTGCTTGTTCTAAATTACTGTTATACGGCTGGAAAACCAACCCGCTGACCTCTTGCATGGAATTAACCGACAAGACCATCTGAATAACCGCCGAACCAAAATCTATTTTGTAAATACCCGTGTTCCCATTGAAGTCCATCAATTGCGCATCGGATATCCGACCGAGGGGGTAAAGTTGGCGTTTCAGTACGGTCTCGAAGGTTATGGGTGATAGCGCTTGCTGGAATTCCTTGCTCGTCATGGCATAGATGGAATCGGTCTCCTGCTGGTTGAGGTGGAATTCTATTTTGTTGAATACGGACTGGTTGATACGTCGATCTAAATCTGTCGTCTCTTGTGCAAACGTGGGGCACACAAACCAAAATAGACTGATCGCTATTGCCTTTACAATCTTACTTGTCATGCTGCAAAATTACATCAAACGGGGTTACATTCCTAACATTTGTTTGAGCCGGGCCAAGCCGCTCTTGCTGACATTGACCTTGGTACCGGTGGAAAGGACGGCCACATGGCTATCCTTTTCGTATGGTTCGAGCCGATTGATATGCTCCACCCGGACGATGAAGGAACGGTGTACCCGCACGAATTGGGCAGGGTCCAGCAATCGTTCAAACGTAGCCATGGTCTTGTTTTTTAGGAAGTTGCCTTCGGCCGTGTGGATTTTTACGTAGTCGTCATCGGCCTCCAGATAGATGATCTGGTCGGTAGGGATAATCTTGATTTTCACTCCGTGCTTTACCAATATCCGGTCTAGTCGGGTTTGGTCTTGTTGCACGTTGTCAAGCAGTTCTGTGGTTCTTTTTGTGTTTTCTTCCGGCTTATTGCTTTCATTGGTGGCGAGGAATTTATCCATCGCCTTATCAAAACGGGCTTTGGTAATGGGTTTCAGCAGGTAATCCGTTGCATGCTTTTCAAAGGCCTGGATGGCGTATTCGTCAAATGCCGTCGTAAAGATAACGGCCGGTTGTTTGTCAATGATTTCCAATAGTTCAAAGCCGTTGATTTTTGGCATCTGTACGTCGAGGAATACCAAATCCGGGTCGTGTTCCATCACGGCTTTGGCACCCTCAAAGCCATCATTGCACTCAGCGACCACCTGAATCTGGGGGTACGAATCCAAATACTCTAGGATAATACTTCTTGCTAAAGGCTCGTCATCAATCAATACCGCTTTGATCATGCTTGGGGGATTCTGATTATGCAGGTAAAGATATGTTTTGTTGGTTTGGTTTCCAACAAATCTGTGCGCCCAAATAATAAATAAAGGCGACGTTGCACACCCCGCAGTCCAAATCCGGTGCCCTTGCGTGGATTGTTGTTTTCGCTGTCGTATGGGTTTTTGACAATGATTTGTAGTATGTTGTCTGCGCAGCTTGCCTCAATCGAGATCATGACCTGATCGGTGGTGTCGTATAGCCCGAATTTGATCGCGTTTTCAACCAAGGGCTGGACAATCATGGCGGGCAATAACATGTCGGCGCATGAATCATCGTAGTCGATCCGGGTATCGAGCCGATGCCCGAAGCGGACTTTTTCAATTTCCAAGTACAGCTGCAGGTGCTCAAGTTCGTCTCGAAGTGCGATGAGTTGCTGATCGTCCTTGCGCAGGGTGCCGCGCAAGAAATCGGAAAGCTGGAACGTCATGTTGCGGGCTTCCTCGGGCTTACGGCCAATGAGCGCAATGATTGAATTGAGGCTGTTGAACAGGAAGTGGGGCTGAAGTTGCTGCCGCAAGTTATAGAGCTCGGCTTCGCGGGCCAATCGCTCGGCATCCGCTTTACGTTCTTCGTTTTCTTTGTATTCACGTTGGATATTCCAAAGGATATTGATAATAGCCACCCATGCGATGAGTAAGGCATAGACGCAAAACCGCAAAGGCAGCGAACGATCAACGATATCGATATAGTCCTGATCCGTGATGAGGTATAGGATAGACCATCGGGTAATGGATGTGCAGATGGCTGCAAGTACCAAGCCCCAGACCACGATGTAGATGTAGCGTTCTTTGCGCGGCAGGTAGTAATTGAGGGCGCTGGCTATAGCGAAACAGCCGACTGTAATGCTTCCGGCACTAATCAAGCTGTCGTTAAGTGCCAAGTCAAAGCTGATGCCGAACCACCATAACAAAGCCGTCTGGATGATCGAATATCCCAAAAATATCACAAAGCAACTGATGTTGACCAACCGCTGCCTAGATATCATTTGTGATGTGGATTTCAAGGTCATGGTTTGTTTGGTTTTTTAGATGCTTTTGATGGTTACGCCGCCGAATAAGGATGTGCCGCGGATATAGAGAACCTTATTGTCATCATGTTGGCCACGCGCGTGAACAAATCGCCGGTCATCAACATCGCCAAAAATAGAAACCACCTCGGATTTCACTTTCCAATGCGCCGGTACGATTATTTTTGTTCCGGCAAATAGCTGGAATACATCGATTGTGACGGGATGCTTGATATCGGCTTGCATCAGGTTGATGTCTGCCCCGCCAAAGGCATTGACGACCTCGCCGCCCAGGAAGTTCTTTGAAAGAACCTTCCGCTTTACATCGCCGAAGATCGAGGTTATCTTGAAATAATCGTCGTCGACAAATTCACTAAACGTCCCCCAGTTTTTGTCGGAGTTTCCCGATTCTGCAAAAGCACGATGGGCTTCGGTGGATCCGTCGGTGCTTTGCGAAGTATGGGTAGAATGGTCCTGCTCATCGTCGTCAGCCGGTTCGTCAACGACACGCTTGTCCCAAGCATACGAGCTGTCTGAAGGCGACCAATGCTTATTTCTGTCATCCGGATCGATGTGTGGCTCCTTTTGTTTCTTATCCATAAGCAGCCATATACCGACGGCAATGATAGCCGCAGGCCAGATATAACGTCTGATTTCCCAGTCCCAAATGTTATTCATGAGGAAAAAGCCTCCGATAATTAAAAGGATGTACGAAGCCGGATTTTTGAAGTTGCTGTTTCCGCCGATAACCAAGCCGACCACGATCAAGATCATGGGCCAACTGAATATCCAAGAAGGAAAAAAGAACCAATGGAAATCAAGTCTGTTTGCGAGGAGGACGATGCCAATTCCGAGGATAATGGCACCCGCCCATATTCGTCCGGTATCGGTGCTTTTTTTGCGGGGGGTGTTTGGCGTATTCATGTCGTGTTTATTTGTTTGTGGATGGTTTATGTTTCATTTCCTAGTGTAAAGGTAGGCAGGATAGTACAAATAGCCTTATGGATTTAGGTGATGGGTAGGGTAATTTCGGTAAACAGCGGTATTTTGTCGGTAAATGACGCAAGCGAATGTATTCCAAATTCATCCCGTTGGGTGGCCCAGCAGAATGAACTTGGAAGCAGGTTGGTCTACATCATCAGAAAGGTTGGAAAGTATCAAGTGTTTTACGTGATTTATTAAAATAAGTCCAAAAATTTGTTTTAATCAATGATTTTCTTTTATATTTAGCCCGTACTTTAATGTCTGGTACATAAGAAATTAAAAAAAACAATAATGGGAGATTTTGACAACAAAGAGCGTGAAGAGGTTTTTTCAAAAAAGGTAAGGGCTGGTAAGCGGACGTATTTTTTTGACGTGAAAGCAACCCGATCGAACGATTACTACGTTACCATCACGGAAAGTAAAAAGCGGTTTGAAGATGGCGTATTTATCAAGCATAAGATTTTCTTATACAAAGAAGACTTTGAGAAATTTGCCGAAGGACTGGAGGAGGTGGTAGAGTATATTAAAGCGAACCAGGAAGTTGTAGAAAAACGATATGATCCCAGTTTTGATGGTAATGGCTCGGTTGTGGCAGAAGGGGAGGCACCCGGTAAAGATGATTTCTCATTCTAGATATTGATCATAACCAAGCAAACATAGATTATGGAAGACCTCACGGATGTGGGGTTTTTTTATGTCTGTAATAGCTGCCGAAAAATGTATTTTATTGAATGAAATACTGATATAGCAGATTTAGCATATCCTTAGAAAAAGTCAGATTCCCTCCTTCATGGACGGCTCGACAACCGTTTGTGACTACGATAAAGCCAAATTTCTCTTCCGGGTCAAAAAACATATTGCTGTATAGCCCGTATGCTGACCCGGTGTGTCCGGTGAGTGTCACGCCAGGAATCAAACTGTCATTTTTGAGTAGCCCGAGGCCGTATTTTGAGGATTCCAATACCGGGGTCTGCATTTTCTTTGCACTCGCCTCGTCCAGCATACGAACACCATACGACGTGCCGTAATTCATGTGCATGAGCATATATTTGGCTAAGTCGAAAGCGGAAATTTTTAGTCCACCGGTAGGCGATAATAGAGGCGTGCTATCTCCGGCTACGTATTGTGCTAGCTCCTCGCTCCGTGGAGCGTAGGCTTCAGGTTGTTCGACAAACGTACCGTTTCGGAGCTCATAAATACTGGCAAATAGGTGCTCGTTTAGGGCAACAATGCGGTAGCCACCATATAGATCAAGTGGTTGGAGTATATGTTTACGGATATAATCATTGAAATTTTCGCCAGTTAGGCGCTCGAGTATGGCCCCAGCCATGTTGTAATTGAGGTTGCAATACTGGTATTGTGTGCCGGGAGCATAATCGTTATAACTGTTCATCCATCCGTCCCCGTCCGTTGGCCGGATAGCACTCAATTGGAAATAACCGTTTTTGTCGCTGATGCTCGACGTGTGCGAAAGTGCCATCTCCAAAGTTATTTTCTTTTCCGGAAACTTGGGGTTACGAACACGGAAACCAATTAAATCGCTCATGTCGTCATCAAGGGATATCTTCCCCTGTTCAACCAATTGCATGAGTGCGGTAACGGTAAAAGATTTTGAAATCGAGGCGATTCGAAACAGGTCGGTTAGCCCCAAAGGGGTTCCCTCATCCATATTCTTGTAACCGAATGATTGTGCATAGATCGGTTGACCGTATTTTACCACCACAACAGCAGCGCCGACAGCCTCATGTTTATACATAACCTGTTCTATTTGCACGTCTATCGATTCATTTTGTGCATATGATGAGACGTGGAAGACGGTTAATATCAAGAAAATAGCGAGAAGGACTTTTTTCATAATCGTTGGTTTTACATACTTGATGTCAGCAAACAGCTTGCGCGATTGCGCTTATCTACAGCGATGTGTATGTGTTTGCCGGCCCGATGTTTGGCCTAAAGATAATGTTTTTTTAACAGTCGAAGCAAGTTTGGGAAAAGTGGGCGCGTTTTCTAAAGATAATTCTTAGTCACTCGATGGATGTCAGACAGACGGGTAATGTAGAAACACGAGACCAACCTCGAGTGAGGCGATCGGGATGGTAACCAACATGAGGAGTTGTATTGACGACATGTTGAATGCTCCTCAAAAAAATGCCAAATACAAATCGCCTAGTTAATCTAGTCATCGTTTTTCGTCTGACCGGTGCGTACGCCTCCTGCGTTGGGGATACCTTGGTGGCGCTTTTGTGTCTTGGTGTCTTTGAATGCTTTGTCTGCCGTTGGGCTACCCATCTTCACATTTCTGCTTTTTCCCTGGGTGCCGGTCAGTTTTCTCTCGCTTTTTATGCTCATGGTTTGTCTCCTTCCGTTAATACGTACTTGCTAATGGAACAAATAGGGGAGGCAGATGTTTGCTGAATGTGTTGTTTGGCTAGGCTTCGTCTTCCACAACAAGGTGGGGGAGGCCCGCCGAGCAATTTTCAACCCGTACTTTAACACCGTAGACTTTGGCAATAATATCGGATGTGATGGCATCCGTCGGCTTACCGAAACTGGCAATTTTACCCTTTTCCATGACCACGACACGGTCTGCCCAGCGCAATGCGAGATTGAGATCATGGAGTACAATGATCACTGCGCGTCCGTCGGCGGCGAAGGAACGGGCGAGTTTCATGACTTTCACCTGGTGTTTGAGATCCAGGGCACTGGTTGGCTCGTCGAGTAGGAGGATTTTTGGGTCGCGCACAACGGTACGCGCCAAGCTGGCCATTTGGCGTTGTCCGCCTGAAAGCTGGTTAAGGGGTTCCAAGGCTAAGTGGGAGATGCCGATACGATTGAGGATTGCAAAAGCCCGGTCTTGTGCCCATTCGTTGCCTGAGGAAGTTGCGTCCAAAGGCGAAGCTTTCAGCGCACTGATGACGGCTTCGATGACCGATAGGTTGATGTCTGTTGGTACGGCTTGTGGCATGAAGCAGATGTATTCCGCACGTTGTCTCGCATTCATATGCAGTAGATCCCGCTCGCCATACCTGATGGAGCCAGATGCTTTAAGCAATCCGGCCACCGCTCGCAGCAAGGTGGATTTACCTGCCGCGTTCGGACCTGTCAATACCGTTACATGCCCGGTCTCAAAAGGAGGGAGCGTAAGATCGCTGATTACCGGTTTGCCAGGATATCCGGCATCCAACCCGTCAATATGTAGCGAAGTTAAAGACATGTCTAAGTTAAGCGCGTTTGCGTTTGTTAAAAATCAATACAATGAATACCGGAACCCCGATAAGGGAAGTCACAATCCCAACGGGGATAATGGCCCCTCCGACGATAGCCTTGCTCGCAATCGAAGCCAAGGACATGATCAATGCACCAGAGAGTATACTAGCTGGTAGTGAAAACCGATGGTCCTCGCCAATTAGTAACTTGGCAATGTGTGGTCCCACCAGCCCGATAAAGCCGATCGTGCCTACGAAGGCGACGGAACCTGCCGTCAGGATACTAACACGTAGCAAGGAAAGGAATCGTAGCCGTGATACCCTGACCCCGAAACTCCTTGCACTATCTTCACCTAGGCGCAGGGCAGTCAGTTTCCATGCCGATGCCAACGAAAAGGGTACGATACACACGAATATAATCGCTAATAAGGTAATGTTATTCCAGTTGGCTTTTGTCAACGAGCCGAGGCTCCAGAAGATAAACTGCTGCAGGGCCTCTGCACTGGCAATGTACTGCGTAATACCAGTAAAGGCATTGAACGTGAATACGAGTGCGATTCCGAAGAGGACAAGGCCTTCCGGCCCGGCTCCACGCATGGATGAGAGGGCTTGTAGCAATAGGGTAGCCCCGAAAGCAAAGACGAAGGCGTTGACAATAACCATCCACTCGCCCGCCACACCGGGGATACTGAATCCAATAATAATGGCTAATGCCGCACCAAAAGACGCCGCAGCGGAAACACCCAAGGTAAAGGGGCTGGCCATGGCGTTGTTCATAATCGTCTGCATTTCACAACCAGCGATAGACAAAGCTGCACCTACCAGAAGTGCCATGATGGAATAAGGCATGCGTACTTCCCATACGATAACCTTTGTGGCCAAATCAACGCCTTCGGGCGATACAATCGCCCGGATGACATCTGCAAACTTGAGCGTGGATGGGCCCACGGCGATGTCTATACAGAAAGAGATCAATGTAGCAACGCCAAGGGCAACCAGCAATGCAATCCGTTTGGCAAATTGCTGCTTATAACCCTTGGCGATGGAATGTGCTGTTGCTTCCGACAATATATAGGGTCTTATTTCTTCAATTCCGCAAAGTAAACACCTTTAAGTGGCAAAGCCAAAAATTTACTGTTTATTTCTTGGAGTAACCCATGCGGTTGTAGTTTTCCGAAGAGGGTCGGGTGCGTCCATTTGGCAAGGGCTTCCACTGCCGCAATGTTGAGCGGCGAATCATAGAATAGGTGCCACATGCTATATACCCTGTTTTCTTGGATGGCTACCAGGGGGCTAACAACCGGCCGTGCGGCAAGGGCCGCCAAGCTTTGTTGAGTTTGTCCGGTTTGGATACCGTAGCCGATGACCAGGCCATCTTCGCCCGGTACGGCAATGCCCGTAGCAACGTAGATGTCTGGCTGCTCGCTGATCACGTATTCCATATTTAGCGTACCCACCTCGCCCGGTAGTATCGTACCGATGTTGTTACCACCTACGAATTCGATAAATTCGCCCAAATTTCCTTTGCCGGGTGATCCCGGAGGTACATTGCCACGGATCATCTCCATGTATACTTTGGGTCTGGGTAGGTTAGGATGCTTCGCCAAGGTTCCACGGATGTAGTTCATCCGTCGGTTGTAAAACGCGATGTATTCGTTGGCTTTCTGCTCTTGTCCCAAAACCTTGCCCAGGATAGCTATGCTGGGTACGGTGTTTTTGAATGGATTAAGCCTAAAGTCGATGAACACGATGGGTATACCCGCAGCTTCCAATTGGCGGATGATGTCCCCTGATTTGGCATCCGGGCCATGTGAACCCGAACCAAAGATGGCTAAATCAGGTTTCAAGGAAATAATCTGCTCGGTGGATACGGTTTCCTTTCCTGATGAGCCGATGAGCGGAACCTGATCCAGTTCGGGATACTTTTCGCGGTATGCTTCATACAGCATTCCTCCCGAGCGGGCGAAATCTCCTGCCCAACCTGCAAGTATATCAACCGGATCCGGGACAAGCAGGCTCAGCGTTACCAATTGGCGGCCTTCGCCCAGGATCACACGCTTGGCGGGCGCATCGAGGGTCACTTCACGACCCACCACGTCCGTTACCGTGATGGTTTGAGCATGTAATACGCTTATGCTAAGTAAGGACAGTAGCGCAGCGATAGGAATGAATTTTTTGATGTTGCTATTCATTGATGATTGAATATATGAAATGGATAGGGAAGGGGGCAGCACACGATAGTCTGCCAGCCCCTTTCCTGTTGCTCGTGCGGTTATGGCTTGATCAAGCTGATGGAATCCGCATTGGGGGCCGGTACGGGCTCTGGAGCGTTTTCTCCACGTTCACGTACAGCAGCTTTGTTCGTTACGTATACATCACCGGACTGGTGGTTGATAGCCACCGTGTTAGGCAAAGCACCGATTTCGAAGTTTTTGATGACTTCGAGTGTCGTCCCGTCGATTACGGTTACCGTACGTCCGTGGCGATTGGCCACGTAGATGCGATCGCGTACGGGGTCGTGGTTGACACCTAAGGCACCCGCTCCAGTTGGGATTGCTTTGATAAGTGCGCCGGTTTCAGCATCCAATACCGTGATGTTTTCCGTCGTTTGGTTGGCTACGAACAGGCGTTTGCCTTTTTCGTCGTAATGTACGTTAGTCGGACGCTCGCCATGGGCAGTGAATTTCTTTAATACTGCACCTGTAGAACCATCGACGACGACGATTTCGCCATCGCGCATAGTTGTTGCGTAGATGATGTTGTTGGCTTCATCAATGTCGTGACCGGTAATGGCTCCACCTAGGTCGCCATAGAATTTCACAAATTCATTGGTTTTGGCGTCGATTACCCATAAGCCGCCGCCACGTACGCTGCTAGCGTAAACCAAGTCGCGCTGTTCGTCAACCCGGATTTCGCGGGGTGCACGCCCTTCGGCGTCTGCCTTAATGTGTTTTTGTGCACCAGTTTTGAGGTCGATTGCTGATACGATGCCTGTACGGCTATTTGTAGCGTAGAGCGTCTGTGTGTTGACGCTGATGCCTAATCCCATTGGAGCAGACTCGGGAACCGCGATGCTGTCTACTGTTTTCAAGGATGTAGGGTCGATTTTATATATTTTGCCGGTTTCACCTTGCTGGACAGCACCGGACACGTAGACAAAACCGTCGACTGGGTTGTAGACAGGTTGGTACACGTTTGAGTTGGTGCTGATTTTCTCCGTATGAACCAAGGTTTGTGCTTGGGCAGGAGCCGCTAAGGAGCCTACAACCGCGAGGGTTGTTACAGCCAACAGGCTTGCTTTGCGTTGGGTTGTTGTTATGGTGTTCATGATTTATATATGTAATTTATATATGTAATTTATTTATGAATTTGCTTGTTTGTAAAAGAGTTTGTACTTGCTTCCGATGCTCCGGCATGTTTGATAAACCATTGGTAAAATGCCGGGAATGCTTCTCGCCAGTATAGTGCACCATGTCGGCCGTTATCGTTCAAGGCAAGCTTGATTTCGGGGCTGGCCACGTTTTGGAGTAGATCGATGGCACGGTGCACGTCTTCGTCCATGCGAATGAATGTCAGGTCGGGTTTGCGTCGCGTTTCGTTTTTGCCTACATAGAAGTAATATCTTTGGCTATTGAGGCTTTGCGTATCAGTAAGTGAAGCCAGCTCTTTTTCTGTATTACCATAATCTAGCCAGATCGAGGGCGAGAAGACACCGAGGGCTCCAAATACATTCGGATACGTTACGCCTGCATACAATGTAATTAATCCGCCCAGCGAGCTTCCGGCCAATCCGGTGTGGTGTGGTCCTGGTAGCGTCCGGTAATGGGCGTCGATATACGGCTTCAATGTTTCGACGATAAAGGCGAGGTACGCCGGGCCTTCGATTTCCGGGTGTTCTTCATTTGGACGGTAGTAAAACTCGGGTACGCGGTCGGCATAGTCGGCCTGGTGGTTGATGGCGACTACAATGGATTTGTTTTCAACGGTGTCAAGTACTTCGTCTACACCCCATTCGATCGGACCCATTCGACCCTGGGAAGTGGCTTCGTCAAAGAGGTGCTGTCCGTCGTGCATGTAGAGCACGGGATACCGTTTGTCTGTAGTGCCATAATCTTCGGGCAGGTAGATCCATACCGTACGGTGTCGGTCCAATTGGGGGATATAAAATGCCGAATCCAGCAGATGGACGTTAGCTGAAGCCGTGGACGTCGGGAAGTCGTCACGCCACCCCTCGATTTGGCATACGATTGTCGTATCCCGGTGTAGCTGCGCTATGCGCGGGCCTTCGAGCCTTCCTTCCAATGTCGATTCAGACCGTTGCCAATCGCCACGGGTGAATTTAAATTCCAACCGATCGCTGGCTACGTCATCAAGTACCACGGTGATGCCCAGGCTACCGTCTGGCTGCCGTTGTAATCGCAATGAATCCTCGGCAGGGCTCCAGTTGGCAAAGTTGCCGGAAAGGTAAATCGGATCTCCGGTGCGTGTATCAGGAGTTTCTGTTACACGCACCGTGAGGGAGTATTGGGCCATGCCAGCGAGTGGCACGACGAATACCGCCAATAAGATAAACCAAACCCGTACGAGCATGATTACTGCGCTTTTACTTTATGGAATCCGGAAACAGCACCACCGACATTGACGCTGAATGCGAGTGTTGCCGAGTTAGTAGCGGGGTCGTATTCGTAGTAGCCATTTTCGCCGGCTGTAGTCGATCCGCGAAGCAAGACCTTTCCGTCTACTTCAACTGCAACCATGGCCGCACCGGGGTTTGTGCCGACAGGCAAACCGGATATTTCCTCGAAATCCTTAGAAGCAACGTCTACCGAATAAAACTTCCAAATATCCGCGCTATTAATGTTTCCGTTTGGCCCACCAGTAAGCGGCTGGTCATTGATAGCTACGATAAGTTTACCATCTTTCGCAAAGACGTTTGCGAATTTCCCGTTGTAATCGCTGGTGAAATCATCTTCGAAACTCAATTCCCAAGAGGCGTCGATATCTGTTTCGTTTGCTTTGATACGAGCGATTTTTGACTGGCCACCAATGGCACTTCTGCCTTGTGTCACGATGTACAGGTCGCCGTTTGAGTCAAAATCGTACATGTGGTTTTCGTTAATGTAGGCGATACTTCCCGTGTTCTTGATGGAAATTGTTTTCTCGAAAGTTTCTGTGCCTAAGTCGATAACAGCGATGTAAACATCGGGGAAGAAATCGTCGAAGAAGCCGATTTGGTTAACGTCGTTTTTTGCATAGGTAATGTTTGCATACAACTTATTGCCTTTGATGGCGAGGAACTTTTGGCCTACGGCTCTGAAATTGATGCCGGCTTCGTCTACGCCCCGCTCGTTGACCGCTTCGATTAAGTCAATCGACCCGGTATTACCCATGGTTGTGGGGTTGAATTTTTGGATTTTGGTAGGCTCTGCTGCATCCCAATAGTAGCCTAGGTTGTCGTCCTTGATGACAAAGTTGCCGGTTCCGAAATATTTTGCCGATGCTGCTGCATCCTTTGAAGCAAGGAAAGCACCTGCGGTAACCGTACCATTCGCGGCGATGTTGATTTTCTCGATACCTGAACATCTTATAGATATTATCGCCATGGGTGCGCCATCCACCCATGCCTTGTCCTTCGAGCGAGCCGGTTGTCGCATTGGAAATCGTGCCGGTAGGAAACTCATCAAACGTACTGATAAACCCAGCCTTCGTGCCACTAACCCGGTCGGCTAAAGTAATCAGGACGTAACGGTCCGTGGTGGAAGGTTCTGGTTCGGGACTATTATCACTGCACGCTGTAAAAAGCATGGTGCTCGCCGCAAATATGGCCGTTAAATAACGATTGTACTTTTTCATCTTCTTTATGATTTATTGGATAAATGGTAATTTATTTTAACATGAAAACTACGGCCTGGACGCTGTATTTTGTAGTAGTCATATAGTTTGGAATCCGCTATGTTTTTGACTTCCATCCCGATGGAGAGCGGCTGGGAAGACAGGAAATAGGTAAAGCCGGCACTCAGCAGGTGTTGATTGGGCACAACATTGGTAATAGGCACACCTGAATTTCCAAATAACCCCAAAAAGCCTCCAGGTTCTTGATCTCGAGGAATGTGGTTGAGGTAGAACTCCCGGATGAAGTTCCAGTATACGTAGGGTTTGATGCGGTCGTTTTGGCTCAGAATCGTGCTGAAATTCCCGTTCAACCCCACGTTGGCAAAGAAATAAGGTGTATTGCGCAGTCGGGTACCCTCGATCCATTTGTGTACGCCGTCCCCGATATCAACCATACGGTTGTCTTGCCAGGTAGCATTAGCTGTGGCTTGTACGTTGGGGAGTATCCGGTAAGCCAGATCGATGTCGAATCCGTAACCCCTCACACTATCCAAGTTTTGGTACTGTGCAAATGGGGGCTGAACAGGTACCAGTAAGATCATCCCTTTAGTCTTTCTGTAGAATCCGGACAGTTCCGCAGTGAGTCTATTTGTTTGATAACGGTAACCCAGATTGACATTGAAGCTACGTTCGGGCTCCAGACTGAAGTTGGGCGCCCGGGTGTCATTATCGCCGAATAGTTCGCTTTCGCGCGGTAGGCGGTTGGTTAATTCGAAGGAGACACGAACCATGTTATTCTCGTCGAACGTGTATTTCGCCGCATTGCCGATACCCCAGTTGCTGTTGGACGAGGTTGTATATTGATCGAGATCCGTGGCATTGGCCATGAACCCATTGATACCTTTGGTGCTGAATTGGAAAAACTTTCCCGTCAATTGATTGGTCAATCTTTCGTCTAGCCATTTAGACTCCCACGAAATGCCAGCAATCGTTTTGGTATACGTTGCCTCACGAGAGAGGATATCGATGTCCGTACCGGTAAATCGGAAGCCATAGGGATCCGTTCCCAAGCGCTTGTTTCGGTTATAGACCACGTTAGCTTCCAGTTTGTTTTGGGCTGAAATAGCGAAAGATAGGTTAGTACGGCTAGTGATACCGTCAAAATCGATGTTTGAAAGCGATCGCCTCGGGCTTTCCCCTATTCCGTCACGGGGTGTGAAGTTGCCATACCAGTCGTATGTTCCACGTATGGTGTCAACGCGCGAGCGGTTGACAAAGCTGTACGATACAAATTGGTCTATCGCCAGTCTACCATTAAAGTCTTTCTGATAACGTAGGCTCGGCACCCAACCTTGGTTGTGCATCATGAGTGCCCCATACGGATTAGTCATTAATGCCGGATGTTGGGATTGGCGGTCGATGCCGTATCGTGCGATAGAAAACTTGAGTTCCTCTGCCCAGGTCCGGTTTTGCAATCCGCCATAGGCTTCCAAAAAGTAGTGTTTATAGCCGTTGTGGAAGAGAGGGACAGATGCGGGAACAAGGTTTGCGTTTTCATTGACGACCTCTACATCCGCTATGTAATCATTGTCCGAATAGTTGTAAAAACCATCCACCCCTACAAACCAGCGGTTTGAAGCGCCATTATGGTATGCGGATAGGTTGGCGATATGCGTGTTAAATGAGGCGATCTCATAAGACACATCTAGCATGGAACCCGTGTGCTTGCGTGTGACAAGATTAACTGCACCACCCAAGGCATCGCCGCCAAGTGAAACGGGTACGACGCCTTTGTATACTTCGGCTCGTTCCAAAAGGTTGATCGGCACGTTGTTGATCCCATATCCGCCACCTAGATACTCTAATGGGATGCCATCGCGGAAATATTGTACCGAATTGCCTTGGAAACCGTTAATCGATACGTCCACGGCATTACCCAACCCTCCACTTTGCCTAATCCGCACTCCCGGAGATCGGTTCATCAGCTCAGCCAAGGTCACGGGCTGTTCAGCAACCTCACGGGTGTCTACGACCACGGCCCGAATGGCCTGCTCGCGAGCCTGCTGTGTTTCGGTTTTGCCGATGATGGTAACCCCCTCCAATTCTGTGGATAGGCCGGGTAATTCAATAGTTATATTGAGATCTGTTCCGCTTAGGCTTATGTTTTGTGCATGGGTTTTGTATCCGATATGGCTGATGGTTATGGTATAGGCACCGTCTGGCAGGTTCGTGAAGCTGAACATACCTTCTAGATCGGTTGTCTGGCGGAGGTTAGTAGGGGAGCCGGTCAATTCGACGGATACACCGGCGATGGCTTCGTTTGCGGTATCCAGCACCTGTCCGCGGATGGTACGCTGGGTGGCGGATTGCCCTACTGCTTGAGCTGCAGATAAGATGGTCGCCGTTACCATTAGAAAACAATAAAAATAGCGCCTAACACTCACTTGTAAATCGTTCTTAAAAGTCCGCTAATTTAGACTAATTATCGATAATAAGCAAGACTTATTTTCTGGCAAAAAAAAACCACCCGTCATCGACGGGTGGTTTGCTATGCTTATGATGGAAGCTAATTGTTATTTGGAGCTTTTGCCTTCTTCGCCTTCCATTTGTTGCTTCAACTGTGCAAGGACGTCAATGTCGCCCAGTGTGGACTTCTCGACAGAGTCTTTCACTTTCTTAACCGCAGATGATGCTGCTCTAGCCTCTTTTTTGCGGTTGTTGAAGTCCTCGACACGCGCTTCGGCACGTTCGTCTTCCCAAATGCGGGAGTGCGAAATAACCAAGCGTTTGTTTTCCTTGTTGAATTCGATGATTTTGAAATCAGCGGTTTCTTCAGCTTTCAGCGAGGTGCCGTCTTCTTTGACACTGTGCTTGGCCGGAGAGAATCCTTCCACGCCGTAGGGCAGGGCTACAATATTGCCTTTTTCGCCTACTTTGATCACAGTTCCCTCGTGGATAGAATCCAAGGTAAAGATCGTTTCGAACGTATCCCAAGGGTTCTCTTCCAGTTGTTTGTGTCCTAAGCTCAGCTTGCGGTTTTCCTCGTCCAGTTCCAATACGACCACTTCCAGCTCTTCGCCCACTTTCGTGAACTCTGAAGGGTGGTTAATTTTCTTGGACCATGAAAGGTCTGAGATGTGAACTAAGCCATCGATACCTTCTTCCAATTCGACAAATACGCCGAAGTTGGTCATGTTTTTGACTGCTGCTTTTTGCTTTGAACCGATAGGGTAGCGCTCAGCGATATCTTTCCATGGGTCTGGAGTCAATTGCTTGATGCCAAGGCTCATCTTGCGCTCGTCGCGATCCATAGTCAGGATTTCTGCTTCTACTTCGTCACCTACTTTCAGGAATTCCTGAGGGCTACGTAAGTTTTGCGACCAAGACATTTCAGATACGTGAATTAAGCCTTCTACGCCTGGTGTGATTTCCAGGAATGCGCCGTAGTCTGCAACGGTTACAACGCGACCTTTTACACGTGAGCCGACAACCAACTCAGTATCCAAAGATTCCCATGGATGCTCTGTCAGTTGTTTCAAGCCGAGTGCGATACGTTTTTTCTCGTCGTCGAAGTCAAGGACAACAACGTTGACCGTTTCGTCAAGTGACAGTACTTCACGCGGATGGTCGATACGTCCCCAAGAGATATCGGTAATGTGCAAGAGTCCGTCTACGCCACCCAAGTCGATAAATACACCGAAATCGGTAATGTTCTTGACCGTACCTTCCAATATCTGCCCTTTTTCGAGCTTGGATACGATTTCTGTTTTTTGGTTTTCCAAGTCGTCCTCGATCAGCACTTTGTGCGATACGACCACGTTCTTGAATTCGTGGTTGATTTTAACCACTTTAAACTCCATTGTCTTGCCGACATATATGTCGTAGTCACGAATGGGTTTGATATCGATTTGTGAACCAGGAAGGAACGCCTCGACACCTTTGATGTCCACGATAAGACCACCTTTGGTACGGCTCTTGACGTAGCCGTCGATGATCGTGTCGTTTTCGAGCGCTTCGTTGATGGATTCCCATGATTTTTGGGTTTTAGCACGTTTGCGCGAAAGAACCAACTGACCGTTGGCGTCTTCCTGTGCTTCAACGAAAACGTCTACCTTGTCGCCAGGGGCGAGATCGGGCATGTCGCGGAACTCGGATGAGGAAACCAATCCGTCGGATTTAAAGCCTACGTTCAGTACCACATCTTTGTTGTTGATCGATACGACGATACCCTCGACGATTTCCCCACGGTTGATGGAGTTGAACGTGCTCGCATACTGCTCTTCGAGTTTAGTGCGTTCCTCGTCGGTGTAATTGCTGAAACCTTTGTCTTCCTTGTCCCAGTCAAAGTCCTCATCGGGTGTGATCCAGGTGTTGGATTTGATTTCGTCGATAAGCGCTGAATCAGCTTCTGATTCGATGCTTTCTTTTTCTTTCACCAAGGTGTTCTCAGTGTCTTGGAGTTCAGCCGTTTTAGCTGCCAGCTCCTTTTCTGCTTCTTGTTTTTTTGCCATTAATTAATTTATCTCCTTTTCCCGATTTTCAATCAGGACTGCAAAGGTAGGCAAATGGTTTTAATATATAGATAGTTATGTAAAAAAAATGTTTTTATCCAGCCTTTTTGACATTCTTTGGCCGGAATTGGCTAGCCAAGTGGGGTAGCGGGGCGTAAACATGTTGTTTTTTGCCGATTGACTTAGTTGTTGACAACAAAAAACCTCCCGAAGTTGCTTCCGGGAGGTGCCTTTATTTGTCTATTAATTTGTTGACCAGCGTGGCTTAGCCTTTTGTTGGCCGCGGTGCCCACTTGTCGTAAGGAGACATGTCGAAGTTATTGACTTCGTCCATGGTCAACCCGAGGGCTTTTGCTACGCCTTCGCCATATTCAGGGTCAGCTTTGTAGCAGTTCCTAATGTGGCGGATTTGGATGAACTTCTCGGCCCCGCCCACTTCAGCAGCTGTGTTGTTGAAGAGTGCTTCAGCCTTTCCGTCTGCTTTGATGATCCGGAACAAGTTGCCCGGCTGGGTGTAGTAGTCCTCGTCGTCATCACGGAAGTTGTGTGCGTAAGCCGCTCCTTCTAGTTCCAATGCAGGCTCTTGCGTGTGTGATTGCTCTTGCCATTCGCCGTAGCTGTTTGGCTCGTAGTGCAAGGTTCCGCCGTAGTTTCCGTCTACGCGCATAGCACCATCACGGTGGTAGGCGTGGTATGGGCAGCGTGGTTTGTTAACCGGTATCTGGTAGTGGTTAACGCCTAAGCGGTAGCGCTGTGCATCACCGTAGGAGAATAGACGCCCCTGCAACATTTTGTCGGGCGAGAAACCGATGCCCGGTACGATGTTCGTCGGGTTGAATGCGGCTTGCTCTACGTCGGCAAAATAGTTCTCAGGGTTTCTGTTGAGCTCAAACTCACCTACGGGAATCAGTGGGAAATCCTTTTTGGACCAAATTTTAGTCAAGTCGAATGGGTGGAAGCGGTAGTTTTTCGCTTCTTCTTCGGTCATGATTTGTACGAACAATTTCCATTTTGGAAAGTCGCCCCGCTCGATTGCATCAAACAAGTCGCGTTGCGATGATTCGCGGTCGGTACCTATCAGTTTGGACGCTTCCTCGTTGGATAGGTTTTCAATACCTTGTTGGGTCACGAAATGGAATTTAACCCAGTGCCGTACGTTGTCCTTATTAATAAAGCTGTACGTGTGGCTACCGAAGCCGTGCATGTGGCGATATCCGCGTGGGATGCCCCGGTCGCTCATTACGATAGTTACTTGGTGCAGTGACTCAGGTAGCAAGGTCCAGAAGTCCCAGTTGTTGTTAGCGCTACGCAAGTTGGTTTTTGGGTCGCGCTTTACGGCATGGTTCAAATCAGGGAATTTCATCGGGTCACGGAAGAAAAACACAGGAG
>CAZXSL010000023.1:0-24279 GCA_964643235.1 uncultured Sphingobacteriaceae bacterium | reverse complement strand
ATTATTGGGGTGGGGTGGAGCCAATCATGTCAGAGAAAACCGAAGGCTACGCATCATCGGCTTGTTTTGTCCACGAATTGGAGGGGGGTGTTTTTTCTATGGAGCAAGCGTTGAATGCATTCCGATCCTATTTTTTTAGTTTGCCGGATTTCCCGGTCCGCACCCGTAAACACGTCAGTTCGCCCGGGCAGAAATCAGCCTGTAAGCGTATCAATATGTTTTTGCGCTGGATGGTCAGGCGTGATCAGATGGGCGTCGATTTCGGATTGTGGCGGCGAATATCGCCAGCAGACTTGATATGTCCTTGTGATGTGCATGTGGAACGGGTGGCCCGGCATTTTAAGCTGATTACCCGTAAGCAATCCGACTGGTTGACGGCAAGGGAGTTAACTGATAACCTCTTGCTCCTCGATCCGAACGATCCGGTCAAGTATGACTTTGCCCTGTTCGGTTTGGGGGTCGAAGGAGAATTGTAATCCATCAAAAATACATGATGCCTGCGCAAAACCGCACAATTGTATATCGGTTTTGGCAGGCATCGGCTTGTTCCGCCCATATCCGATGGGCAATACCGCCAAAAGGCAATGTTAAAGATTGTCGATGTCTTGCTGTTCCTTAAGTTTGTCCACCTTATGTTTTTCCGCGTAATTATCGGTTTTGTCGGAGAATGCGGTAAGGAGCTCGGCTAATGAGTCCAAATTGTCTGCAGTACGTTGGTAGATGTCAGGCAGGATTTTCTCCAAGCGTTTATCGCCCAATTCTATGTTCTCTACCTCGATTTTACCGACTTTTTCAAGTACAGCCTGTTGGCTGCGGTTTACATCCTCCAGTTCACGGACGATCTTCTCCATCAGCTCAAATTTCTTCAACTTATCCATAGTCTGTTGATATTGGTGTTATGTATTTAAACACACTACTAGGCTAAGTGTTTGAAATTGTATGTTTTTTTGTCTCCTAATTATTCCAGAATAAAATAATACTATAAGATTAGTTTTACTACTAATTCTTTAGTTATATTTGTGCATGAAAAATATATTTGGTTTTAAAATGATACTTATTTGTCACTTATTTGCGGTTTTCTCATGTGTTTGCGCACAAGGGCAGGAGCCGCCCTACGATGAATTGAAACTGTTTCGTTTTTTACAAAATCAGGATTACAAAGGGGCAACAGACTACCTGATGCCGTTTTACGAACGTGATAGCCTTAATATGGACGTGTTGGCGCAATTGGCATATAGCCATCGTTTATCAAAGAACCTGACGGTAGCCGAGCGGTTTTACTGGCAGTCATTTCAACTGGACTCGACGGATGTTGGCGTGCTATATAACTTGGGTAGCTTGAGCCTCGGACGGTTCAACTATAACCTAGCTGAGGATTATTTCCAACGGATATTAGCGATTAATCCCGATCACGTACAGGCGAATATTTCCTTGTCTGCGATCATGGCGCGAAAATCCGAATGGGACCAAGCTTATTCGCATTTGGCCCATGCGTATGCCTGGCAACCTGGGGATATGGATTTGGCGGCCGATTTGGTCCGTATGTGCATGGAGCGCGAGCAATACGAGCGTGCCGATAGTTTGTTGAGGGAGATTCTACCACTTGATCCGGACAATGGTCGGCTGTTGTATGCCCGTGTCGAGGTATCCAATCATCTCGAACAGTATGAAGAAGTTGTCAGTACCAGCGAGCATATTATAGCCCTTGGTGCGGCCACGGTGCCAATCCTGCGCCAGTACGCCATGGGCTTGTTTGCATTAATGGACTATGAACGGTGCCTAGAGCAGTACCAACGCGTCATCGATATGGACGGCAACTTGAGTGAACTGGATTGTTATTACATGGCGATGTCGGCCAAAGCCATGAAGCGCTACAAAGAAGGTTTGGAATATATGGATATGGCGCTCGAGGCTGCCATATCGCCGAATGCCGGATTTTACTATGGCCGAAAGGCCGACCTATACAGATTGGTGAACCAGCCGTCTAACGCAATTAAAACATACCAGCAAAGTTTCCATTTTCCGATTATCCCAATTCATTACTACGAAATGGGTATTATATTCGATCGGGATTTGACCAATCCCACACAGGCCATAAGGCATTATGAATTGTTTCTACAACAGGAATTGAAAGAAACCGATAAGCCGTATATCAAGTATGCCAAACACCGTCTGGAAACATTGAAGTAAGATGGTGCTTAGGACGAGGGTGCACGATCATATACCAGGAACGAGTAGGAATAAGCGTGCTTTTCGTCTGCAGGATGGTCTTCACGCGAAATCAGTTTCCATTCACTCGAATCAAATTGGGGAAAATACGTGTCGGCTAGTAGATTAGCATGTACCCGCGTTAGGTAGATACGATCGGTGATTGGTAATGCCGCCCTGTATATTTCAGCGCCGCCTACGATAAAGATATCCGTTAACTCTTCCGGAGTCTGACCCGCAAGTGTAATTGCCTCATCGAGCGAGTGGACAGTCTCAACACCTGTTGCATTGTACTCTGGCTGTCTGCTAATGATGATATTGCGCCGATTGGGGAGGGGTTTGCCCACAGATTCGTAGGTCTTCCTCCCCATAATAATGGGGTGTCCCGAGGTCGTTTTTTTAAAAAAGCGTAAATCGTTTGGCAGGTGCCACAAGAGCTGATTATCCTTGCCTATGGCTTGGTTGGCAGCGGCGGCCACAATAATAGAAATCCTTGGTTTGCGTAGCATATTAATTAGGGCGAATCAGACGGCTACTGGAGCCTTGATGTGCGGATGTGGATCGTATTGCTCAAGTTGGAAATCGTTAAACTTGAAGTCCAATAAATCTCGTATTTCCGGATTAATACGCATAATGGGTAATGCGCGTGGCGTACGGGTCAGCTGCAACTCGGTCTGTTCAAAATGGTTGCTGTAGAGGTGGGCGTCGCCAAACGTGTGCACAAAGTCCGCAGCTTCCATGTCGCATACTTGGGCAACCATCATGGTCAACAGCGCATAGGATGCAATATTGAACGGTACGCCAAGGAAAATATCGGCACTGCGTTGGTACAGTTGGCAGGAAAGCTGAGGCTTGGTTTCTCCTTTCTCCGGATTGGGCGGAGCCACGTAAAACTGGAAAAATGCGTGGCACGGAGGCAGTGCCATGTGTTCGATTTCGCCGACGTTCCATGCCGATACGATGATTCGCCGCGAATCCGGATTGCTTTTCAACTGTTCCACCACTTGTTTGATCTGGTCGACATGGCGCCCATCGGCCGTTGGCCACGAACGCCATTGTGATCCGTAAACCGGCCCCAGATTGCCTTGTTCGTCAGCCCATTCGTCCCATATACTAACGCCATTCTCTTTAAGGTATGCGATATTAGTCTCGCCCTTCAGAAACCAAATAAGCTCGTGTATAATGGAGCGGAGGTGGACTTTCTTTGTCGTTACCAAGGGAAAACCTTCCTTGAGGCTGAAGCGCATCTGATGGCCAAAAACGCTACGTGTGCCTGTTCCCGTCCTGTCCTGTTTCTCTGTCCCGTGCTCGTAGACGTGACGCATTAAATCAAGGTATTGCTTCATGGATAATCGAAAGTTTTAAGCTTGTAAAGATAATATTATTTGTATGGCGAACCATCCGGAAGATTTCCACACTCGTGTGATTAATCAACAAGGTAGAAATAGGATTCCGCTTTTTTTCTGTTGTCGTACGTTCGGATTCGGTCTAGATCGTGTTGGCTGAGGAAATGGATGAAC
Source organism: uncultured Sphingobacteriaceae bacterium (assembly GCA_964643235.1). GTDB lineage: Bacteria > Bacteroidota > Bacteroidia > Sphingobacteriales > Sphingobacteriaceae > CAYRGQ01. The sequence goes on along the minus strand of CAZXSL010000023.1, from coordinate 20,551 downwards.
ATAAAATCGCCACTACAGAACAATGTGTGCAGGGATACGACCGTGATAAGGAAAAACAGGTATTGCGGAAGCAGCAATATCAAGACCAAGCAAACTACGGTAACGACGATGAAAGGAGCGAAAGCGATGGCACGAAACTGACGACCGGTCAGTACATCGCCATCTGAGGCGGCGTAGAATACAAACTTCTTGATGCTGCCGCCGTAGTACACGTTCTTCGCACCGTAAAATCGATAAGCAAGCCCGTGTATCCATTCATGGATGATGATAAGTACACTGAGACTAAATATGATGCCCAACACCGATTGGATAGTAAGTGTCGACGTTCCACCGAAAATCCACTGTGCAACGGCATAGGATGGAAACGCTCCGATCACAACGCCCGAGAGGAGAGCTAAGATAATATAAAATCTCTTATAAGGACCGGGTTGCTTGAGGCTTTCTCGTAGGAACGACTTGATTTCAGCATGAGATACGACGGCAATCATGTTTTTCATATAGGCAAAGATAAGCTTTTATGCGGGTGTTTTGGCGTGACTGGATAGGAGATGTGGGCTCGTGGGGCATGGTCGATAACAAAAAAACGGTTTTTGTTTGTGATCCATTACCAGGCAGTTTTCCGACTTAAGAACTGCTTGTAAAAGGGTAGAGGGGCAATATGGGGTGTCGTTCTACTTCAGGTACGAAAATGAGCGATGGAAAGCTACTGTATACCCTATAGGTGTTTTTTACTGGTTATTTGAGTGCATTTGTGTATTTTTGCAGGCGATGGCTAGTAAAAAAGTTGCGTTTTACACTCTTGGGTGCAAACTGAATTTTTCGGAAACGTCCTCTATTGGTCGGATTTTTACGGATGCAGGCTATGAAGTAGCCCAATTTACCGACCAAGCGGACGTATACGTCATCAACACCTGTTCGGTAACGGAGAATGCAGACAAAAAATGCCGGAAGGTAGTCAAGGAAGCATTACGGTACTCGCCTCACGCGTTTGTTACGATTGTGGGATGCTATGCGCAACTCAAACCTGCAGAAATTGCGAATATTCCTGGTGTAGACATGGTATTGGGGGCTGCTGAGAAATTCAATATTGTGGAGCATATCGACGATCTGACCAAGAAGCCAAAGGCCGTCGTGCATAATGCCCCAATAGCTGAAACTAATGTGTTTATCCCGGCATTTTCGATAGGCGACCGCACCCGCACCTTCCTGAAAGTGCAGGATGGATGTGATTATTCCTGCACATTTTGTACGATACCCTTGGCGCGTGGCGCCAGCCGTAGCGGCAAAATCGAGGACATCGTGAGCCAAGCAAGGGAAATTGCTGATTCGGGAATTCGGGAAATTGTATTGACCGGGGTAAATATTGGCGATTTCGGTATCCGGGATGGTAAGCGAGAAGATCGATTCTTTGACCTCGTCCAAGCACTGGATGAAGTAGACGGGATTGATCGTATCCGCATCTCGTCTATCGAGCCCAACCTACTGAGTAATGAAATTATTGAGTTTGTCGCTCAATCCCAACGATTCGTTCCTCATTTCCATATTCCACTGCAATCGGGCTCCAATCGGGTACTGGGCATGATGCGCCGCCGCTACAAACGCGAGCTTTATGCCGAGCGCGTGGCTACGATAAAGCGGCTGATGCCGAATTGCTGTATCGGTGTGGATGTTATCGTAGGGTTTCCAGGCGAAACCCGCGAGGATTTTCTTGATACCTACCAATTCCTTAATGAGCTGGATATATCATACCTCCACGTCTTCACCTATTCGGAGCGCGAAAACACCATTGCTGCCCAGATGGAAGGAGCCGTCCCGGGAGCACAACGCAGCGACCGAAGCAAAATGCTGCATATCCTGTCCGACAAAAAGCGGCGGGCTTTTTACGAATCTCAGTTAGGTAGGGAAGAGCAAGTGTTGTTTGAAGGTGACATGAAATCGGGTTATATGCACGGCTTTAGTCGCAATTACGTTAAGGTGCGTACGCCTTACGACCCCTTATTAGTCAACGAGGTGGTGCCGGTACGGTTTACACAGATTGGCGATGACGGGGATGTCGATGTTGAGGAGTTGCAAGAAGTGTTGAGCCACTAATGCGGCTTGTGCTTGATAGCTAATGAGGCTTTATCCTAATCCTACCTATTCCGGATAACCCTACTTCCTTTTTGCTGTTTTCGTAATTTCCTTTATTTTTGGGCTAGCAATGGTTTGTCACGGATTATCCACTTTACGCATGCGACCGAGATTTGCCCTTTTAGCGTGTTTGCTTTCCGGAGTGCTGCTGCTTAGCAGCTGTTTGACGCGCCGGAATGCACTTCCACCGTCATCTACCCATGGTAGCACCTATAAGAAGCCGGAAAGGTCGCGACGTGCGAGCGAACGGATTCTGACTGATGCCACGAAGGCCCCACGAGACGTAGCCGTCTCCGCAAACTTGTTGGAAAGCTATGCTGAGGTGTTGGGCGTAGATGCCGATGAACTTGCAACCCCCCGACTTTACGAATTAATTGATCAATGGATGGGCGTGCCACATCGCCTAGGCGGTACAGATCAACGTGGGATGGACTGTTCGGCGTTTGTCAGTATGGTCATGAAAGATGTGTACGGCAAGATGCTGCCACGGAGTTCGAGGGATATGGCGCAAAAAATCAAACGCAAATACGAACGCCAATTAAAAGAGGGTGATCTCGTGTTTTTCTCCTTTGGGAAACGCGATATCGACCACGTCGGGATTTATCTGAATAATAGTAAATTTGTACATGTATCGACCAGTAGGGGAGTTATCATCAGCGATTTGAAGGATACTTGGTATTATCGATATTTTACGCGGGCTGGTACGGTCATGTAAGAATGCACATAAAAAAGCCTCGATTTTTGAAAACCGAGGCTTTTTTTTATTCGCTGATGGATACGTGGGCTAACCAAACTGCTCAGCTACGAAATCCCAGTTGACGATATTCCAAAAGCTATCAATGTAAGCACCTCGTTGGTTTTGGTACTTGAGGTAATACGCATGTTCCCATACGTCAATGCCTAAAAGTGGTGTCCCGGATAATTCCGAAACGTCCATCAAGGGATTGTCTTGGTTAGGTGTTCCGCCAATGCTCAACGTATTGCCGTTTTTGACTAACCATGCCCAACCCGATCCAAACTGGCCTAATCCTGCGGCTTTAAATTGCTCTTTAAACGTGTCGAACGAGCCAAAAGAGCTATTTATGGCGTCTAGCAGAGCTCCGCTTGGTGCGTTTTCCTCTGTTCCGGCACGCAGGGATTCCCAGAAAAAGCTGTGGTTCCATGCACCGCCGGCATTATTGCGTAGTCCGTCCGAATATTGGGAAATATTGGCCAATAAAGCCTCTGGCGACTCGTATGAAATACCCTCGCTTTCCAGTATCCCATTGGCGTTGTCCACATAAGCCTTGTGGTGGCGCGAATAATGGATTTCCATGGTCCGAGCGTCGATATGAGGTTCCAAGGCATCGTATGCATACGGCAATTCAGCCTGTGTCAACTGTAAGATATTGCCAGAACCGCCGGATTGGTTGGACGACCCCGGCGACCCCGAGCAGCTGACCAAGGCATTAAGCGGATTGACACCCAATGCCGTACTTGCCACCGCAGCTGCCGACAAGCCCAAACTGTTGCGTAAAAAAATTCTCCTATTCGTTTTTGACATAATATAATAGTGTTGGTATGTAGTTTGAATCAACTAATATACACTTAATCCGCAAAAATGTTTGTTTTCTGCATAAGAATTTCATTTTTCACTCTTCTCCCTTGCTTCTAATGAAATCAGGCTAATCTACCGTCGCCTTTCGTAAAAATGAAGTTTCAAAATACGTAGGCACCTTTTTTGGCTTGAAAAACACGTATATTGCGACAGTATATCAAATCGATTTATTCGCAATTCATTATGAAAAGACTTTTAGGCATATGTGCCCTTTTACTGGCTATACACTCGACATCGGCGCAGGTGGCGCCACAATGGCTGCGTTACCCATCTATATCACCCGACGGTTCTACTATCGCATTTACCTACAAAGGCGACTTATACCGTGTGGCTTCTACCGGTGGTCAGGCCCAGCAACTGACATTTCATGAAGCACATGATTTTATGCCTGTGTGGAGCAAGGACGGAAAGTCCATTGCGTTTGCTTCAGATCGGTACGGCAATTTTGATGTTTTTGTTATGCCTGCTGACGGTGGTGCCGCCCAAAGGCTGACATACCATTCTAACGATGAATATCCATATTCGTTTGATGCGGCAGGTGCCTCCGTTATTTTCGGAGCTAACCGACAGGATTTAGCTAGCCACCGACAATACCCGACCGCCTCACAACCCGAATTGTACCAAGTGCCTGCTGTGGGGGGGCGGGTTGAGCAAGTCTTTACTGTACCGGCAGAATACGTGCAAGAAAGCCGTGATGGCCGGATATTAGTTTACCACGATAAAAAAGGTGGCGAAAATGAATGGCGAAAATACCATCAGTCGTCTATCGCCCGGGATATTTGGGTGTATGATAAAACGACAGACACACATACACAGTTGACCAGTTTCTACGGCGAAAACCGTAATCCAGTGTTTGGCGAGGGCGACCAAAGTATTTATTACCTCAGCGAGGAAAGCGGTACGTTCAACATCCACAAGATGGATTTGGACAAGCCGGGAGCCAATATCCAGCTAACTCACCTAGATACACATCCTGTGCGGTTTTTGAGCCGGGCCGATAACGGTCTGATGAGCTTTTCGTACGATGGGGAATTGTATACGCTGCGCGAAGGAGCTGAGCCCCGCAAGTTGGCGGTTACCATCCGTACCCAGGAAGTGTCCAATACGCAGCGCTACACAGCGATTGGCAACGATGTGAGGGAAATGTCCGTCTCGCCCGACGGGAAGGAGATTGCCTTCATTGCCCGCGGCGAGGTGTTTGTGACATCGGTGGAGGGCAAGCTGACCAAGCGTATTACCAACACACCCGAGCAGGAGCGTTTTGTAGAGTTCACGCCAGACGGCAAATCGATCGTGTACGCAAGCGAGCGCGATGGGCGATGGCAGATCTTCCAAGCCAAGAAGCGCCGTGAAAGCGAACCATTCTTCTACGCGGCAACCGTCATCGACGAGAACGCCTTGCTAAGTAACGACAACGACAACTACCAACCCAAGCTCTCGCCAGATGGGAAAAAATTGGCTTTTATCGAAAACCGACGCACCTTGAAAGTGCTTGATTTGGAAAGCAAAGAGACCGTTATCTTATTGACACCTGAGCAGCTTTTTCACATGCAAGATGGAGATCAATACTTTACGTGGAGCCCGGATAGTAAGTGGTTGCTAGCTAGTTACCGTCCGACGATGGCTAATGCTGAGGTCGTGTTGCTTGACGCCGAAGGCAAGCGTGAGATGACGAACTTGACACGGAGCGGCTATAGCGATCGGGTGCCAAAATGGGTAAACGGTGGTAAGCAGGTTCTATGGTTCAGTAACCGCGACGGTTTAAAGTCGCACGCAGCAAGCGGTGGCTCACAACTGGATGTGTATACTGTATTCATGGCGCGTGATGGATGGGAGCGATACAATCTCAGCAAGGACGATTTTGAATTGTTGAAAGATTTGGAGAAAACGAATAAGAAAGATACGGCCAAATCCGCTGACACCAGTAAGAAAGATGCCACCCCGTTGGTTATCGATTGGGATGGCTTGCATGAGCGTAGAGCCCGCCTTACCATCCACTCGTCGAGCTTGAGCGATGCGGTATTGTCGAAAGACGGCGAAAAGCTGTTCTACCTAGCGCGCTTTGAGAAAGGGACAAATCTGTGGAGTACAAATTTGCGCACGAAGGAAACCAAGATGGAAATAGCGCTGGACGGCATGGGAGGAAGTTTGGTTTGGGACAAGGATATGAAAAATCTGTATTTGTTAAGTGGTGGGCGTATCACGAAGATTAATACAGACAACAACCGACGCGAGCCCATCAGTATCAGTGGCGAAGTTTTCGTCGATTCGGAAGCGGAATACCAATATGCTTTTGACCATGTTTGGCTACGTACCCAGAAGATGTTTTATACTTCGGATATGCACGGTGCGGATTGGGAGGGGCTGCGAACGCTATACAATAAGTATGTGCCGCATATTGGCAATAATTACGAGTTTGCCGAAATGATCTCCGAATTGCTGGGAGAATTGAACGTGTCCCATGCGGGAGCACGGTACAGCTCCAGTATTCCCAATGCGGATGCAACTGCGTCATTGGGAGTTTTTATGGATTACGCTTACAAAGGCCCCGGAATACGTATCGAAGAGGTCATCAAGGAAGGCCCGTTGGATCGTTCTAATCTGGACATCAGTGCCGGTATGGTTATCCTCAGCATTGATGGAGATACCATTGGTACGGATCGCGATGTGGCGTATTACCTCAATCTCAAAGCCGACAAATTTACCCTCCTTGAAATCCATGACCCCAACACGGGTAAACAAGAGTTTCATACCATTAAGCCTGTCGGTTTGATGGAAGAGGGACGTTTGCTTTACAAGCGTTGGGTACGGCAGAACCAAGCGGAGGTGGATAGCCTGAGCCAAGGACAACTTGGCTACGTCCATATTTCAGGCATGAACGATGGGCAATACCGAAATACCTATGAAGAGATGATGGGTAAGTATGCTGATAGCAAAGGAGTCATCGTGGATACCCGATTCAATGGTGGTGGCGACTTAGTGGCGGACTTGGCAATGTTCTTTACAGGCGAAAAATTCCTCGATTATGCGACGGAAGACCGGTCCGTGGGTTATGAACCGACATTCCGCTGGACCAAGCCCACGTTGGCGATGTTCAACGAAGCCAATTACAGTGATGGACATTGCTTTGCGTGTGGATACACGGATTTGAATATCGGTAAGACCGTAGGTATGCCCGTGCCAGGGACATGTAGCTTTGCCGGTTGGGAGTTATTGCCTAATGGTGTGCGTTGGGGAGCGGTGCCGATTAGTGTGAAAAACAAAGCAGGGGAATGGTTGGAAAACAATGAAACGGCTCCGATGTTCCAAATAAAGAACGAACCGGGGATTATCTCCAAGGGGCGTGACCAGCAGTTGGAAAAAGCGATCGAAGAGCTTTTGAAAGATACGCAGTAATCTTGTGCTCACTAAGGTCCGGCAAAATCATGAATACACGAAAGGCATGGATAAAGTTGAAATAGCATTGGAGCGTATGTTTGAGGCATTCCTGTCTCGCATACCGAGCATCGTATTGGGCGTGGTGGTGTTGGTTGTCGGATTGTGGCTGATCCGTGTACTGCTTAGACTCCTCCGCCGCCGTTTCGAACGTCGGAACGTTGATTTGTCGCTCCGCGACTTCCTGCTGAGTGTTATCAAAATATCGCTGTATATCCTGTTGTTGTTATCCGTGGCATCAACGGTAGGCATCCAGACGACATCGTTCATTGCCGTGATGGGAGCGGCAAGTTTGTCGATAGGGCTGGCATTGCAAGGTAGTCTGTCCAATTTTGCCGGAGGTGTACTCATCTTGCTTTTCAAGCCATTTCGTATCGGGGATTATGTCGAGACGGCAGCTGGAGGAACGGGGGTTGTGGAGAAGATTGATATCCTGTACACAACGATGCGCACGGATGACGGTATAGCAGTGTTTGCGCCGAACGGCCCCTTGGCTAATACGGTTATAACCAATTATTCCAGTATTACGCGTCGCCGTATTGTTTACCGGGTCCAGTTGTCTGCTGAGGCTGATGTAGACCAAGCACGCCAGCTGATAAGCGAGGTGTTAATTTCGGACTACCGCATGCTCAATACACCCCGGCCTGAAGTGCGTATTGAGGAGATGACCGAAACGGTGACCAAACTGGTCATTCGCGTATGGACACCCAAAGAAACCTACGTGGAGGCCTATTACGATAATTTTGAACAGATTAAGGCTGCCCTAGATAAAAATGGAGTGAAAGTATTAGCCGCTTCTTAAATAGCAAATAAAGTGTTATATGCGGGCGGCTCTATCCATACTTGGATGAGCTGCCCGCATGTTGTTTTACAACTGCTGGAGGATTTCGCTTACTGCACGTTCCAATTGCGGATCCTTGTTTTCAACCCGATCCATGAAGGTGTTTTCCACATGGATATCCGGAGCTACACCGGTCAGCTCCAGGTTTTGTCCTTCAAAGGTGTAGCATCCCCATGCTGGAATCCGAAAGAATGAGCCGTCAACTAGTTGTTTGCCCGAAGTGAAAATAATCCAGCGGTAGGTCTCGGTACCGATGATCTTGCCCAAACCCAATTCTTTGAAGCCTGCAGCGGTCATCTCGGCATCGCTGAGCGATTGCTCGTTGATGAGTAGGACAATGGGTTTGGCGGCTGGGCCGAAGTTCCCTTGGTTAGTCAGTTGGCCACCACGGTATTTCCATTGCAGGTAGGGGCGTTGTGACAGGAATTTTAGTACTTCGTCGTGCACGTTGCCACCGGTATTGTATCGCAGGTCGAGGATGAGTGCTTCTTTCTTGTTTTCGTATGCAACCATATCCAAGAGGAACCGTTCGAGCTCGCCGTCACTCATGTTTTTCATGTGTGAATAAGCGATTCGGTTGCCACTCAATGAATCCACACGACTTCGGTTATCGCTAATCCATTCGTCATATAGGTTGTCGCGCAAACTTCCTGTTGATTGCGGCCTGACGGTCGTTCGTACTTCGCGGCCGTTACGATTCAATGTCAAGACCAGCTCCGAAGCCAGCGACGGACGCGTGAAATAATCGTCCCGATCGTGGGCACGGTCCACTTTCTTGCCGTCGACGGCTACCAGCACATCGCCCGGTTGGATATCGACTTCCTTTCTTGTCGCATTGCTCTTCTTGGCTATACGAGCAACCTCATAAGGGTTTTCTTGGTTGAAAATAATGCCCGTTTCGTTCGTGACGTAGCGAAGATGCTTGCGTTCCTCCGGTCCAGAGCTGCTAAACCCAAGGTGGGATGAGTTCAACTCGCCTAATAGGTCGTTAAGTAGAATCCGCAAGTCATTCCGGTTGTTAAGGTAGGGAAGATAAGTCGCATAGCGGTCACGCATTTTTACCCAATCCAGTCCGTGGAAATCCTCGTCGTAGAAGTTCTCCTCGATACCTGCCCAGGTCTCGTAAAACATCTGGCTGAATTCACTTTCCAGGTTCCGCATAAATTTGTGGTCTATCGAGATACCTTCGACTTTGTTAGCGTCAATGTTATATTTGCTGACGTTACCCCCGGAAAGGAGGAAAAATTTGTTGTCTGCACGTACGAGCATACTGACGTTGCCATCAGCGACTTTTTCGGTTCTGTTGTCTTCAAATGGTTCTATAACAGTTCGGTAGAGCGCATAACGTCCGCCTTCGTGGTTGGAGCGGTAGAAAACATAGGTTTTTTCCCCTTTTTTAAATACGTCGGTACCTGCCTGTGAGCCGAATGCCGGACTGATTCGTACAATACGGTCTGAGATTCCATCCGCTTCGATGCTGATGACAATGGTGTCATCCTTGCTTGCTGAAGCTGCAGTATCCGTTTTAGCGGTCGAATCATCCTTCTTTTCTTCAAACAAGGCATCGAATTTTTCCGTGCGGTAGGGCTCATCGTAATTGTCGAGGGCCATCCGGAATACGCTAGCATTCTGCATCCCAAAGGGATAGGAGGGTCTGGTACGGTTGCTGACGAAATAAATGTACTTGCCATCGGGCGACCAAGAAGGCGAGGTCTCGGATACACCCGTGTTAGTCAGGTTGATGGTTATTCCCTTTTGGATGTGGTGAATGAAAATATCTTGTTCGAAATTTCGGTAAGCCGTAAATAGTACGTATTCGCCATTGGGAGAGAACGAGGGCGCAGAATTTTGGAATGCCCATAGTTCGTCGTGTACGATGGTTTTACTTTGCATGGTTTTCAAGTCAAGTAGCCTGACTTCGTCACGTCCACTTAGATAAACGGCTTGCGTACGGTCGGCATTCAGCGCGATATCGCGGTTTGAGCGGGTATCCTGTGTCAGTTGCTTTACTTCGCTTTTACCGTCTGCAACAACGGAATACCAATTCAAGTACCCCTGTAGGGTTTGGTTAAATAGCAAGGTTTTGTTGTCCGCCATCCATTTGACCTCGGAGACACGTTCGCCAGCAAGTGGAATCTGGCGAATAAATTTGCCCTCGATGTCACTGACGAACAGCTCGCCCCGCGAAATAAAGGCCATCTTTTTGCCATCTTCGGAAACATCGAAGTGGGAAATATTTCCCTTGACGTCAAATTCTTGCATTTTGTCGAGCGAGGCGTTGCGGTTAAGTGTGATTGGGATAGGTGTCGAGGCCTTTGTACTCACATCATAAACATGCAGTTGATAATCTTTTTCAAATACGACTTTTTGGCCATTTGCCGATACAAAAGGACGTTTTATCGAGGTTTCGAAAGTTGTTAATGCCGTTTTATTGCCTTTGACGAAGGTGTACAGGTTATATTCGCCATTTGCCTCGTCCGAAACAAAAAAGATATTTCCATTGCGGTCTGCGCTGGCCCAGAAGTCCTTACCTTCATAATCGGTAAGCCGGCTGAATGCTTTGGTTTCCGGGTGATAGGATAAGATGTCCGGGTTAAACGCACCTTTGTAGCGCTTGCGTGCCGCCGCGCTGTAACTTTCCCAAGTGTCGTTGAACAGGAGGGAACCATCGGGCATTTCGACGATGTGGTGGGTCGTGTTGAAATAATGAGGGAACAATTGCCGAGCGGTGCCGCCGTCGATGCCCACGGCATAGCTTCCAAAACGGTTATATCGGCCTGAGGTAAAATAAATAGTCTGGCTGTCCCAGCTCCAACCGTCCACTTCGTCATTGGCATCGTGATAGGTCAGTTGGCGGATTTCGCCACCGTCTAGGGGCATGATGAATATGTCTTGGTTGCCGTATTGATTGGACGAGAAGGCAAGCCATTTGCCGTCTGGCGATATGCGCGGGTTGATTTCCTCGCCGGGTAAGGCGGCTAGCCGGTAGGCGGTGCCACCATTGGCGGGTACACGCCACAAGTCGCCCTCGAAGCTGAACACGACGAGCTGCCCGGCCGGGTCTAGTGCGGCGTTTGACGCAAATCGCGGTGTGTTATCATCGATTGCAGCGGAGCAAATAGCGAATGTAAGGGTACAAGCGAATAGGAAGGAGGTTATACGTTTCATTAGATTATGTTATGTTTTGAGAATGGTTAAGGAGTGAAAAATCATGGATTCGTATTGATGTCGTGCAATTTTTTAGTTATTGTCCCCATGCGGTCACGATGATGCGGCGATTGCCGCCCCGGTTTCGATGTTCGCAGAGGTATATTCCTTGCCATGTGCCTAGGGCAAGCCGCCCGTTTCGGATGGGTATGAGAATGGAAGCACCCATCAGGGAAGCTTTGATATGTGCGGGCATGTCGTCGTCCCCTTCGTAGTTGTGAATGTAGTCGGGATCTCCTTCGGGCACGGCCTTGTTAATATAAGTTTCAAAATCTATGCGAACAGTGGGATCGGCATTTTCGTTAACCGTCAGTGATGCGGATGTATGCTGTATAAAGACTTGGCACAGTCCCGATTGCCAGTTTCGGATGGGGCTGAGAACATGCTCCACCTCATCGGTAATCAGGTGGAAACCACGTGTACGTTGGCGAAGTGTAAGCTCGGCTTGATGGATTTGCATATTGGTGGAAATTGGTTGCCAAAAATAGCGATTTGCTTTGGTTTTCCACATGGGAATAGGACCTAGGTTTCCGTTTTTCATTTCCACGCAACGGCATAAAAGGTATAGCGGAAGGGTTCCATAGGGTTCTGAGTGAATGTGAAGGTCACAAGTCGCTACAGAAAGATGGCAAGCTTTCCTATGTTTCACAGGTGGGTAGGAGTGGCGATTTTTATTTGGGCAAGGTCTTGCACATCATCGCAAGATTATCTAAGTTTGCATCCCCAGCCGGAGAGGTGTCCGAGTGGCTGAAGGAGCACGCTTGGAAAGCGTGTGTATCGCAAGGTACCGTGGGTTCGAATCCCACTCTCTCCGCAAACCAAAATAAAGCCCGACGTTAGTCGGGTTTTGTCGTTTAGAGCTTTTGTGAGCTTGCTCAGGCAAAAGCCCTAAACGAGAAAAACAATTCGCGCTAGCGAATGGCTTTATTTTGTTTTTAGCCTCCCCTTAAGGGATGGCTGCGGGTATGAGCATGGGGAGTGGGGGGCGCAGCCAATCCCGGGATTACGTAAACTCACATTTAGATCGCAGATTTGATGAAAACTGCATTATTGTAAAAAATTATCTGTAATTGGTAGGTAATCTAGTATGTATCTGCTGTGTCACTTTTCTCTTCGCTTTTATTTTTAGATACGTTTGCCCTAGCGCTGATTATCTATTCCTTGCATTTATCAAAACGTTGCCCTAATTTAGGGGTCACTAACCAAAGTTAGGCTATGTACCGCTGGCTGTCGACATATTTCGGGTTCAGCCGTACCGAATTGTACGGGATATCCACGCTGTTGGTGTTGGTCTCACTGTTGTGGGTCAGTCCGTATATCTATCGGTTTTGGATAGGCGACACAGTCACGATTTCCGAATCTGATTTGCAAGCCATCCGCGATTTTGAAGCTTCCCGTGTGGTGGCAGATCAGCCCTGGCAAACTATGGCCAGCAGTGAGGTGGTTTACGAACCCATGGACGCCGTGGAATATTTTGACTTCGACCCCAACGGCCTTGCCGTGGTCGATTGGAAACGCTTGGGGCTTTCCGAACGGCAAATTAGCGTCATCAAGAATTACGAAGCTAAAGGCGGAAGGTTTCGCCAAGCTTCTGATTTACAGAAAATATACAGCATCTCGGATGCGGACTACGAACGCTTGGCACCCTACATCCGGATAGCCGAGCCCGTCTTCGAAACCCGAACCAGCCGACAAGTTCCAGCGGTCGATACACCGCCTCAGTCATCAATAAAGGAAGAGGTGGCAACACGACCGGCTAGGCCCGTGGTTTCGCTGGAGCTCAACAGCGTCGATTCGCTCGATTTGCAGCAGCTGCCCGGTATCGGGCCGGTCTTTGCTTCCCGTATCGTCCGCTTCCGTGATCGCTTGGGGGGATTTTACGATACGCGCCAGTTGCTAGACGTATATGGCTTTGACGAGGAGCGCTATCGTGGTTTGGAAAGCCAAGTGTATGTCGATGCAAGTGATGTGTCACGTATCGACATCAACCAAGCGGAATATGAGCAGCTTGTAGCCCATCCGTTCATATCGCCGAAGCAAGCCAATGCCATTATCCGGTACCGCAAGCAGCACGGACCATACCAGCAGGTCGAAGATTTATTGGAAATCGTTACCATTGATGACGAAATTTTCCGTAAGATTGCTCCTTACTTGACCGTATCCTATGATTGAACAACAGTTAAAAGCGACGATTAGAGATATTCCGGACTTTCCGAAACCGGGCGTTATTTTCAAGGATATCACACCACTATTTCAGGACCCCGGTTTGTGCCAAGCCGTGGTTGATGCGTTTGTTGAACGACTGGCTGATACCCGCTTCGATGCGGTGGTGGGGATCGATAGCCGTGGTTTTCTCCTTGGCCCGATGATTGCCGTGCGTCTGGGCATTCCGTTTGTCCCGATTCGGAAAAAAGGAAAATTGCCGGGAAAAACCATCAGCGAAGAATATGAATTGGAATACGGTACTGCAACGATTGAAATACATGAAGATGCGTTAGCACCGGGTGCGCAGGTGCTCATCCATGACGATTTGCTCGCCACGGGCGGCACGGTTGCTGCGAGCAGTCGTTTAGTCGGGCGATTGGGTGGGCAAGTGGTTGCTTATGCATTTATCGTTTCGTTGGATTTCCTGCCGGGGCGCGCCCTCTTGGAGTCCGATAAGGCCCGTGTTGTGGCGTTGGCCAATTACGCATAAAGCCGTGTTTCGCACGGGATACCAAAGAGGGGGGCCTAGTCGTCCAAGGTCTGATGCCGATTTCAGGATGAAGGCACACCTGAGCATGGTGTCTTGTGGTCTCTCGTCTCGGGCACGCAAAGAAAAAATAAATATTGACGTATAAAATCACATCATATGAAAATGGTCGTATTGGACGGGGCAGCACTGAACCCCGGGGATTTGGATTGGGCAGGTTTGGAACGTTATGGACAACTAACTGTTTATGATCGCACCGCCCCGGTAGATGTTGGCGAGCGAGCGAAAGATGCCGACGTCGTGTTTACCAATAAGGTGGCTATTGATGCCCAAACTCTGGACGCGTTACCCCAATTGAAATATATTGGCGTATTAGCCACCGGATACAACATGGTTGATATTGCCCGCGCCCGCGAGCGAGGAGTCGTGGTTACCAATATCCCCGGTTACAGTTCGCACTCTGTCGTGCAATTGACCTTTGCACTGCTATTGGAACTGTGCCATCGCGTGCAGCGGCATAGCGATAGTGTTTTTGACGGGAAATGGTCGCGCTCCCTGGATTTTAGTTTCTGGGATTATCCGTTGATTGAGCTAGCTGGCAAGAACTTGGGTATCATTGGTTTTGGCGATATCGGGCAGCGTGTGGCAGACGTCGGTGCCGCATTGGGGATGCAGGTTATCGGGTACAGTCGTACGCAGACTGATCAGTCGCATCGCCCATATTTCCGCTGGGCTTCTTTGGATAACTTGCTTGAGGAGGCGGATGTAGTTACTATACATTCGCCGCTGACGCCCCAGACTCAGTGCTTGATTAATGCCGATGCTCTTGCCAAGATGAAGCCTACGGCTTTTCTGTTGAATACCGCACGCGGCCCCATCATCGAGGAAACAGACCTGGCGAAAGCGCTGAATGAGGGCAAGATAGCCGGAGCCGGACTGGATGTGCTGTCGGTTGAGCCACCGCCGTTGGATAACCCGCTGTTATCGGCCAAGAACTGCCTGATTACGCCGCATATCGCATGGGCAACGAAAGAAGCACGGAGCCGCCTGATGGGAATAACGATCGACAACCTGCAAGCGTATGTGGACGGGGTACCGACCAATGTTGTGAATGCCTAGGCAGATGGACCCCGGTTTGTGAGTAAACTCCGGTTTTTCGGTATTTTATCGGCTTTTGTACCCTAACATTCCGCAAAATAACTTGTACCTTTGTTCATTATGGAACAGGCAACAGCATTAGTGGAGTTCGATATACAGCGGGTACGTCGCGATTTTCCAATCCTTTCACGCACTGTGAACGGTAAACCATTGGTGTACTTGGACAATGGTGCAACCACCCAAAAACCGAAGCAGGTCATCGATACCATTCAAGCTTATTATACTGAAATCAATAGCAATATCCACCGAGGTGTACACCACCTCAGCCAGTTGGCCACGGATGCCTACGAAGTAACCAGACGCAAACTCAAAACCTTTATCAACGCTGCTCACGAACACGAAATTATACTCAACAGTGGTACCACGGCAGGCATTAATATGGTTGCGACGTGTTACGGAAAGGCCTTTGTGAAGCCCGGCGACGAAATCATCATCTCGGCCATGGAGCATCATTCCAACATTGTGCCATGGCATATGCTGTGCGAGGAGCGCGGCGCAATTTTGCGCGTTATCCCCGTGACAGATGAAGGCGAGTTGGATATGGATGCATACCGTTCTATGCTAAATGAACGGACGAAATTGGTTTCGGTAACCTATGTATCCAATGCGTTGGGTACGGTAAATCCTGTGCAGGAGATTATCGAATTGGCCCACAGTGCGGATGTGCCCGTATTGCTGGACGCCGCACAGGCCGTGCAGCACGTACCGATAGATGTACAGGCGTTGGACGTGGATTTCCTTGTGTTTTCCGGTCATAAGATGTATGGCCCCACCGGTATAGGTGTGTTATATGGCAAGGAAAAATACCTGGAGGCTATGCCGCCATACCAAGGAGGGGGGGATATGATCAAGGAGGTGACCCTTGAGAAAACGATATACAACGATCTGCCTTTCAAGTTCGAGGCAGGGACACCTAACATCGAAGCAGGCATTGCGCTTGCGTCAGCAATCGATTACCTAGAGCAGATTGGATTGGACCGGATTCTGCAATACGAACACGGCTTGTTGGAATACGCCACACAGCGGATGACGGTGATCCCAGGCCTCCGGATTGTCGGCACGGCCACAAACAAATCGAGTGTAATTTCTTTCTTAATCGATGGGACACACCCATACGATGTCGGCGTGATATTAGATAAACTCGGTATCGCCATCCGTACGGGGCACCATTGTGCGCAGCCTTTGATGGATCGATACGGCATCCCCGGAACGGCACGGGCTTCATTGGCCATGTATAATACAACCGAGGAGATCGATACCCTAGTGACCGGAATTGAACGGGCCGCGGCCATGCTGGTGTAGAAGACCGAAATTTTTAATCAAAACAAGGATTTAAACGTGACAATAAACGAGATACAAGACGAATTGATCGCAGACTTTTCGTTCTTCGAGGATTGGATGGAGAAATACGAATACATCATCCAGCTCGGTAAAGAGCTTCCGCTGATAGACGAGCAATACAAAAAAGATGAATACCTGATTAAGGGTTGCCAATCGAGGGTATGGCTCCATGCAGGCCAGCAGGATGGCAAGATTATCTTCACGGCGGATAGCGATGCTATTATTACCAAAGGACTGGTCAGTTTGATGGTTAAGGTCCTATCGGGGCAAACACCTGAGGCCATTGCGCAAAGCGATCTCTATTTCATTGACCAAATTGGGCTGAAAGAACATTTGTCACCCACTCGTGCCAACGGGTTACTTTCTATGGTCAAGCAAATGAAACTCTATGCCGCCGCATTGCAGTTGTAGAGTTGATTGTTGTTAACACCAGACTCCACGTTCGTTGAACTGCCAGTATGGAGCTTGTGCCAGGCACTTGAAACACGATAATACGCAACTTTTCCTGTCCTATCGGAAAATCCCGTAATATTGTAGCGGAAAATCCCATTTATTACGCGGACAATGAACAACGTAAACATCAAAGTGCTGGCCGAGCGGCTGGGACTGTCAACCTCGACGGTGTCCCGGGCTTTTCGTGGCAACAGCGATATCAGTGCCAAAACCAAGGCGAGGATATTGGAAATGGCCAAGACCTTGGGATACATGCCCAATGTGTACGCCAGCAACCTTCGCGATCGCAGAAGCAAAACCATTGCGGTGGTGGTCCCTGAATTTGCCAATAACTTTTTCTCCCATGCCATCCATGGCATAGAACGCGAAGCCCGCAAAAACGGATATCACACCTTAATTTATGTTACCGATGACGATTATGAGAAAGAAGCGTCATTCGTGATGGATATCTGTAACGGTAGGGTAGAGGGGGTTATCATGTCGGCTTCGGGCGAAGAATACCAGCACGAATATTTAGAGTTGTTGTCAAAGCGTAATATCCCCTTGGTGTTTTTTGACCGTTACTATGACGATGTAGGTGCAACGCGGATTACAGCAAACGACTATGAAAGCAGTTACGCAGCCACCAAGCATCTGCTCGACAACGGATGCACCAAGGTCGCATACCTAGTGGTCAATAAACATATTTCCATCGGTAAAATTCGTTTACAGGGGTACCAAGATGCACTTCGCGACCATGGCATCGCACTTGACGACCGCTATGTGGTGGAATGTACTAACGATAAACTCGAAATCTGGAAACGCTTGAAAGAAGCGTATTCCGAGTTGGAACCCGACGGTATTTTCGCATCCGTCGAACGTTTGGCCATTGCCACCTATCGGTTTTGCCACCAAGAGGGGATCCGCATACCCGAAGATCTGAAAGTAATTGGTTTTTCAAGCCTGGAAATCGCCGATTTGCTAAACCCAGGCCTGAGCACAGTAACGCAGCCGGCTTTTGATATGGGGGAATTGGCCGCATCTATCCTCTTTGATGCAATAATGCACAAAAACAGTACAACCGAAGACAAACACATTGTCTTGGATTCGGTCATAATCCAGCGCGAATCCACCCAAACTCGTTAGGGTAAAGAAGAAAAAATCAAAAAATCCTTGGCGGATAAAAATATTTTTCCCTACCTTTACCTAATCTTCGGGAACGTTCCCGAAAACGTCTTTGGATAAAACCATAAATCCAGGACAATTAAAACCAATGGGTAGCCAAGGTCTATGATGCGTTTTCTGCTATATCTATCTATTTTTAGTAATCTCATTTTTTGGGGATGCAAAGAACCGTTGAGTGGAGGGGACCCCGATCCGCAACTGCCGCCCGTATCGTTGGATGAAACAGGACTGATAGTCCATTCCCCCGCTTTTCCCGTCGCCAATGGCGAAATGGTTTTGCGCTTTGACCCGCGCAAGGGAGACAGGGGTTTGGAAAATTTCACAGGAGATGTCTACGCCCATATTGGCGTGCTGACCAATGGCAGTACAAACGCTACCGACTGGAAGTATACCAAAACCGAATGGGACGAGAATACAGACGCAAATCGCATGGTGCGTACAGAAGATGGCTTTTATGAGTTGAAGCTCAATCCACGCTCGTATTTCGGAGTTTCGGCCCATGAGGTGATCACGCATATTGCCGTGGTTTTTCGCAATGCCGATGGCTCACGTTCGGGACGGAATGTCGATGGTTCGGATATCTTTATTCAAGTTTATGACGCGGATGCCTTGAACGTACGTTTCGCATCGCCCGAAATGTACCCGACATATGAGCCTACGCCCGCTAAATCAGATTGGTCTGTAGGCGAGACAATGGAGATAGTCGGACTGGCTTCCAAGCAAGCTTCACTTTCGTTGCTTGTAAATGGTGAAACATTGGGAGAGGTGTCCGGAACAGCGGCTTCACTGTCCTACACCTTTCATAATAATGGCGAATATACATTTTCCGTCCGCGCTTCGGCAGGCGGTGAGGTAAATGAAACTAGTTTTTCCATATTTGTCGCTGGGGAGCAAGAGGTAGCTGAAATACCGGCAGGAGCGGCCCAGAACGGTGTTACATTTGGCAATAACGGCACCACCGCAATCTTCGTGCTGACAGCACCCGGGAAAGAATCAGTTTTTTTGGTTGGGGATTTCAACGATTGGCGTATGGCGACCGAGGGATTCATGAAACGTACCCCCGACGGCAATCGCTGGTGGATACAGGTCGATAATCTTGATCCTAACACCGACTACGCATACCAATTCGTGGTGGATGGTAACCTGCGCATTGCCGATCCATATGCCGAATTGGTGTTGGACCCCGAGCATGATCGATACATCCCGGGCAGCACATTTGGCAATTTGCCGGTTTACCCTCAAGGTAAAACTACGGGCATAGTATCCGTCGTAAGGGCAAACCAGCAAGACTATAACTGGAGTAATGCGCGATTGGAACGCCCTCATCCACACGATTTGGTTATATACGAATTGCTTTTGCGCGATTTTCTAGATGTTAATAATTACCAAACACTTGTTGATACTTTGGACTACTTGTCTAACCTTGGAATCAATGCCCTAGGCTTGTTGCCGGTCAACGAGTTTGAGGGCAATTCGAGCTGGGGATATAATCCGTCCTTTTATTTTGCACCCGACAAGTATTACGGTACGAAGAATGACCTCAAGCGGTTGATTGATGAATGCCACCGACGTGGATTAGCGGTTATCATGGATATGGTGCTTAACCATTCCTTCGGCCAATCGCCGATGGTGCAATTGTATATGGAAGGGGGCAAACCGGCTTCGAGCAATCCGTGGTTCAACAAAGACGCCCGGCATCCGTATAATGTTGGGTATGATTTCAACCACGAAAGTGAATATACCCGGGCCTTCACGAAAGATGTCATCCGGTTTTGGATGGAGGAATACAACATCGACGGTATCCGTTTCGACCTCTCCAAAGGATTTACCCAAAAGAATACCGGTGCGTCCGAAAGTGGAGTTGGAGCCTGGAGCCAATACGATGCATCAAGGGTGGCGATATGGAAAGATTACAATAACTTCATCAAAAATATCGATTCTGATTTTTATGTCATATTGGAACACTTTGCCGTGGATGAAGAAGAACGCGAGCTGGCACAGGAAGGAATGATGCTGTGGAACAACCTCAACCATGCCTTTAACGAAGCCACGATGGGTTGGTTGGACCAGTCCGATTTTGGGCGTTTGTTCCATACTAATCGTGGCTTTACCGAGCCTAACCTGGTCAGCTATATGGAGAGCCACGACGAGGAACGCATCATGTTTAAGAACCTGGAATACGGCAACGCCAAGGGTAATTACAACATCAAAGACCTGAATACGGCATTGAAGCGGGTCGAAATGGCTGCAGCCTTCCTCTTCGCAGCCCCAGGTCCTAAGATGCTGTGGCAGTTTGGCGAGCTAGGTTATGATGTCCCAATCGATCACAACGGCCGCACGGGCGAGAAACCAATCCTTTGGGAATATAACACAGGCAATCGCAGGGCGTTATACCAATCGTTCAGCCGCTTTATCAATTTTAAAACCAATAACCCGATTTTCAGGGAAGGCCAGATAACAGCAGATGTGTCAGGAGCTATCAAGTACCTGCGTCTAGTACATGGCAACCAGATAGTGTGGATCGTTGGTAATT
>CAZXSL010000022.1:12931-25221 GCA_964643235.1 uncultured Sphingobacteriaceae bacterium | reverse complement strand
CCTCTGTAATCGTGCCGCTAATCTCCTCAGCGATATGCTGCTTTTTCTTATTCCGTTGACGCTTCATCTCATTCCGTAGAACGATCACATAGCCTATGGTGACGGGCAGAAAGCCGAGTATCATTCCGATAGGCACGACGAATAAGACGGTGAACAACAAAAAAAGATATCCCAGCGTATAGAAAAAGTAGCGTAATGCCCCTGAACCAATTCGGGCTTGGCTCTTGATTCGATATGTCGACGCATTTTTATCCAGCTCATGCGCAGGATATCGAGTGTCCAGCAGCAGGTGTCGACCATCCGGCATTACTAAAAGATGAAGGGATACCTCCCGATGAAGGAGTGCGTCTAGTGCGTGTAGCGATTCTGGAAGTATGGCTAAGCCATTGTGAAGCAATACGGGGTAAGTAGGCGTCAGACTACCATCAATTTCATACGTCACCTCTCCCTTGCCAGATAAGGAAACAGCTCCGAGCTTACCGGACACGACACTTTTTTTTATTTCGAAGCGTAAAGCGGACTGGAGCGGATGGATGACTTGTTTCCAGTTCTTTTGGGTAGCCCGAGTAAGGAAATAGGTAAGTATCCCTGATCCCGCACCCAACAGCAAGAAAACCGGCGACAGGCTATCCGCCACAGCAGCGTAGAGACAGCCGATGGAGCATACAGCGAACGTGAGCGTTAAGTACAGCGAAAAAACAAAACCGACCTTCTGGCCTCTCAATATGCCGCGAATTAGCCGTATGTCGTTTGGTTCCAACAACGCGTTCATGCATTGATAATTAGATAGACGTTTATTGATAAACCACGAATTTACGGAAAACATAAAGCATCGGCATCATTGCTAGTGAATATGGCTGTTTTCAGGGATGCGGTTTCACCGCACACGTTTTCAAACCGACCTAATCAAGTTTCGACCGTGATAAAAATAGCGGAAAGCAGGTATTTTCTCTCCTGTGTATAATGTCTACTTTTATCCCTACAGGATGATCGAACTCAGGGAAATTTCAGCGGAAGAGGCACGCAAACTAAATAGCGAACGTCGAACGGCGTATTGGGCTACCCCGATTGCATTGACAATCTGGCTGCTCCTGATAACACTACTACTTAACTGGCTTTTCAAAGCCCCGTGGTCGGTGTTCTGGTGGAGTAGCGTTAGCCTGTTTGCAATATTTGCGATTGTCAGGATCGTCCTCGGCAAACAGCCCCAAATTACGGCAGGCACGATAAAAATCATTCGTCAAGGAAAGGTCATCGAAGTTGTTAGTAAAGGAAATCAACCAGTACCGGGGGCGCATAACCTTAATCTCAATCAACATACCAACATCACCTTAGCTGCCCAGCCCCTCCCCGAAGGATATCCCACACGACATACATTCACCGTTTACCAAACTTTGGGAATGCCGTACTACAAACAAGACGGAACCATTCGACATCGAAAAACGGATCTCATTGGCAAGGAAGTGGCGATCGAATACCTCCCCGATTCAGGCACGGTCATCGCATTCAGGGAACTCGACCCGGCGTCGAATCCGCCTACGGTCTACCTCCGCTGGGGAAGCATTCAATTATCTGGAAAGAAAAACTTACTCAACCAAAACCGGGTGGACTTCGTCGTTATGGCGAAAGATCCCTATGGGAATACCGGTCTTTTCCTCCGATCGGATAGCCTGCCTGACGAATTGTATGTCCCGCTATACGCCAAGAAAATTCATCGCTTGGAAGCATGGCTCTTTAGCTTAGAAGGGTTTGATAAAATGCAGTATCAGCGCCTCAAGGGAAGTCCACCTATTGAAGAACAACTTATCTGGGAACGACGTATCAAAGAAGGCGTGTCTTATCAATCTGTTTATGCCGGTGAAAGGGTGTCCCTTATGCTAGGAAGCATTCATGTGTACCGCAATAATGGTCATAATGAATCTGTACCGACACGCCAGGTAGACTATATCTCCGTCCACAGCTTAAGCACAGACAAACCCAACGTGGAATTTTTCATCGATATCCGGTCCTTTCACTTAAATGGCGTTTCCGTACAGTCTCGAGCAGAGGGGTTTGCCAAAATCGAGCGCTGGATGGAGCAGCTACCTGGGTTTGATGGCGAACAGTACCGTGCCACTAAAGCTACGGTAGGTGAAGAGGCCAAGTTGGTATGGCTACGCCAGCCCGTAGCCAATGCGCGGCTAACGAATACCGAAAATCCATCCCCGGCGATCAGCGACCTCGGCCGGGGGATTTTACTGGAGAACAAGGATCTGTGGCTGGAGTGGGGGACATTTCGGGACATCAGTCGCTTGGACACGAAGCGTTGGGTTGCCATGAAGCATACCCGTTACCCCAATTCGAACGTGAAGGGCTATACATATGTCATCAAAACACCGGTCATTTTAGGAGGCCTGGAAGTCGAGGCCCTACAAACTGAAAGCCCCTTTTGGTGGCCGGGAGGCAAGTTTAACCCCGACTGGCCGGTCACATCATACTGGGCAGATATATCCCTCGGCCAAGGCGGACTGGATGATTTTGAGCAACTCAAGCAGCATTTCACACAGCTGATCGGCAAACCGGATGATCACGCAGTTCCGTCTACAGAAGAAGAAAACGGGCGCTGGAATTCGTGGTCCGTTGGCCGGGCAACCATTAAAATCAACACATGGAAGCCCTATCAAATGGATGTCTTCATTAATTACTGCCGTTTGGAAATCAGCGTACAGCCAAATGTAGCATATTTATACACGGACGACTATACGAAAAAACTGCACCTACACGAGCAGCTACGCTATTTGGTATTAGAAGGAAAGCTAGCCGTAGTGAACGACTATACCCAATACCCCCGTAGCCGATATACGCCTAATTGTCTAGCTGAACTCATCAAAATGGATGACGAGTACGTTATCTGGTGTGATGATAAATATAAAAAACTAGGGTTTGCAAATAAGCAGTACGCCCAAATACTCGACCTCGCGGATGTGAACAGCCTAGCGCTGACTGGGTCATATTGGCGCGATAGCCCAGTCGGAATACATATCCATTTTCTCTCTAAGCTTAACAAGGAGCAACATACACACCCCACTAACTATTTAGGGGAGCTAACTAGTCAACAGAAAGATAACCAATGGCCGTACATTTGTGAGCAATGGGAAAGCTTCCTCGGGATACCCTGCCATTATGGAGAAGACAGGCAGTATTATTGAATTTAACTGAAAAATGAAACAATTCTACACCATACTATATTTAATTCCAACCGTGTTATCTATGATGCCAACAAGCAGTTTCGGACAAGAAAACGACAAAAAGACATTGATTCTGGAGCTACCAGAAACCTACACATGGACAAAGGAGCATGATGACGATGGAGAACTATGGTCCGTACGATATCAAGGTTTTTTGGGCGACACACCATATCCAGATATTGAAATCGAACAAACAAACATGCTTCACGAGCATATAGGGATATCCCCACTGGAGATTGCCAAACAGACCACTATGCTAATTAAAAACTACGATGACACGGCAAAACTTACGTTGCGCAAGGAGCAAGAGGTAGATGGGGACAACTGTATCCTATACACGATAACAACGACTGACGCCATTTATCTACTCTTCTACAGGCTATCAAAAACAATCACCCATAGCATCGAAATGGAACTTATCGAAGACCAACTAGCACGCAATAGTATCGACGTATGGGAAGAAGTATTCTTTCGTAGCAAGTTTTAGTTTGCAATATATTAACTATGATGTACGATACAGAAAACAAAAAAGAACATATCACGCAAGAGAAAGAAACGAGCCAATTAGAACCAGCGCTAATGTACTACGGACTTGGAGGTTGGTCGGCCATTATAGGTGTCGGCGGAACCTTAGCTTTCTTTATTAACATGATATTTAGAGGCGTGGGCGCTTTTATCAAAATCGGCTCAGCAAGCTTCTACATTTGGGAGCTTTGTTTATTCTATTTCATAGTAATTGCAATCGCTCTTTACCTGCCTCGATTAAAGATACCAAATATTTGGCCGCCGAGGAAGAGAGACCGTCAATTGGGCCTTTTAGCAAAGGGCTCAACATCCGGCTCGTTATTTCAATTGTAACTATTACCATCATCTACCAAATTTTATAGCCATGGCAAAGCTACGTATCGTCACAGTTTTAAGCATCGTATTTCTGTTTTCTTCGTGCAGTTGTATGCGAACTTTAGTCGGAATACTGGTCGACCGGGAGACCCAGCAACCGATTCATGCGGCAGCGATCCAGATCACTAACAAAGGCTACGAGCGCGATTTCCAATCAGATAGTACAGGTTATTTTACGGCATTTATACAGGGGGGCGCTAGATGCCCTCGCATTCGGGCACAAATATCCGCGCAAGGATATTCCCCAATTCATATCATCGAGCCCCAAAACGGGGACACCCTGACGTATTATTTGGATAGATTGCCGTAACAGCTTGTGCCCTACGTATTGCCCTTCGAAGACAGCTTTAAATCAACAGAAAAAAGCTCGATTATTTTGCGTGATTTTCTAAAAAACAAACCCAACATCCAAAAAAAACGGATGAGGTAGGCTGATTATATATTTTAAAACCTTGTTAGATGATCACCAATCGACAGCTCATTACTGCTTTTGCGTGACTTCCATTTTCTCCGCAAAGTGTTCGCAATAGTCGCGTAAATCGCCGATTACAGCCTTTGCCATTGGGTCTTCCCCCGATGCGCGGATAAAGGTATCACCTAACGTTTGCAAGGTTTCGTAGAAAAACCGCTTCATCTCGTCCAAAGGCATGTCCTTCGTCCATAAATCAATACGCATCGAATTCTTGTACTGATGATCCCACAAAGCCAAGAACATGGCTTTTGCCGGCAGAGCCTCTTGGCTTTCCCCGTCCGAGGATTCCCAAGTAATATTCTCTGGAACGTTGTTAGCATCCAATTCTACCGTCAGTTTTATTTCTGCTTTTTTCATATTCTTATTTTTTTCTCGCAAAGACGCTAAGGCGCAAAGCATTCTAATCAACACCAAATACCATCCTTGCTCGTCAAGTCGCTAATGCTGATATACAAAGAACCTAATTTTAGTAACACCAATAGGTCACGCCTTAGAAAAATGTAACCTACAAATTGTTTACAATTCGTGTAAACCCATCCTCAATTCGTGGCTCATTAAAATTCACTAACAAACCTAACTTTAATTTTTTACGTGCCCACAATTTACCACACTCGAATCACCCACACCACAATAACCACCAATATCACGAAAAAACCCTCGATAAGCCACACCCGCTTCAGGCTCTTGAGCATGATCCGAAAAAATTGGTCAGCTACGATGATTGCCACCAACAGCAAGAACATCAAGCCCACCCAAGCCAACGTGTAGTTATCATCCAAAACGCTCCACAGCATCCAAGTAAGCAACGCTGCCGATACAATATTCAATGGGGTAATCCGCAGTTTGCTCATCGCCTCTTTTTCGCTGGCTTCCGCGATTTACTTGAACCAGTTTTTCGCTTCAATCTGTTTGTTTTCGTATTACTCGATTTTTTCTCGTGAAATGCACCTTGAAAGTCAGGATTTTCTTTCCTTTTCTGCCCGTCGATTTGCCGGGCTATCTCCTGCCGTTCCTCGAAGCCTGTCTCCTCGACAAACACCCCTTCGGGAATTTGTTCCACAGGAATAGACTGACGAATCAGTTTTTCGATTTTACGAACGTAATACTCCTCTGCCGGATTGCAAAACGTGATGGCATCCCCCCTGTTTGTGGCGCGCCCCGTGCGACCTATACGATGTACGTAATCTTCAATGACGATGGGAACATCAAAATTAATAACATGACTCACGTTACTCACATCCAGACCCCGGGCAGCCACATCCGTAGCCACTAGTATGCGGATATCTCCATCTTTAAAAGCATTGATGGAATTAATCCGGGTATTTTGACCTTTGTTGGCATGGATGACACGCACATCATCCGCTCCATACCGACGCTCCAAAAACTTATAGACACTATCGGCCACGGCTCTCGTCTTGCAAAAAACGATTAACCTGTGGAATGCCTCATCGTCTTTCAGCAAGTGTTGGAGAAGGTTGATCTTTGTTTTCAGGTTGGGCACATGGTACAACGACTGGCTGACTGTTTGTGCGGGGGTGGCTTGTTCTGTCACTTCCACAACTGTTGGAAATTCCAGAAAATCACCGGCTATTTTATGGACCAGTTCGCCCATCGTGGCAGAAAAAAGCAGGTTTTGTCGCTTGCGGGGCACAATTTCCAATATGCGGTGCAGCTTACTGATAAACCCCATATCCATCATCTTATCGGCTTCGTCCATGACCAATACTTGGAGATGCTTGGTAACGACATACCCGTCGAGATACAAATCCAAGAATCGACCTGGAGTAGCCACAATGATATCGACCCCTTTCTCCAATTCGGCTTTCTGTGTTTTGGGGCCTAGTCCACCATAAAGCACAACAGTACGTAGATCGGTATACGCTGCCAACTGACGGATATCCCCCTCAATTTGCATAGCCAATTCCCGCGTGGGCGACAGGATTAATGCCCGGGCATCCATCCCTTGGGCATATTTTAGTTTCATGAGAATGGGTAATACAAACGCAGCTGTCTTGCCCGTACCGGTTTGGGCAATGCCCATCACATCCTGTCCCGACATGATCGGCGGAATAGCCTTCTGCTGGATGGGTGTAGGCTCGGTATATCCCGCCTCCTGAATAGCGGACCGAATTTGCTTATTGAAATTGAAATCGTCGAAATTACGCTGCTGCATCAGGCAAAGATAGGGAAAAGGGCGTATAAACACGTGGTAATATACCGTCGGGGGTATGTTCTAGTTTATAGATATCCAAGAAAAAGCCCAAATACCTGGATTCAACAAAATATTTTTCAAAACGACCCTCTTATACCACTCCCAATTTAAGGAAATAAAATCAGGCAAATCCGAAACAACACATCTCCCCAACCCTGCATATTCGGCCTAATTATGGCCTCTTAGAACCCAGCTCCCCGTTTTCCACCCAACTAAACCAAGGCCTACTCTCCAAAAACACTATCCAAAATCAATTTCTGGATAGCAATGGGTTCGATGTGTTCTGTTTGCTGCTTTTCCGAAGTAACCAACACAGGATAATACGCCTCGGGGATATTAACAGCCCCGTGTGAGCCCTTGACAAGGGTTGCATCCAGCGGAATGACATCCATCACGTAACGGAAACCAAGCTTCTTACGTAGGAGTTTGTAACCGGCCCGGAGCTTGGAACTCATAAACATCTCTACCGGATCGTAACCCGGTTTTTTGTGGATATCCACCACGCGGGCATAATCGGGTGCCACCTGGTCATCGTTCCAAAAATAGTAGGTAAACCAACTATCCGGTTTGGAAACTGCCACAATATCCCCCGCCCGCTCATGGTCAATATGGTATTCAGCCCGAGCATCGCCTTCCAACAACAATTCGATGTCGTTTTCCTTTGCCAACAGTTCCATTACCTGTCGTTTAACATCCTCATCGACTGTATAAACATGTGCTATTTGATGATCCGAAACGGCAAAAGCCCGAGAAGCACCGGCGTCCAACAGTTCCAATCCACGTTCTACACGTATGCCTAGCAAGCCGGCCTTGCGCAAGATCCGATTGATGTGTATAGGTTTTGAAACGGGCACGATGCCGTATTCAGACAGCAAGATAACGTTAGCTCCTCGTCCCTCGTAAAACTCCACTAACGTTTTTACCAGCGTATCAATCTCTCCAAGCTCCTTGCCAATCTTGTCTAAATCAGGCCCAAACTTCTGCTGACAGTAGTCCAGATGAGGCAAATAAACCAAGCTCAGCGTCGGGCTGTATTTCTCCTCTACATACATGGATGCATCGGCAATCCATTGGGAGGAAACAATATTGGCTCCCGGCCCCCAGAAACTGAACAAGGGGAATTTTCCAAACTGGGCCTGCAATTCATCCCGAAGCGACGCCGGATGTGCATAGCAATCGGGCATTTTACGGCCATCGGCGAGGTAATTGGGGCGCGGGGTAACTGAGTAATCTGCATTGGAATACATATTGTACCACCAGAACATCTGAGCACAAGTAAAAGACGGATCCCGTTCCTTGGCAATATCCCAAACCGACTTCGCCTGAACGAGCCTATTCGATTGCTTCCAAAACTTAATCTCGGCATCACGATGGTCGTACCATCCATTGCTAACAATACCATGCTCGCTTGGCCAAACTCCCGTAAGGTAGGTCGACTGCGCCGAGGTCGTCAATGCCGGCAACACTGGTTTTATCAGGCTTAAATGTTTTTTACCAACGTAGGTTTTCAGGAATGGTGTATGCTCTCCAATCAAGGCTGATGACAGGCCCACAATATCCAGAACAACGGTTTTCTTCATCTTGATAGTCTTTTATTTTAATTCAATTGCTTGATTACCCAATCCAGTTCGCGTGAAATCGAATCCGCTATCGGCAATTGTAAATCTTCGGGCAATACGCCCCACGTATAGGTTTCCACTTCCAAATGGAGTGTCAACTTCATAGTTCGTTGCAAAGACAGGACATCCACGATATCCGATTGCGTAGATTGGAGTTCCCCCATGTTTTCCAGAAAAATAGGTACATGGAAGTGGGCACGCCATTCGACAGCATCAGGGTCTTGCACCTGGCTTTGCGCGTCAGGCAGGTCTTTGTACCTTACCAAACTACCATTTTGTTGCTTGGCAATCACTTGGTGTAAGTAAACCCGTTCGTCAAACGCCATAAACGCCTTGCCTATCGTCTCGCGCTTCTGATAATCGGCACCCAGTTCTGATTTGATAGCTGCACTAATTTGCAATTTACCGATTTGAATCCCCAACTCAGCTAACTGTCCGACTACTTCGCCGTGATTCTCATAACCCAGGGCAAAATGGCAAACATCATAACACAGACGGATATGTTTCCGGATAGCCTCTTGTGCATCTTCCTTATCCATCCCCAGTCGTTCAGACAGTATGGACGCCCCCATCGGGAGCAATTCATCTTGATACCAATCGATAAACTCAGACCCATTTTCCAATACGCCGTCCGGTTCGGGCTCAATATCCAGATGCAGAACCTTGCCTTGTTCTTCTGCTATCCCTATCAAATGTAACGCAACTTCAACGATATTTTGAGTCGCTTGTACACGCATTTCCGACCAAGCCGCCTGCCTTTCCAAATAATGGTGCCGATACGCCAATGGTGAAGTCGATACTCCCCCATCCAGCCCATCCGGTAGAAGCTGGGCAAGGATATCAAACAACCTGTTTGTGTATTCAAGACGTGCTGTTGTGGTCCAATCGGGAGTATGTACGTTCTCCTTGACGACATCCTCATGGAAATCGCCGAATGGGAAGCCGTTCATCGTAAAGATATACGCGTCCTGCTTGTCCAACCATTGCCTGAACTCCACAAAGTTCGATTCGAGCAGCAAATCCTTACTGGCCTTGTCCGACAGGCGGAGACCAAGCCCCATCGGCTTATCTGGCGATACTTGGTGTTTGATTTGCGGGAAATGCTTCTTTAACAACGCAAAATGTGCTTCCCAGGATTCCCCGCCGTGGATGTTCGTGCAATAGGTTAAGTGTCCGTATTTAGTCAACATAGTTTTTAAGGGTGTACGCCCACGCGCTCTTGTAATAAAGCCGCAGCCTTCAGAACCAAACCGTGGTCCATTTCATTTACCTCGATACCTTTCCCAATCTCTTCAAGTAACATGATAGTCAATTTGCCACCAAGATGTTCGCGAAATTCCTCGAGCCCCACCAGCAAGGGGTGTGCTTCTACCCCACCTTCGATCAGGGGATGGAAAATCGGCAAACCCACTTGTTGCAAGACATCCACAATACGCTGAGCATCAGCAGACGGTAAATATCCAACCAAATTAGAATAAATACTATCCAAAGCGATACCAATCGATACAGCTTCGCCGTGCATGACCTCAAATCCCGATAGCTGCTCCAGCTTATGTGCACTCCAGTGGCCGAAATCCAAAGGCCGGGACGATCCGAACTCAAAAGGATCGGCACCGCCAATATGTGCCAGGTGCAATTCCGCACAACGGTAAACGAGATACTTCATTGCTTCATCATCGCGTTCGCGCAACGCCACGGCGTGATCGGCTATCCAATCGAAGAACGTACGGTCTTTGATAAGCGCAACTTTTATACCCTCGGAAATACCCGAAAGCCAAGCACGATCCGACAGGGTCCGAAGAAAATCGAAATCGTTGATCACAGCAAATGGTGGACTAAACGTACCGATGAAATTCTTCTTCCCCCGGTAGTTAACACCGTTTTTAACGCCAACACCGGAGTCGTTTTGCGACAGCACCGTCGTGGGTACCCGGATATGGCGAATCCCACGATGGGAAATCGTCGACGCATAGCCCACTGCATCCAGCACCGCACCACCACCGATAGCCATGATGTAAGAGTGACGATCGACACCATGCCTGTCTACCGCATCGATAATCCGGTCAACCACCGAAGGGTCATTTTTACACGCTTCCCCGCCAGGGACGACAATCAATTCATCTACCAAGGACACAGCGGGCAATCCTGAGAAATATTGGGCAATATCCTGTTTCACATGTACATGATGAGCCACTACACCTTCATCTACTACAACAAGCACTTTCGGCGTTATGGCAGCATGATGCGACTTGAAAAAATCGCCAAGCAACGGGTTGTCCTTAGCGAACAATCCCGTCGTGAAGTGTACCGGATAACGGTACCTCACCTCAAATTCCTGAATTATCGAATCTTTTAACATATTGTTTTAAACCAAAAAATATTCTAAGCTAGTCTACCCGTTTATGTCACGGCAAATCGCTTTGCTAACCAAATCGACAGGGGAAAAAGCAACAAGACAAACAAGGTCAATTGCCAAAACCCAGTCGCCGCCACCCATATTGCATTCATAAATATCAAGGCCAATACGGCACTTTTGACGGATCTGCGGATATCTCCCGCAGCTTCTGTCCGGATAGCCTTCAACAGAGGCGTAAAGATCGTCACAACGAATATTGCCAAAATCAAAACACCTAACCACCCTGCGCCTTTCATTATCCCAAAATACGTAATCAATGCAATGACAAGAACGTACAGGAATGCCGCGAAGAGCAAGGGAAGTCGCTTACCTCCATGTACCTCACCCCTACTAATCACAGTAATCGCTGCCACATAGATAATGGGAATAAACGCCAACGCCCAAACTTGGGGTAAGGCCAATGCAAACACGCTCATACCAAGCAACAGGTTCAAGCCCCTGCACAGCCCCATTACTAAAGGTCCAAAAACGACGTGGTGCTTTGCCCATTTATCATAAACTAAGCATGATAACACAACGGATAACGCTATCAAGGCGGATATCATACTAACCAAGCCTGCCGTCACAATCCCAATACCGAATAGCAAAGCACCAAATATCGCCGCTTTGTTCAAACTGACCCGGCCACTGGGAATCGGGCGCTCTGGACGTTCTTCGGCATCAAGTTTGGCATCAAACACATCGTTATATACCACGCCACCCGCGTATAGCCCCATAGTTGACAGGCAAACCCAGAGCATCGCGCCTAGCGACCACGCCACACCTCCACCATCAAGGTAAAGGGTCGCGATCGCCGCACCGGCAATAACGTCCGATACCGCAGTGACAACGTTGGCAGGTCGTGTCAATTGGGCATAAGCCCTCCATGGGATAGCCATTACACGAAATTATGAAATAATAATGGAATCGGCATCCCGGCGTGGCTGCTGACCACCGCGTAATACGGTATTTCCTTCAAACTTTTGTCCTTGGTCGATACTGGCTTTTTCCAACAACACGTTTTCGTCCAGCTGCCCACTTTGGGCGAAGGCCGTAATGGCATTTTGGTAGCATACCAAATCGATATGTTCTCTGGGAATACCTTTTTGTACCATCAGCGCCGCAGTCTTGGGTACTGCAAGCGGATCGCTAATACCCCAATCGGCCGCCGAGTTGATCATAATGCGCTCCGGACCGTACTGCTTAACAATGTCTACCATACGCTCATTCCCCATCTTGGTAAACGGATATATCGTGAAAGCCGCCCAAAACCCTCTATCCAGCACTTCCTTGACGGTTTCTTCGTTGTTATGGTCGATGATAACCATACCCGGATTGAGACCGTGCTCCAACGCAACGTCCATGCTGCGCGAAGTGCCCTTGGTCTTGTCGCGGTGCGGTGTATGCACATGTACCGGCAAGCCAGCTTCCTTGGCCAAATCCAATTGCACGCGATAGTCTTTAT
>CAZXSL010000022.1:0-12921 GCA_964643235.1 uncultured Sphingobacteriaceae bacterium | reverse complement strand
CGGCAGGAGTCTGATCGTCATAACCAATCTCGCCAATACCTACCACGCCTTCCTTATAGATAAAGAACGGCAACAATTCCATGACTTCTTCAGCCAACGCTTCGTTATTCGCCTCGCGAGAGTTCAATCCGATCGTGCAATAATGCTTGATGCCAAACTGAGAAGATCGAAATCGTTCCCAGCCTATCAGACTGCTGTAGTAATCACGAAAAGTATCGATGCCTGTCCGGGGTTGTCCCACCCAAAAAGCGGGCTCGATGATGCCGACAATTCCTGCATCAGCCATCGCCTGGTAATCATCCGTCGTGCGGGATACCATATGAATATGCGGGTCGAAAAAACGAAACCCCTTTACTAACTCCAAATCAAGCGGGACACGCTGCCCCATCGCCGAACGGTCTTGATGATGACTCGTACACATAATCTTATTTATTTTTTGTCCGCCATGGCCAAGTTTGCCCAAGACATGCCGGTAATATCCAACAATTCTTTTGTATTATCGCTCTTGCCTATAAATTCAATCGCAGCAGCATAGTTGCTACGGCTAAACGCATACGCGATAGCCCTGCGTTCTTCCTCGTCGTCACTCGTTACAATGCGTTGCGACATCAACGCGAATGCCCGCTCGTTAATATAAGGTGCCACCAACATCCACAATACGGAATGTACCTCCCGATACGCAGCTGCACGTTCGTAGGCAAAATCAACTAAGGTTTGTGCCAATGCTTCGTTGTTTCGTTTGGCCAAACCGATTATACCAGGCATGTATTCGTCTGTAAAAAAACCTTTCAGCACCAACTGGTTCCACGAATTTTCGTCGAGATAAATACTCGGATAGTAATTATCAATTAAAACTGCCTGCCTTACGGACCCCATGTTACTCCTTACCCCTTCTGCACAACGCTGGTGCCATACTTCCGGATAGTGGTAAATCGGCAGGGCCGAGTACAACGCTACCAGCTCCTCAACCTCGCCGTAAATAAATAACTGCTCGATAACCTTCACATAAGCAGCCCGATCCGTCGGAGGAATGTACATCAATACCCAAACCCGGATGAGTCGAGCCAACGACCAATTGTTCACAACCAATGGTATGTCATTAGGGCCTACACCGTTAACCTCCCCCAATGAAACCAGGCGATCAGCTGCTTTTATTTTTCGAGGTACCGTCGCAAAAACCCGAGCAAGCCGACTGGCAGCTGGATCGCTAACTATTTGGCCGAGCTCCTTGGTTAGTCCCTCCCATTCTTCATTGCTTACGTGTTGCCTTATCAAATCAGCAATCGGACCGTCATGGGCCGTTTGCGTCATTGACCCACCAGCATTCTTATCACTCATAATTTCCTTAAAAACACATTTTTTGATATGCTTTGATCTCCAATAATTCCAACCCCAAAACCCGGAAATGGACAATATGGATTTCAAATGACTCTTTAGGCCAAACTTACGATTTTTTCCAGTATGGTTATCCGTCAAACACCTTAATGTGTCAGGAATGTGACGTTTTACCTAACAAAGTCCCCTTTCGAAGGACTATCCTGACGAGCCGTGCCCCTTACCCCCTTGCCTAAGCCATGCATACCAAGTACAATCCTACTGACTTTAAATAATCACAACAGTAATCCTCACATAATCAGAGCCCAAGCCTTTCCTATAGCACCCCATTCGAACCCTTATCTATGCCCAAAAAAGCAATTTATCATAAACTCAACCCCAGTTAAGAACCATATCCCGAACGAAAACTATGGTTTTATCGGACTATACCTTATTTTTATCGCCTAAAGGATTGGGCTACGATATGAAGAAACACGAAAACACGCATCGAAATACCGCCATTGTCATGATGGGATGTTTTGACACCAAAGGCGAAGAATTTGCTTATCTACGTTCTTGCCTATTATCCCATGGCGAATCGGTTATTACAATCAATATGGGCACATACGGCGGCACGGATCTTTTCCCAGTTGATTTCGAAGCTGAACACGTTGCCTCCGCAGGGCGGCACGACCTGCAATCATTGCAAAAGAAATCCGACCGTGGCTATGCAGTGGACGTAATGGGGCGGGGTGCTGCGGCAATCATTGCCCAATTGGTAGCAGAAGGTAAACTAAAAGCTGCCGTCGGCATGGGTGGTGGTGGCGGGACGTACATGGCGTTGGCAGCCATGCAGGCTATTCCGTTGGGCATTCCAAAAGCCTGCCTGAGCACGGTTGCCTCTAAGGACCTGTCTAAACAAGTGGGCGATAAAGACATTGTGCTCATTCCCTCGGTTGTTGATATCGCCGGTCTGAACAGCATCAGCCGACGGCTAATCCGCCAGACGGCTGCGGCGATTTGCGGAATGGCCAAGTTATCTCCCACCTGCGAGGACGAAAATGAACCAAGGTCACAAGGTCGAATAGCTATCTCGATGTTCGGTAATACGACAGCCTGTGTCAAGGCTTGTACAACACTGCTCGAAGCCCGGGGATATGAGGTGTTCGTTTTCCATGCCAACGGGGTGGGCGGTCAAACGATGGAATCGTTGATATATGACAATTGCTTCGACGGAATCCTGGATCTCACCACCACCGAATTGGCGGACGAGCTATTTGGTGGGATTTGCAGCGCGGGGCCTAACCGGCTTCAGGCAGCAGCATTGCACGGCGTGCCGCAAGTAGTGGCACCAGGCTGCCTGGATATGGTCAACTTTGCCCACGTGGAGACTGTACCCTCCCACTACCGGGAACGGACGCTGTACAGCTGGGCACCGGACGTCACACTGATGCGGACAAATGATGCAGAAAACCGACAAATCGGGCAAACCTTGACAGGCAGAATCAACCCAAGCAAAGCCGGCGCGGTAATTCTACTGCCACTCCGCGGGATCTCTCAGATTGATACCCAAGGAGGAGTTTTCCACGCTCCCCAGACGAATCAGATATTGTTTGACGCAATCAAAGCCACGGCCCATGAACGGGTGGAAGTACGCGAAATCGATGCCCACATCAATGATATGGCATTTGCGGAACAGGCAGTAAGCAGCTTATTGGAGTTAATGGTATAACTAGCAGTCGTGACAGGACTATCCGCTATTCCCAACGAAACGCCCTGCACCCTATATCGGGACAAAAGGGGAACAAATACGGCCCTAACTTGCGATTGTTCGCAAACTTCACGACATTCGTTCTTTACCACATTTAGGATTAACAATCAAATACATTAATTAAAACATATGGCAAATCCATGGACGGGGATAGGCAACCCCTACACAAAGCAAGAAGTGAGAGATCGGTTACAGAAAACATTGGACGAAAACAAGGCAATCATCGCTGCCGGTGCGGGCACGGGTATTAGTGCCAAGTTCATCGAACGGGGCGGAGCCGATCTGATTATCATCTATAACTCGGGCCGGTTCCGCATGGCTGGACACGGCTCCACTGCTGGGCTAATGGCCTATGGCGATGCGAACGCTGAAGCTTTATCCATCGGCGAGTTCGAGGTATTGCCCGTCGTCGAGGAAATCCCCGTAATTTGTGGCGTACACGGCTCAGATCCTCGTCGCCGGATGTGGCACCACCTTCTCAAAGTCAAGGATATGGGGTTCTCGGGTGTCAATAACTTCCCGACACATTCCATCGTCGATGGCCACTTCAGGAATGTATTGGAAGAAACGGGAATGGGGTTTGCAAAGGAGGTAGAAATGATCCGCCTTGCTACCAAAATGGATTTATTTAGCATCGTATATGTCGCCACGCCCGAAGAAGCAAAACAAATGGCCGATGTAGGTGCCGACGCCATTATCTCACATGTAGGCACTACCGTAGGCGGCTCAGTTGGTGTTGTCAACGCGACAGTCGATATGGATTTCGCCGTCGATCGGACACAAGAAATCATTGAAGCAGCACGTGCGGCAAATCCCGATATTTTCTTCCTCGCACATGGAGGACCTATCAATACGCCGGACGATGTACGCGTGATTCTGGAACGGACCGATGCGCAAGGATTCGTGGGCGCATCCTCATTGGAACGCATGGGTGTGGAAGAGTCGCTGACAAACCTTACCCGGGAGTTTAAAGCGCTAACATTGGGCAAGCGGTAACGAAATCCGCTTTTATCCACATCACATGATAAACAGATGATCAAGTACTTCCAATACGACATATGCCGCATTTTGATTTGTGTTTCGGCATTCCTCTGCATGATTCCCATTAGTTCAGCTCAGGAAAAGGAAACGTTCGTTATCGTCCACGGTGCCTGGGGTGGTAGCTGGTCGTTCAAGCAGACTGACCAGCTGCTTTCCGACGAAGGTTATCGGGTATACCGTCCGAGCCTAACCGGACTGGGCGAACGCCACCATCTGTCAACCCCAGACATCGGATTAAGCACCCATGTCTTGGATGTTGTCAATACGATCTTGTTTGAAGATCTCCATGACATCATTCTGGTAGGCCATAGTTACGGCGGCATGGTCATTACCGGGGTGGCGGACAGTATCCCGGAACGAATCAAGCGACTGATTTACCTCGACGCATTCGTGCCAAACGATGGCGAAAGCGCGATGACTACTCGGCCGGGTGAACAGCGTGGTCCAGAGTCCACTTCAGACGACGGATTTGTCAAACCCTTTTGGGTACAGGATTCCGATCCCCTGCCCAAGGATGTGCCTCAATCGCTAAAAACGTTTACCGAGCCCGTATCATATAAAAAGCCGGAAGCGCATACCATATCCTGCACATATATCCTGACCGTGG
Organism: uncultured Sphingobacteriaceae bacterium; assembly: GCA_964643235.1. Taxonomy (GTDB): domain Bacteria; phylum Bacteroidota; class Bacteroidia; order Sphingobacteriales; family Sphingobacteriaceae; genus CAYRGQ01. Next base: position 8,188 of record CAZXSL010000022.1, on the reverse strand, counting down.
ATGAAGGCAAAGAACCGCACGAAGATTCGTTCCATTATTTCGCTGAACGAGCCAAAGCCCGAAACTGGAAAATAGTAACAATGGCTGCTGATCACAACCCGCAAATGAGCCTCCCCAACGAGCTGGCTCAACTGCTTATTGGCGAGCTAGCGAATGGACAATAATATAGTACCCGCACGTTTGTGAACAGGAGCGGCAATTGGAGTCAATCATTGTGCTTTGCGACTTAGCGTCTCTGCGAGAAAAACCGAAAATCGGAAAACTGCTTTGCACCTCTTGCAATTCCAAAAACAATATACCATATTTGCGTTGAGAAAAATGAGCGGTCATAAGGTACATACAGCATATTGGTGGCACAACGTGTAATCGTTGTGGCAACCGGTAGTGTACGTCCTCTTTTCCATAATCGTATAACGGCTTGCCCCTATCGGCAAGCTTTTTTTATGCAATACAGATGAAACAGATATTAGCACACCTATTTGAATACAAAACATTTACGAAGGGCGAGGCTTATGAGATCCTGACCAATATCGGCTCAGGAAAATACAACACATCCCAAATTGCCGCCTTCATGACCGCTTATGGCATGCGAAGCATCCGAGTCGAGGAATTAGAAGGTTTCCGCGATGCCATGTACGACCTATGCGTGAAGTTAGAGTTCCCTGGATATCGGCTAATCGACCTTTGCGGCACCGGCGGCGACGGAAAAAATACATTTAACATATCCACATTGGCATCCTTTGTCGTAGCAGGAGCAGGTTACCATGTAGCTAAGCACGGTAATTACGGCGTGTCCTCAGGCTGTGGCTCATCTAACGTAATGGAATACCTGGGCTACCGATTCACCGCCGACAAAGATTTGATACACAAACAGCTAGATGAAGCTAACATTTGCTTCATACACGCACCACTATTCCACCCTGCGATGAAAACGGTCGCACCCATTAGACGAGAACTGGGAATAAAGACATTCTTTAATATGTTGGGGCCTTTGGTCAACCCCGCCAATCCACAATATCAGTCAGTAGGCGTATTCAGCTTGGAACTGGCCCGCTTATATGGCTATCTTTACCAACAGGGAAAGAAAAATTACAGCATACTACATGCGTTGGATGGCTACGACGAGATCTCGCTAACAGGCGATTTCAAGGTCATCAGCAACCAAGGAGAACAGTACCACGACATTGCAGAACTAGGCTTTGACACCATTGATGCCCAACGGATTACTGGAGGAGAAACAGTTGAGGAAGCAGCTAAAATTTTCACGACTGTATTGAATTGCCAAGGAACAGATGAGCAAAACAACGTCGTATTGGCAAATGCAGCTATCGCCATACAGACCTTCCACCCTGAAAAGTCCTTTGCAGACTGCTACTATGAAGCGGAAACCTCTTTAATGGGCGGCCACGCCTTACGGAGTTTTAACAAACTGACCGGACAATAGGAATAGCCATGCAAAGGGTGAAAATAAAGGTTTGTGGCATGAAATACCAAGAGAACATCCAAGAGATGTTGTCTTTGGAGCCGGACTACATGGGATTTATCTTTTATCGGAATTCCAAACGTTACGTCGATTCCTTGGATGCCGAATGGATACATAAGCTCTCTGGCACCAAAAAAACCGGGGTTTTCGTGGATGCCGAGCCAGGCAAAATACGCGACCGCATTACCCGTTTCGGGCTGCAGGCCGTCCAACTGCACGGTAATGAAGGTCCCGAAACCTGTGAGGCAGTACGGGATACAGGCGTGGAAACCATCAAGGCTTTCGGTATTGCCGACGGATTTAATTGGGATTCCTTAACAGATTACATAGATGCAGTCGATTATTTTCTGTTTGATACAAAAACAGCAGGATACGGTGGCAGCGGCCAAACGTTTGATTGGGAATTATTGACCGGTTATACACACGACAAGCCTTACTTTCTCAGTGGAGGACTAGAACCTGACAACCTCCACCGTGCGCTAGAAATAGATGACGATCGGCTATACGCCTTGGACCTTAATTCCAAGTTCGAGACCCAACCCGCATTAAAAAACAGGATATTATTGGAAAAAGCATTTCAAACCATCAGGCATGAGTAAATATCAAGTAAACGAAAAAGGATATTACGGTAATTTCGGCGGAGCGTACATCCCTGAAATGCTGTACCCAAACGTAGAAGAACTTCGCCAAAACTACCTCAAGATCATCGAAAGCGAAAGCTTCCAAGTTGAATTTGTTCAACTACTAAAAGACTATGTTGGGCGGCCATCACCGCTTTACAAAGCCGATCGGCTTTCCGATCGCTACGGCGCTAACATCTACCTTAAACGAGAGGATCTGAACCATACCGGTGCCCATAAAATAAATAACACCATCGGACAAATTTTATTGGCCGAACGTCTTGGTAAAAAGCGGATCATTGCAGAAACCGGTGCGGGACAACATGGCGTAGCTACTGCTACCGTCTGCGCACTAAAGGGATTGGAATGTGTTGTCTACATGGGCGAAATTGACATTGAGCGACAAGCTCCAAATGTGGCCCGGATGAAGATGATGGGCGCCGAGGTGGTAGCAGCAACGTCGGGAAGCAAGACGCTGAAAGATGCAACGAACGAGGCCATGCGCGACTGGATCAACAACCCGATTGACACGCACTACATCGTCGGCTCGGTCGTTGGCCCCCACCCCTACCCGGACATGGTGGCCCGGTTCCAGTCGGTCATCTCAGCTGAAACGAAAAAACAGCTACTGAAACAAACCGGAAAACAAAACCCTGATTATGCCTTGGCATGCGTAGGTGGTGGAAGCAATGCTGCCGGCATGTTCTACCATTTCCTAGATGATGCAGAGGTAAACCTCATTGCCGTAGAAGCTGCTGGCAAGGGTGTAACGTCGGGCCATTCCGCGGCAACAACCGCTTTAGGCAAAGAAGGTGTACTACACGGGAGTCGATCGCTCCTGATGCAGACCCCGGATGGGCAGGTTATAGAACCGTATTCCATTTCTGCCGGACTGGATTATCCCGGTATCGGCCCCCAACACGCATGGCTATTCGCCTCAGGTCGGGCTCAATACGTATCCATAACGGACGATGAAGCAATGGAAGCAGGTTTGCAATTGACGCGTTTGGAAGGTATTATCCCAGCAATTGAAAGTGCCCACGCATTGGCACATCTGGAAAAAATGAACCTATCTCCATCAGACACCGTGGTGGTGTGCCTTTCGGGGCGCGGCGATAAGGATTTGGACAATTACAGAAAGCATTTTGGATTTTAAGTAATGAGCAGGCTAGAAACGATATTTGAAAAAAAGGGAGATCGAAGACTTCTATCAACGTATTTTACCGCAGGATACCCTACACTGGACAGCACCCTTGACATCGCCGAAGCCTTGGAAAAGGCAGGGGTCGATTTTTTGGAAATTGGATTCCCATATTCCGATCCCGTAGCCGATGGCCCCGTTATACAACACAGTTCGGAAGTCGCCCTAAAAAACGGAATGACACTAGACATCCTATTTGAGCAATTGGCTGAACGACGTAATCGTGTATCGATACCTATCTTTTTGATGGGGTATTTCAACCCAGTACTACAGTATGGCGTGGAGCGCTTCTGCCAATCGTGTAAGGCTGTGGGAGTTGATGGGGTCATTGTACCCGACCTGCCGATGTATGAATACGAGGCACTTTACAAAGGTATATTCGAAGAAAACGGCATCAGCAACATCTTTTTGCTGACACCCCAAACCTCCGAGGAGCGGGCTCGGAAAATCGACGAACTGAGTACCTCGTTCATCTATTTGTTGTCTTCGTCGGCCACCACCGGCAAGAACCTCTCTGTAGGTAGCGATACCGAAAACTATTTTCAACGAGTTCGTAATTGGGGTTTGAAGAATCCGTTGGTCATCGGGTTTGGAGTTTCGGATTATCAGGCTTTTGCTAAAGCGACGGACTATGCCGATGCTGCCATCGTGGGCAGTGCTTTAGTCAAACGCTTAGGCGAGGCGGATTATCTGGACCGTATCCCGGAGTTTATCGGGCAATTACGAGGCATAGACGACACTAAACCTGAGAGGTTTTAGAAACCTCTCAGGTTTAGTATTAGTATTTATTCCTTTGGATATCCGCACTCAGAAGCTGATACAAATGCTGCCAATTGGGATGTTCACGGAGGATGCTAAGGTGTTTTTCCATCGTTTTCCGGTCATCCCGTACTGCTGGCCCTGTTTGCGCCTCCGCGGGGTCCAATGTTAAAATTTTTTCCGCAGTTTCCATAACTAAGGGCTTGATCAGGTCGAAAGACAGACCATTGTGCTGCAACAAATCCGCCGCCACTGCAAAAAGGTGATTGGTGAAATTACAGGCAAAAACAGCAGCGATATGCAAGGTAAGGCGCTGGGCTGAATCACAATGGAAAACGACATCCGAAATACTGTGCGCAAGGCTTTCCAACACAGCCATATCATCCTCGTGGTGGCTTTCGAGTGCTATCGGAATCGCTCGAAAGTCGACCTCCTTGGATTTCGAAAAAGTCTGCAAGGGATAGAACACGCCGTATCGGCCAAGTGGGCTTAAAACGTCTATCGCAGTCGTACCCGAAGTATGCACGACGAGGCCATCTATATCAAGGGGAAGTTTCCCTACCACCGACTCGATAGCATCATCATTTACCGCTAGTATAAAAACATCAGCCTGAGCGACAAGCTGTGTAATATCGTCAATTGCAACTGCTTGAAACTGGTTGGCCAATAAGCTGGCGTTCCCAAGCGTCCGGCTGTAAACCTGAACAATACGGTGTCCTCCTTTGGCAAGCGCAAGACCCAGATGTGTGGCCACATTGCCGCTTCCAAGCAGTACGACATCCATTATTTTGCGTTTTGGCGTTTAACGTCCTTGTTTCGTCGGAAAATTGACATGAAGAACCCAATGGTCATCACGATAGTACCCGCCCAGAACAGGTTAATGTACGGAAACTTAATAGCCTTAAACACCACCCACTTTTTCTCGGGAATGGGCTTCTGATAAACCATTAATTCCAGTTTATCCTTATCCGGCATAATATTGGTGAACCTTAGTTTAAGCCCCTGTTCGGTTACGTCCTTTCCAAAATCATACAAATTGCCACTACGGATTATGAATATGGGTTCCGCCTCGTAGATTTCCCCATCGGCAGCATATACAGTTATCTGCATACCCACAAACAGGTCGCCTTCTTCTTTCGGGATATTTTCGACCTTCGCATCGCGATTGACTCCCGTGACGACCATAAACCCATTACGGTAACGCATGGTATCACCAATGTTTACCTCGTAGATTGCTGGCTCCTCGTATTCATCCAGACCGCTCAGCCCGTCCGCTTCGCCCGATGCCAACGCATGGGTCTCAGCCTGTGCAGCAGTAATCAACGTATAAATATCGTGAGTCAGGTAATGCCGGGTATCAGGGGTACCAATCAAGCCACCCATCGCTGGGTTGTTCTGTGCAAAAGGCCGCAGCTGGAAAGATTCCTTGATGCGTCCGGTCTCTTCGTCGATACGCTCGTAATTGATTTTGTAATACACGTTAGGTGGCACCACGCTGTCGCCTACATAGGTAACACGATAATCGCCCATCTGTACGGGCTCGCCTTCCGTCAGAAACAGGTTGTCTCCTGGTTGCTCTACCTGGTCAAACCCTGCCACGGCAATGTAACCACTTTGGTTAACGGAAATAACTTCGTTAGTGGCAGCAGCCACCAGAGCGCCGATCACAAGCAGGCCAAAACCAATGTGCGCGATGGATGATCCGGCCAATTTCCATTTGCCACGTATAGCTTCGACCAAGATACGTACGTTAGCCACGATGGCATACGATGAAGCGAACACCAACAGGATATACATTAAGTTGGTATATACTTCCGTAACCCAAACGGTCAGTGCCGTCAGCACAATAGCTACTGCAAGCGTGGAAAGCGCAGCTAAATAAAACTTGCGGCTGTCCGTACGCTTGTATTTCATGAATTGGGTAAAACCCGACAGCAAGGCCACAATCACCGCAAAGCCTGCTTGCCATTTATTGAAGTGCTGGATAGGGTCAACCGGAGGTGCTACGCTTGTACCAAATACGGCATTGAAAACCGGAATGGATGTGGTTGCTATAATCTGCACACAAGCAATCACCAAAACCAAAGCTCCGATAAACAGCCAAAACTCTCGCGAGTAGATATCTTCTTCCTGCTTGGTAGATGGCATGTTTTTCTTGTGCGCAGCCAGCATCCAAACCATGATAACGAAGAAAACAAGGTTGAAAAATATCAACTGCCAGAACAACCCTAAATCCGTAAATGAGTGTACCGATGTCTCGCCCAGAATTCCACTCCTGGTCAGGAATGACGCATAGATGACCAATACGAAACTGACCATAGCCAGGAATGTCGCCATAAAATACGAATGTCCCGAATTCTTATAGGCTATCATCACGTGTACGGCTGCAATCAGGGTAAACCAAGGAATAATGGAGGCATTTTCAACGGGGTCCCAAGCCCAGAACCCACCGAAGTTAAGCGCTTCATAAGCCCAGAACGATCCCATGATAATACCGGCACCCAATGTCATGACGGCAAACAATGCCCAAGGCAGCCCCGGTGTCATCCATTCCTTATACCGTTTGTGCCAAAGCCCGGCCGCTGCATATGCAAACGGCACGATCATGGACGCAAAGCCCAAGAACAGTACCGGCGGGTGGATAACCATCCAATAGTTTTGCAGCAAAGGGTTCAAGCCCCTGCCGTCTGGTATCATCGCCAGGTAATTCGGCAACGAAAAGACAGCATCCGATACCGCTTCCCGCAGAAGGATAAATGGCGAACTCCCCACACGCTCCCCAAACACCTCGATACCCAACAGCATGGAGCCGATTACGGCTTGGCAAAGCATGACGACAGCCATGACCGGGCTTTCCCAGCTCTTGGCTTTGAACACCAACACCAAGCCCAAAAGCATCTGCCAGAACATCCACAACCAGAAACTACCCTCCTGCCCCTCCCAAAAACTACTGATGATGTAATGCGTAGGAAGTGCACGGGAAGAGTGCGCCCATGCATAATGATACTCAAAAAGGTGGTTGTAGATAATATAATACAGACACGAACCAATGCCAAGAACGGCAACCATGTTGACCCAAAACGAAATCCGCCCGATGGTTTTCCACGATGCGATCTCATCCCGGTGCTGGGCTGCGAAATAATAAGCTATAGCCGATAAGAGAGCTGATCCGAATGATAATATGACAAAAAACTGACCTAATTGACCAGGTATAAGGCTCTCGCCTATATAATTTATATCCATTGATTTATTCCGTAATCCCGTTAGTCGTGAATGTGGCCGGCATGATTTGGGCACTGCTGGCCTCAATGACCTCTACCTCGTCCTCATTGTATTTGGAAGGACACTTCATCAGAATCTTACTGGCGTGAAACTCAGACCCAACCATCCGGCCCGTCAATACAATCTGCTCGGAGCGCTCGATATCCTGCGGCTTGGAACCCCGGAATACAACCTTACATTCCGTACTATCGTTGTCATACATGTAAAAAGAAAAATGATTGGCATCGATTGTAGGCTCATAATACAAGTCCTTTTCCTTGTTCAAAACACCAACCACATACAACTCGGTTTCTTTATCCCTAGCTTCCGTAAATGTGGAATACGTACTGGAATCGGTATAGATCACAATGATCATGGCAATCGCAACCGCTATCACAATCAACCCTATAATCGAACTCTTTTTCATCTCCCTTTTATGTTTGTTTTAAGCGAATTAACGGCTAAAATCACCATTTTTTACAATCATTCAACCCATTCAATCCAGTCGGCTCCAAGACCATTAACCGTCAATCAATTAATTGGATACAAATTTACGAATTGTATCAGGAAGGGACGAATAATGCAAGCCGAGGACGCTTTTTAGAATTATTCTAAACAGCTTGCACAGTTAATTCCAATCCTTACGGCGCGCTATCTTGCGGAGTGCCTGCCTGCGTTTGGCTTCGAGTCTGGCATTGATCGCAGCCCTGGAAGGCTTGGTTTTCTTACGGGGCTTGTCGATCTTCAATGCCTCTGATAGAAGCTCCCTCAGCCTTTGCAAGGCAATTTCTTTGTTTTTGAGCTGGCTGCGGGTATCTTGACTCTGAACTTGTATACGTCCATCAGCCTGTATACGTGCTGCCA
>CAZXSL010000021.1:0-25466 GCA_964643235.1 uncultured Sphingobacteriaceae bacterium | reverse complement strand
GTTTATAGGTTATCCGCATTTGATTCGGTGATATGAAAGGGCTTCGCTCCGAATTACGGGTTCCGGTGCTTATAGCCTGAATGATTTGATGGGTTCGAGGATGGCTGTTTTCAAGTTCGTGCTTCGGTTGCCATTTACCGGTCCGGAACGCCTAGCAGCTATCCGGTCTAATATGCTTTTCTCTGACTTGAACCTGTTCTTTGATGCCGGACTAGCTTGGCGGCAAGGGGACGAAATTCGGTTTAAAGGTAGTCGGGATATTATTGGATCGGAAGATATCCTAGGAGCTGAAGGCGAGCATCTCGGTACGCGGCCGATTTACGAGGATGTGCGTATTCCGGCAATGAGTGTTGGTGTATCCCTGCGCGTTAACCTCTTTGGTGCGATGATTTTGGAGCCATATTATGCAATCCCTTTCCAGCGTAATGACCTTAAATTCGGTACCTTTGGGTTGAACTTTGCACCTGGGTGGTAAGCCCAATCGTGGTTGTCGTTTTCTGCATGGCTGGCATATGGCCAGCCCCTGTTGGGGATACTCTCCGTTCAATTGTTTTTCCCGCTGTGGGGCACTGGCGACTTGCGCGACGCAAGCCACACAAGTTGGCACACGACTCTTTTCGTGTGCTTTAATGCCCCCAACGTAGACGTACAAACCAAGTTGCTAGGCGATCTGTTTTTGGGATTTCGATTGGGAAAATAACAACATCTTGGGCTTCTGTATCATGGGGCGAACGATGCTGATATCCACCCAATCCGGGTTTGTCCTTCGTATCAATCGCTCCTTCTGCATCCGTGTGTATTGACTAACTTCCTCAAAACGTTTTATGGCTTCCTCCTCCGTGGCAAAGGTTTCCCGGTAAACCAAGCGCGAAATCCGCGATTCAGCATCAAAGAAAAGCGCATACATCTCACGATAGGTTTTGATGGCATCATTGAGGTCGTGGGTGGTGCCTACGTGGAGGCTGGTGCGGTTAATGTCAGTTAAGATATAAAGGTAATGTTCCATGGTGTTGAAAACTTTTCGGCTAATATTCTTGGTCGCCATAAAATAAATTGCTAATATTGTTGGCACAATGATACTAATAAAATTAGTTTAGTCAAAATTATTTTCAATTTTATGTCAAACATTGCTAATAATCTTAAGTACCTGCGCAAGAAGAAAGGGCTTACCCAACAGAAGTTTGCGGATGCCATGGAGATAAAAAGGGCTTCGGTGGGTGCTTACGAAGAAAACCGGGCAGAGCCTAAATATGAACTCTTAAAGAAAATTGCCGAGTTTTACGAGCTCACGATGGATGAGTTAGCTAACGACAAGATTGATGATAAATGGCGCCCCACACCGCGGGGCAATGCAGCCAACGTGCGCGTGCTGAGCATTACCGTGGATGGTGATGATCGCGAAAACATCGAGCTCGTGCCCGTCAAGGCCAGTGCCGGCTACCTCAATGGCTACGGCGATCCCGAATACATAGCCGAACTGCCGAAGTTTAGTCTGCCAATGTTTCGGCAAGGCACGTACCGGGCATTTGAGATCAAAGGCGACTCGATGCTGCCCCTGCAGGAGGGTAGTGTCATCATCGCTGAGTATGTCGAAGATTGGAACGATGTCAAGCCTGGGCAAACCTATGTTGTTATCTCTCGCAATGATGGGGTAGTCTACAAGCGGATAGCATATAAATACAAAGAAGAAAAGGGCCTGAAATTGCTATCCGACAATAAGGCGTATGATCCATATTGGGTGGAAGCAGCCGATATCCTCGAAATCTGGAAGGCCAAAGCTTATATCAGTACCGAAATACCCGAGCCTAGCCCTGAGCCATCCATGGAGACGCTGACAAATATGATGGCCCAGATGCAGAAGACCATCAGTACGGTCGTAGACAAGCGGTAATGTCATGATAGACTTGGGTGGGCTACAAGCGTTGGTAGCCCTCATTCATACAAGAATAGATTGAGGGGCATGCTTATTCCCGATTGGTCTTTTTGAAGTTGCACTCCGAAGAGCGGAATGTTTATAGTCAAGAGAGGGTGGGTGACCCGTTAGTTGGGAGGTCTGCCGACTGTCCGTTTCATCAATCCGGTACGGAGAACATCGAAATCCTGAACGTTTTATCGTAATGTAGCCTGGTGTGTGTATGCGGTTGGCGCATGAGGTAGTCTTGTGCGCAGGAATACGCCATTAGTTTTTTAGGGTCATGTTGTTGGAAACAAATACCCCGTCCCAATAAAAAAACAAAACCCCGATGATGGGCACCGGGGTTTTTGTTACTAACCAATTATAAACCTAAATTATGAAAAGACAATTTTAAAATATCAACTTTCAAAAATAATTTCAGTTGATGTGTTTCTTTGTACTGCAAAGGTACAATTTTCATTGTGTAAACACAAATAAAGTATTGTAACCATACTGTCAAAAAAAACGTATTAGCAAGTGTTGTAATGCAATATTTCAAGCTTGCTTTGTAGGTCAGTTCAAATAGTGTGCCATCTTTATATTTTTCAGTTTTTTTGGTATGATATTTCCGGTTTTCAAAGGGTGTGGTTGTTTTGTCCGTTTTTTTTAGTGGCGGTTTGTCAGTTGGTGGGCTAGGTTTGCTTTTTTGCCATGTCTTGGGTGCCACTTTTTGTCAGGCCTGATTAAAAAAACTATCTTCACAACCTGAAAGATATGGAAACACTTTTTGAGAAACTCGAGCGCGTGCGCGCATTTGTATTCGACGTGGATGGCGTATTGTCGCCCAGCACGATTTTAGCAACAGAAGACGGGCACCAGTTGAGGTCTTTTAGCACCAAGGATGGGTATGCCATACAGGTTGCGGTTCGTATGGGATATCCGGTTGCGATAATCACGGGTTCAGATTCGCCGAGCGTGACACACCGCATGGATTACCTCGGTGTCAAGGACGTCTTTATGGCGGTTCGCGAAAAGGACCCCGTACTAGACGCCTGGTTGGCTACCGTCGATGTCAAACTCGACGAGGTACTTTATATGGGCGACGACATTCCCGATCGACCGATCATGCAACGCGTTGGTCTACCAGCCTGCCCGGCTGATGCCGTAGAGGAGATTAAAGCGGTATCGGCATACGTATCAGCCTATAGAGGTGGCGAAGGGGCAGTACGCGACGTCATGGAAAAAGTCCTCAAGCTGCATGGCAAGTGGGCACTGGATGCAACGATAGGAAGCCGGTAGTGGCCTGGCAATACTTGATTACGACGAAATGGAAATTTTTCCAGCATATCCCAAAGGCGTTATCCTTGGTTCCAATTCGCCACGGCGTAAAGAACTACTCCTGGCCATGGGCGTGGATGCGCAAGTACTGACAAAGGCGACCGACGAATCCTACCCACCGGGGCTGACACCCCTGGAAACCGTCCGCTACATAACCCGAAAAAAGGCGTCGGCATTTCTCGAAGGCTTCGACCGCCAGCTCGTTATCGTGGCCGACACCATCGTGGTGTCCGGAAGCCGGATTTTGGGTAAGCCCCGTGACGAATGGGATGCCCGTGAAACGCTGGGGATACTCTCGGGGGGCAAACATGAGGTCATTACGGCAGTAGGCTTTGTTCAGAATGGGAAAATACATCTGTTTCACGATACGACGATCGTCCATTTCAAGGAGCTGACAGCCGAAGAGATTAGCCACTACGTATCCATACACCGGGAATTTGACAAGGCCGGAGCCTATGGCATACAGGAATGGATAGGACTAATCGGTATTACGAAAATCGAGGGCTCGTACACCAACGTGGTTGGTTTGCCGACGGCCAAGGTGCATGAGGAGCTGTTAAAATTAACCAAACCATGAAAGAACGGTATTATTCGTTGGATGTATTCCGCGGGGCCACGGTGGCCCTGATGATCCTGGTCAATAACCCCGGCAGCTGGTCGTATATGTTTTCGCCGTTGAAGCATGCCGACTGGCACGGTGTGACACCGACTGATCTTGTATTTCCCTTTTTTCTCTTTGCCGTAGGCAATGCCATGGCTTTCGTGATGCCGCGCCTGCGCGAGGCAGGGGATGCCGTGTTTTGGCAAAAAGTGATGAAAAGGACCGTGCTGATCTTCCTGATTGGGCTTTTTCTTAACTGGTGGCCATTCGTACAATGGCAGGGCGACAGTCTGGCGTTCAGGCAATGGGTGGATCCGTCCAATCCTGAGCGCGGTGTCCGCATCATGGGAGTGCTCCAGCGTATTGCGCTGGCCTACTGTTTCGCGTCAATCATCGTCTATTACACCCGTGTGCGGGGTACATTAATCGTTAGTGCGCTTTTGCTGCTTGGATATTGGTTGCTCTGCGTGTTGTTTGGCGGTAGCGATCCCTATAGTCTCGCCGGTTGGTTCGGCACGGATATCGACAAACAGCTGTTCGGCGTAGCACATCTTTACAAGGGTGAGGGTGTACCGTTCGACCCCGAAGGGCTGGTAAGTACATTGCCGAGTATCGTGCAGGTCATATTGGGGTACCTTACCGGTGTGTATATCCGTAGCAAAGGACAGGTTGAGTGGCTGTGGAAGCGGATACCAATGCCCGAGCAGCCAATTTTCAAGATGCTCGGTGGTCTGCTTGTTATGGGAGTGATACTCTATGTGGCGGGACTGGCCTGGGATCTGGTGTTTCCCATCAACAAAAAGATATGGACCAGCTCGTACGTCATTTACACCACAGGCTTGGCGCTATTTACCATTGGGGTTATGATATGGTATATCGAAGTGTTGGGAGCCAGGAATATGTTGTCCCGCTTTTTTGATGTATTCGGGAAAAACCCCTTGTTTATCTTTGTGCTGAGTGGATTACTTCCTCGTTTGTTGGGATTGGTCCGTTTTCAAGTAGGCTCTTCCGATGATGGCAGCCCAGTATACAGCACTCCGCTCCGATGGTTTTATACTGAGATTTGTGCCAAAGTACCTGGCCCGCCCGAATTGGGCTCCTTTGCTTACGCATTGGCCTTTCTGGCGCTGTGTTGGGCGATAGCTTACTGGCTGGACCGCAAGCGGATATATATCAAGGTGTGAGGTAGTGCAATTTGGGGTGCGGATGCGAAGCATGCGTGTTGGAGGGTGTGTAGGTCGGTTAATAGGGGGGTATGAACCATATCAAAGCCTCATTAAACAGGAGATTAGTGCTTAAATGGATGGGTGTTTTTGAAATAAAATATCTCTAAAAGAAAATAAAGTGTTGTGTAAACGACCGGTGAGAACCCGTCTAAGGCGTTTTTTCAACTCATCGAATCCAATTTTTAAATGATCACAATCAAAAATAATTTGATCACATTGGTTTTTCAAAATGATAGTGACCGTTTTTGGTGTTTTTTGACAAAAAAAACCGCCCCGAATGCATTCGGGGCGGTTGACTGCCGACAGGAAGCTGCCCGGGGGTTAGTGGTTTTTCTCGAAAGTTAAATCATCTATGGCCGACCGTACGCGCCGGCCAGGGTGGAATAGCAAGCGCTTACGGAAAATGTTGGCTGCTGTTACCTCTTCCGCAGTGTCACTGCCCACGCTATTACTCCCCAGGCGGAATGCACCCAAGTTGCCAAGGCGCACAATATACCCACGGGAAATGTTGCGGGGGATTTCCCGCACAAGACTTTGCAGCACCGCATACACGTCTGATTCGGTCAGCGAAGAGGAGTGGGAAATGTCTGCCGACAAATCCTCCAAGGTGATTTCACCGTTGTGCACGGGGCGGGCGTAGAACTTCTTGGGCGCCGTAGGGTCTCCCGGCTTGCCCTTTTCCATAATGTTGAATTTAATTGCCATAATAAAAGAAATTAAAATATTAATAAATAAAACAGTTAACTCATGTCGCCGGGCGGTACCTGTCCCGATGACTATAAAGTAAAGTTCGGAAGTATGGCAATAAGCGCTGTCGTTTTTGTCGTTTTTGGCGGAATTGTCGTTTTTGTCGCTTTTGTCGGGCAAAAAAAAACCGTGGTAGCCCAATACTACCACGGTTGACCCGTAAAATCTTTGCTGTTCCCGGCAAACCTTTTGCCGGATGTTCCAGGTCAGGGGCGGCTCATGAATCGGGATAACTCCGCTACCGGAATGCCCAAATAATCCGAGGCTTGGTAAATCGTTACATGCTGGTGCCGATCCAACCCGAACATATCCCGGATCTTGTTGAGGAGTCGTTGGCACGAGCGTTCGCTTTGGCCAGTAACCCGCTGCAGATCCGCAGGATAAACAGCTAACCTAGGTAAAGATATTTCCATATCTGCCAAATAGCTTTTGCAAAGTTATGAAAAAGGCAAGATATTTAGAAATATAATCCTGATAATCTGGTGTTTAGTCGTTATTTTTGCGAATTTGATAATGCCGCTTGCACGGCTTTTTTCAACCTATCAACGCGAGTCGAAGGGCGATTATGAAATTCGTAATGGTTTTTGATCCATGAGCCATGCAGATGTAGCCCCTCAGAAAGGATATCGGACAGCGGTCGGCTCGAAGACACGACCTGAATGAAGGCTAGATAGGTAAGTAATCAACAAAAGGACAAGGGGATATCGAGCCGGGAACGAAGAAATCCAATTTGGAACCTATCGGGAATTAGCGTACATTTGCACCCGATAAATTTAATTAAACGCTTTAATATTATTCAAGCAATGTATTTAAGTAAAGAGTACAAAGCGAATATTTTCGCTGAATTTGCCGGAGGGGAAGCCAATACGGGTTCTGCCGAAGGCCAAGTGGCTTTGTTCACCAAAAGGATTGCCCATTTGACGGAGCACCTTAAAAAGAACAGGAAGGATTTTTCAACGCAGCGCGCTCTCCAGAAATTGGTAGGTAAACGCCGTGCGTTGTTAGGCTATCTTTACCACAAGGATATCGAACGTTATCGTGCGATTATCAAAGCTTTGGGTCTAAGGGATATCATCAAATAGCTCGGTGGCACAACATGCTAAAAGCCATCCGCATATTGGCGGATGGCTTTTTACTTTTTTTTCGGAAAATAAAAAGTCCAAATAATAATAAGGGTGCACTACCCAAAGATGAATGGTGCACCGAATTGAAACCAAAATGAGTTACAACGAAATCAAAACAACCATCGATATTGGCGAGGGACGCCAAATCGAAATCTCGACTGGTAAATTGGCCAAACAGGCTGATGGATCCGTAGTCGTCAAGCAAGGAGATACCATGCTGCTTGCTACCGTGGTTTCCGCACAGGAGGCCAAATCCGGAGTGGATTTCCTTCCACTATCGGTCGATTACCAAGAAAAATACGCATCCACCGGACGTATCCCGGGTGGATTCCTACGCCGCGAGGCCCGGTTGTCGGATTATGAGATCCTCATCTCCCGCCTAGTAGACCGCGCCCTGCGCCCGCTGTTCCCAGAAGATTACCATGCCGATACGCAGGTTATGATCTCCCTGATTTCAGCAGATAAGGACATCACGCCGGACGCATTGGCCGGATTGGCAGCTTCGGCAGCCATCGCTGTGTCCGATATCCCATTTAATGGGCCTATTTCCGAGGTGCGCGTCGCCAAAATTGACGGGCAGCTGCGGATTAACCCCCCGATGAGTGAACTGGAAAAAGCCACACTCGAATTTATCGTGGCCGGTACGGCCAACGATATCGTGATGGTGGAAGGAGAAGCCAAGGAAATTTCCGAGGAGGAAATGGTCGAGGCTATCGCCTTTGCCCATGACATGATCAAGAAGCAAGTGCAAGCGCAAATCGAATTGGCCGAGCAAGTGGGCAAAACCGTTAAGCGCGAATACAGCCACGAACCGAGCAACCCTGAGTTGCGCGAACAAATCTTTGCTGCTACATACGACCGTGTCTACGCCGTAGCCAAATCAGGCCTGGCCAAACACGACCGCTCCGAGCAGTTTAAGGCCATTGCCAACGAATTTGCCGAGGGATATGTCGCCCAGCTAGGCGAGGAAGCAGACGAGGATACCTTGTTCTTGCTTAAAAAATATTTCCACGACGTGGAGTACGATGCCGTCCGGAACCTGATTTTGGATGAAGGAATCCGGTTGGATGGTCGCGACTTCCGTACCGTACGCCCGATTTGGAGCGAGGTGGATTACCTGCCTGCCGCACACGGTTCGGCCGTGTTCACACGGGGCGAAACCCAATCACTGACTTCGGTTACCTTGGGTGCCAAGGACGACGAGCAGTTGATCGACGGGGCATTTATCCACGGATACAACAAGTTTTTGCTGCACTATAATTTCCCAGCATTCTCTACCGGTGAGGTTAGGCCTAACCGCGGTCCCGGACGCCGGGAAGTAGGGCACGGCAACTTGGCCATGCGCTCGTTGAAGCAGGTGTTGCCACAAGGCGACGAAAACCCGTATACCATCCGTGTTGTGTCGGATATTTTGGAATCCAACGGTTCCTCTTCCATGGCAACGGTTTGTGCAGGTGCACTGGCCCTGATGGATGCCGGAGTAAAAATCACGGCACCTGTATCAGGTATTGCCATGGGGCTGATTACCGACGAAAAGACCGGTAAATACGCCATTTTGAGTGATATCCTCGGCGATGAGGACCACTTGGGCGATATGGACTTTAAGGTAACTGGTACCGAAAAAGGTATCGTAGCCTGCCAAATGGACCTGAAAATTAATGGCTTGAAGTGGGAGGTGCTTACCCAAGCATTGGAACAGGCGAAAGAAGCCCGTTTGCACATCCTCGGGGAGATGAAAAAGACAATTGCCGCACCACGTGAGGATTACAAGCCGCATGCGCCACGCATTGTCAGCTTTACCATTGACAAGGAGTACATCGGCGCTGTTATCGGACCCGGTGGAAAGATTATCCAAGAGATGCAACGCGAAACCGGTGCTACGATCTCCATCGATGAAGTTGACAACAAAGGCGTCGTGCAGGTATTTGCCGATAATAAAGCCGCTATCGACGATGCGGTAGGCCGTATCAAGGCGATTGCTGCTAAGCCGGAAGTAGGCGACATCTACGAAGGTAAGGTTAAGTCCATTATGCCTTTCGGTGCATTTATCGAAATCATGCCCGGCAAGGACGGCTTGCTGCACATTTCGGAAATCGACTGGAAGCGCTTCGAGACGATGGATGGCATCTTCGAGGTGGGCGAAGTAGTTCGCGTCAAGTTGCTCGATATTGACAAGCAAGGCAAATTGAAACTGTCGCGCAAAGTGCTTATCGAACGTCCTGATAAAGGATAAGCGAAGCACGTTTGTGCCAAGGATAAACAGGCCGGTTTCCTTTTGGGAAGCCGGCTTTTTTGATAAATTGGGGTGTAATCGTTTGCCAAGCACTGGCTTTATCGGGGGAAAGCGTGATTTATATCCGCTTTGGCAGTCGTTCTTACAAAAAAACCGATATTTTTGTAGCTTAACAATAAATTGACATGTATAGGACACACACTTGTGGTGAATTGACATTGGCCGACATAGGCAAAACGGTCGTTTTGAGCGGATGGGTTCAGAAATCGCGCGACTTGGGCGGGATGACCTTTATTGATGTACGAGATCGGTATGGGATCACGCAATTGGCTTTTGATGCCGCTGATGATGAATCGCTACGGGCCCAGGCCCGCGAATTGGGACGTGAATACGTCATTAAGATTAGCGGAACGGTCATCGAGCGTGAAAGCAAGAACCTGAAAATACCGACGGGAGAGATCGAAATCAAGGTTTCTTCATTGGAGGTGCTGAATGCTAGCAAGCTTCCGCCATTTACCATCGAGGATGAAACAGACGGTGGCGAGGACCTGCGCATGAAATACCGCTACCTCGACTTGCGCCGGAATCCCGTGCGCAATAATCTTATCCTACGCCATAAGATGGCCCAATCCATACGTAAATACCTGGACGATCAGGCATTCTTGGAAGTGGAAACACCGGTGCTCATCAAATCTACCCCCGAGGGAGCGCGTGATTTTGTGGTGCCCAGCCGGATGCATCCGGGCGAGTTCTACGCATTGCCCCAGTCGCCGCAAACCTTCAAGCAGTTGCTGATGGTTTCAGGCTTCGACCGTTATTTCCAAATCGTCAAATGCTTTCGTGATGAGGATTTACGTGCCGATCGCCAACCCGAATTTACACAAATCGACTGTGAGATGGCTTTTGTGGAGCAGGAGGATATATTGAACACATTTGAAGGTTTGACACGCCACTTGTTCAAGGAAGTAAAACAAATAGACCTGCCCGAGATACCACGTATGGCTTATGCCGATGCGATGCGTCTATATGGTTCGGATAAGCCGGATATCCGCTTTGGGATGCAGTTTGTCGAGCTCAACGACGTGCTCCAAGGCTCCGGGTTCCCGGTGTTTGATCAAGCTGAATTAGTTGTGGGAATTAAGGCTGAAGGCTGTGCGAGCTATACACGCAAACAACTGGATGCATTGACGGATTTCGTACGGCGTCCGCAGGTAGGCGCATCAGGCTTGGTGTACCTGCGATACAACGAGGACGGCAGTCTGAAATCGTCAGTTGATAAGTTCTACGGACCGGAAAAACTGGAGCAATGGGCTGCGGCATTTGGTGCGCAACCCGGCGACTTGATGCTCGTGATGGCGGGCGACAAACACAAGACCCGTAAACAGCTCAATGAGCTCCGCTTGGAAGTAGCCGGGCAATTAGGTCTCCGGGATAAGCATACCTATGCTCCACTGTGGGTTTTGGATTTTCCATTGTTGGAGTGGGATGATGAAAGCGGTCGGTACCATGCAATGCACCACCCCTTTACATCGCCAAAACCGGAGGATATCCACCTGATGGATAGTAATCCGGGCGAGGTGCGAGCCAATGCTTACGATTTGGTTATCAATGGTGTGGAAATCGGAGGTGGATCCATCCGTATCCATGACCAAGGTTTGCAGGCGAAAATGTTCCAGCTGTTGGGCTTCTCGCCAGAGGAAGCACAAAAGCAATTCGGCTTCTTGATGGATGCCTTTACCTATGGCGCGCCGCCCCATGGTGGTATTGCTTTTGGTTTCGACCGATTGGTATCGATCTTTGCGGGTATCGAAAGTATCCGAGACGTAATAGCTTTCCCGAAAAACAATGCCGGCAAGGACGTGATGATTGACACACCATCGCCTATCCACCACGAGCAGTTGGATGAGTTGGGTTTGCATGTCGTATCCAAGGAGGGCTAAATGGAGAAGAAGGTAAGGCAAAAGTTATACTGGCACGCGTGTTGTTCCGGTTGAGTGTACGATAAATTAGAGGCATGGCAGTGACCCCCGAAACAAAATTCCTAAAAGATAGTGCCGTCAAGGCCTTTGACAAGGCGCATCGGAACGTGATCAATTTCAATATTGACAAGTACGATACGGCTGTTGAACGGGGGATGTCTTATCTGAAAAATGTCGAAAACGCCAAGCGCAAAGGGCATATCCTGAAATGGCGGGTCATGGAAAACCTGGATCGCCTACTGCCGGAATTCGAGGCTAATTTCTTGAAACGGGGTGGTAAGGTGATCTGGGCAAATGACGCCGAGGAGGCTAGGCGCGAGATTGGCAAAATCATCGAAGAGGCGGGTGCCAAACGGGTCGTGAAATCTAAATCCATGACCACCGAAGAGATTGACCTTAATGAGTATCTCGAAGGGCAAGGCGTGGAAACCATCGAATCTGATCTGGGTGAGTATATCGTACAGTTATTGGGCCAAAAGCCTTACCACATTGTGACCCCGGCCATGCATTTGAGCTTGGCGGATATTGCTCGGTTATTCCACGAGCGTTTCGGTACCCCGTTGGATGCTTCGGCCGAAACATTGACACTAAAAGCACGGGAGTTACTTCGCGACCGCTACTTGGACGCAGATGTGGGTATCACAGGAGCCAATTTCCTGATTGCGGACACCGGAAGCGTTGCCATCACGGAAAACGAAGGCAATGCCCGCTTGAGTACGACTTTCCCCAAAATTCATATCGCTATCGCCGGTATCGAGAAACTCATCCCGTCGTTGATGGATTTGGATCTGTTTTGGCCCATGTTGGCCACGCACGGTACGGGGCAACACCTGACGGTGTATAACAGCATCATCAGCGGGCCGCGGCAAGAACATGAATCCGACGGGCCGGAACAGATGTATATCGTACTGCTGGATAATGGGCGTACCAATGTGTTGGCACAAAAAGAACAACGTCAAGGTCTGTATTGTATCCGCTGCGGTGCCTGCCTAAACGCTTGCCCGATTTATAAGAATATAGGCGGGCATACCTACGAAACAACCTATAGTGGCCCCATCGGGTCGCTTATTACCCCGCACATGAAAGGAATGGAACAATTTAAGCATCTCAGCTATGCGTCTAGCCTGTGCGGCAAGTGTACCGAAGTGTGTCCGGTCAAAATCGATATCCATACCATGCTGCTGCTCAATCGTCGGGATGCCGTAGCAGATAAACAAGGCTCCAAGATCGAAGCCACCTCATGGAAGTGGTTTACCTACGCCATGTCCAAGCGGCGGGTGCTCGATCTCTTCGGTGGCGGCTTCAAGAATTTCGTGTTGAAAAACTTCTTCGGCAGGGCTTGGGGCAAGCATCGCAGCCTGCCCAAGCTACCCAAAAGATCGTTTAGCAAACAATGGGAGCAACGGGATAAGGACGAAATCTAGCGGCACCTATTTTCCATCTTGGGTTAAATTAGATAATGGTTTTGCACCGCCATCTGCGGAATTGGATTTGTGGATCTGACACGAATCCGCTAAATTGCAAGACAAAATGCGGGATTGGCACATGATACCGGCCAAGCCTTTATCTAACAATATAAAAAAACAACCTAATGATGGACCAAAAAACACCTAGCGATTACTCACGACGGGATTTTCTGAAAACAAGTGCTATTGCCGCAACCGGATTTATGATATTGCCACGCCATGTATTGGGCGGCAGTGGATTTCTTGCGCCCAGCGATCGGATCAATTTAGGGTATATCGGGACGGGAAAGCAGGTGGGAGGACTTTTGCGAAACATTGCTAAAGTGCCGGAAACACTCGTTGTGGCTGCATGTGACGTCGATCGTCAAAAGCTCGCCAAATTTGTAGGGGACGCTACGCAGGTAAATGCCGAAAAAGTAGCACATTCTGTCGAATCTTATGCCGATTACCGCGAATTATTGGGCCGCTCGGATATCGACGCGGTGGTAATCGCAACTCCCGACCATTGGCACGCCATGAATGTCATTGACGCCGCCAAACACGGCAAGGATATTTATTGCGAAAAGCCATTGGCACTGACCATAGAAGAAGGGCGGGCCATGGTCAACGCCGTCAAGAAGCATAAGCGCGTATTGCAGACCGGAAGTATGCAACGTTCTCAATACAATTTTAGGCAGGCAGCCGAGCTGGTGCGAAACGGCTATATCGGAGACGTCAAAGAAATTAACGTCTCCGTGGGGGAGCCCGTCAAGCAATGCGATTTGCCCGCCATGCCCATACCCGAATACCTGGATTGGGATAGCTGGATAGGACCGTCGCTATATCGTGGATACCATCCGATACTGTCGCCACCGCTTGAAGATGATAAATGGGCATGGTGGCGTGGGTACCGCGACTTTGGCGGAGGATTAATAACCGACTGGGGTGCGCATATGTTCGATATCGTGCAATGGGCATTGGATATGGATCATTCCGGACCTGTTTCGTTCGTGCCGCCAGCGGACCCAACTGCCGTCGAAGGACTGTATTATACTTATGCTAACGGCGTACGGGTCAACCACAAGGACTGGGGGCGTTCCAATGCCATCCAGTTTATAGGAACCGAAGGCAAGATTGAGGTTTCGAGGGGCTTTTTGGATACCGATCCGGTCGGCTTGGCCCAACACGAATTCAAGCCTTCAGATAAGCGATTGTATTATTCGGATAACCACTACCAGGATTGGATCGATGCCATCAAAAAACGAAGCAAACCCGTGGCTGATGTTGAGATTGGACACCGGACGGCAACGGTATGCAACGCCATTAACATCGCATATGAGCTGCAGCAGCCGTTAGGCTGGAATCCTAAAAAGGAGGTGTTTAACAGTGCGTATGCCAACATGTTGAAAGGCCGACCATACCGTAAAAGTTGGGATTACAAGGCATATTTATAGCTGGTAAGGAGCTGGTTGGCAGGAGTAAAGTCCTGCTGGCCAGTCCATAATTACTCCTCTTGGTTTCATAACAAATCGAGCCAACCCCAATGGCTTACCTTGCTTAGTACCAAGCAAATTCTCAGGCGAGTAGGGGTATAGAACCCCTGAATTCCGCTATTTATCAATCCAGTTATGCCGGGTATCTTTGTTACGATGGATTACTTGTATCCTGGCTGTTCTATCAGGCAAGGGCTCGTGAATGAAGATTACCGTATGAAGACAGAAAGCCTTGTGTTTCGCTTATTCGGGCAATCTGCCCTGGCTGTGGTTTTGTTGGCAATCACACTCGCATTTAGCTTTGATGGCCATGCGCAGGATTGGCTGCCACCGTTTGTGGATTTTACCCATGATGATGGAGATACCCTGACCTGGGCCGACAAACAAGGCGTGCATTTCTTGGTGCTCCACCAATCGGAAAAGACTTTTCATGAGTCGGAAATGACATCCTCCCAATATATCCTGGCAAAACATTGGCTGCAAGAGGGTAATTCTAGGGTGGAGACCTGGTCTTATCAAGACGGAATTGAGGATTGCCAAGTCGATATCGAAGCGAAATTCCTGGCAGCACCACGATTTGCTGATTTGGATGAGGACGGAGTATATGAAGTGTGGTTTATCACGCAAATGGCCTGCAAAGGGGATATCAGCCCCAGCCGAGTGCAGGTCGTCATGGTAGATAATGGTACAACCTATCGCATGGATGCCGAAGAAAAGTTGGTTTTTCCCGATGGGACGACGGATGGTGGGTCCTATACGCTAGGTGATTTTGAACAACTGCCGGAGCTATACCAGACATACGCAAGGGAATATCTATATCGGAATTACGTGTTTGAATACGGAAAAGACAGATAAAAATGAACATCAGCTGGAGGTTTTACGAGTGTATCATGGTGTTGTGGAAGCAAGTCCGTACTCACAGGGTAAGGCTCTACCTACCCTTAGCCTTGGGATGCTTGCATGTCTTGTTTTTCTCGTATGTCCAGGGTTCCGAATTGCCAAATTTAGCCGCTGACAAGCCCTTGTATGTGTGGGAAAGGGAGGGGATCCCGTTGTACGAAACACCTTCGACCGAGACAATTCCCTTGGGTCGACTCGAATTTGGTGAATGTGTATGGCCGCTGGGCGAGTCGGAACAAACAGCTGTGGATGCCACCTTGTATTGCAGGGACCTGGAAACTTATTATGTTGACGACTACTTGTCGGAATGGACACATCCCGCCAAGTGGTTGAAAGTAGCCACAGCCACACAGAAAGGATATGTGCTCGATACGTATTTGCTGCCTTTGCGCCCTCCAGATGTCGATCCCAATAAAGCGTTTTTACCCGAAGAATACTTAGAATCGCTATCCCCGATGATAAATAAAGTAGATTCCGGTATGACGGAAAAATTCTGCTCCCAAACAGCGGTCGAATATGAGAATGGAATAGAATATGTACTCACGGATTTTGGGCCTTGTGAACAATGCGGGCACATGCAAAGTACAATCCGTATTCCGGGCCTTGGTTTGCGCGGGGGTGTTGTGTTGGTTACGGAGTTTTTTCGCCATTATGGAATGTTTTCCAGCGAGTTCATCGTATTGGTCAAAGATGATGAAGAAGGGCTAGTCATGGAGGGAATAGGTGAACATGGCCATACCTACATTGTACGCATCGAGGCAAATCGCGACGGGCTTTTATTGATCGAGGATCTCTATTTGTAAACATGCTTTAGATAGATCGCCATGCAGAAGCCGTATTTGTTTTTTACTGCATTATTAGTTTGCATGTCGTGCAGTGCACAAACTTTTGACGATACCATGCCTGTTGATAACAAAACGCTATACCCGTACCTCGGGGCAAACGATCGCTATGGTTATGCAAACCCTGAAGGTCAGCTGATCATTGAACCCGAATACACACACGTCAGCTTTTTTCTTAACGGGCTGGCTGCTGTCCGGAGGGATGGAGGGAAGGATTCTTTAATCAACACGGATAACCGGGTGGTTCCCCTGCCAGCGGATTATGACGAGCTTCGCTTGCAATCCTATGGAGACCACGTATTAGTCGAAGCGACTAGATATTATACGAACCGGTGGCGGTTTTGGGAATGGCGTTTTTTGCCGGGTTTTAGTATTATAGGTGGAGGAAGCTCAGACAGGAGGTTGTTTGATACCGAGGTAGCAAGGGAGGAAAGCACCTTATACTGGGGGAATGGATTAAAGAAGATGAAATCCAAAAAAGGAGGCTACGGAGGCGGCGAGACTGTATTTTTTGTCCAAGACAGGGGCGAAGGTGTCGTACAGGTAGACCACGAATTGTTTCGGATGGATGACGGGCGCTTGTCGAGATTAGCCAAGCATGTCGAGCCGTACAAAACCGTAGATGGAGGGTTTTTGTTGCAGAAACGTATCGGAGGAAGCTTCCGTTTAATCGACCACCAAGGAAATGCGGTTTCACGGGAAAGATTCAAACAGATTTCGGAGTTTTTAGTGAGGGTAGCAGGCAAGGAGGTTGTGCTCAAAAGCAACCGGGGGATTGATAGGCCACGCACGAGAATAGAGCTTTACCGTAATCGAGAGAACCAAGTGTTTGTCTATCCCGATCTGGGAAAGGAGTTTCCAACAGACATAGCGTCCTATCCGTTGAACGATTCCATATCCGCGGAAACCATATTGACCCGTGCGCAGAGCATCGCCTCCATTCCCAATACCGATCGATTTATCATTGTAGCCGATTTCGGAAAAACGGTCAACATCGTCGATACAAAGGGTAAGTGGCATGACCCTGAGGAAAACCAGCACGACTTTAAGGTGTTGTCCGCAGGAGTGAATAATATTCTCTGGCCGACTCCGGAGTTTTTTATGGAAAATGCTGAGATACCAGATGGATGGGAACTCAAGCATATTCGGGAGGTCCGCCGGTCGCCAAAAGAACTTTTCCTCGTTCGTTTCGAAAACGAAGATGATAGTGCAGAGGGCGTATGGGATCGTGAAAACCAACATTGGTTAATGGAACCGGCGTATCACCGGATTAATGCTTGGACATATCGTACGCCTTTTATTGCATTCCAAAAAGAAAAAGATGGACTTTGGGGTTTTTATGATTTAGAGCTTCGCCAAGAGCATATTTCCCTGCGGTATAATCGGATGCAAGGCGGGGGGTGGGTCGGAATTGACAGTGAGCCGAGGTCGCAGCTGTTTTACTTGGACATTAACAGTAAACGTGAGTTTCGGGCGCAATAAGAAAACGGTTACCGTTGGTTATTGAAGTTAAAATATCGATAGCAATAGCCTCATAAAATCATTTTTTTTTATTTTTGCCAGCACAAATACTTTTATCATATGAGAAATGCGAATTACATATTCATTGCCATAGCCCTTTTTGTTTTAGGATGTGCCAAAGATGCCCCAATAGATACCGAACTGCCAGTAGTCAACGAACCTTTTACGGAAGGTGTTGTCGAAATGGGAATGTATAGCCATGGTATAGACTTGGGATTTTTTATCGACAATATCGACTTTTCGCGTGATGATGTGCAGGAGCAGTATCTCGATTTGGTTGAAAACCATGAAGAAGGTAAGCAGTTTGTTGACTTGATACAAAGCTACACACAGTCAAACCCGATGCTCGGATTGGCGCTCATGATGAATGGCGTAGTCTGTACATACTACGTCAAAGATGAGGTGGTCTTGGGCAAGGCCCGCGGACTCGGTTATCTCTTTGATAATTACCATAACGCAGCGGAAGATCGGGGGCAGCTTTTCGTACGTACACTTGTTCAAACAGACGAAATAACTGAAGCGGATCGTGAATTGTCCATACAGTACACTCCATCGGAGGATTTGGGCGTAGGCAGTGGCGGAGCTATCGATCAATCTTTTTATAATAGGCAGGTGTCGTCGCAAAAAGAGGTGGTAGCGGGTTATAATTGTAACGTGTCAACCTATACGCTGAAGCCAGAGCACATTCCAGAACCCGACTCAGACATGCCTCTTTCATTGTCGATGGGCGTCTATAAAATCGTAGTCTACACGTCGACAGACTTTAATAAGACGATAAACTTTACGCACCCATTATACCTCCCCGAAGACGAAGGTATTTTGAAATTGGAAATCTATTTTGAAAATACAGACGAGCCTACCCTGGTCATGCAGCCAAATAGCATTACACCTCGAGTGGTAACAGCTAGCGAAATGCAAATCGAAGAGACACAACCTATGTACGATTTCAACGACCTGCAAGTGGCCTTCAAACTACTCTCGATCATGTTGAGCGGATGGGGCGCTATCGGTGGCAATAACTAAGCATTATTGCTGTTTACGAAGGGTCGGATAGATTATTATAGGCGGGTTATGCTGAAAATTGAATTATAATTACTTATTTGCGGGAAACGAACGACCAATATGAATCATGTGGGTTTAGATCCGTATAGGGCGTTGGCTTTTTAGCCTTAGCTCGGGCCTTCCCATATTGCTTCATTAAACGACTAACGTTTAGACCAAATGAGTACGAAAGACCAATCCCTAAAAAAACCAATCATGACCCGCTTCTTGGATGTTATCGAGAAAGCGGGCAATAAGCTGCCCGATCCGGCTATTCTTTTTTTCTTTCTGATGATTGCAATTTGGCTATTGTCGGCTTTGCTTTCAACATTTACTTTCAGTGAGGTAGACCCCCGTACCGGCAGCGCACTCGTCGTCAGTAATTTACTGGAACCTGCCGCTCTAGTTTCGTTCTTCGAAAACATGGTAAGTACGTTTACCGGATTTGCACCTCTGGGCATTGTATTGGTGGCGATGTTGGGTGTCGGTGTTGCCGATTATTCCGGATTTATCAATGCCGGATTGAAAACCATGCTCAGCTTCACCCCAAAAATGTTGCTTACACCCATGCTTATTCTCGTAGCTATCGTTTCGCATACAGCAGCGGACGCAGGCTACGTGTTAGTTATTCCATTGGGAGGGATTATTTTTTATGCAGCAGGGAGGCATCCTCTGGCAGGTATTGCAGCAGCGTTTGCAGGAGTATCCGGAGGGTTTAGTGCCAACTTTGTCCCATCAGGAATTGATCCCCTATTACAGGGGTTTACCCAGTCGGCTGCCCAAATCATCGATCCTGATATCC
The DNA here is from genome assembly GCA_964643235.1 of uncultured Sphingobacteriaceae bacterium. GTDB lineage: Bacteria > Bacteroidota > Bacteroidia > Sphingobacteriales > Sphingobacteriaceae > CAYRGQ01. Next base: position 6,280 of record CAZXSL010000021.1, on the reverse strand, counting down.
AGCTTAACCCACTAAATAACTGGTTTTTCACGTCGGCGTCATCGGTGCTGATTGTTGTTCTAGGGTGGTATTTGACGGATAAAGTCATCGAACCACGCCTGAAAGGCGTGGCTGTATCCATCGAAGAGGACGAGAAACCGACGATGGATCCGTTGACCGCAAAAGAAAAAAAGGCGTTTTATACCGCAACCTTTGTGATGATACTTAGTTTGTTGGGGCTGTATTTCTGGGCAGCACCGACGACTTCGGCATGGCGAGATGCAGAAGGCGAAATAACTTCGTTGGGAGCGCCATTGATGCGGTCGATCGTGCCGCTCATCTTTATTGTATTCTTAATACCCGGCGTGGTGTATGGGATGATGTCAGGGGTATTTAAAACCTCAAAAGACATTATCACGAGCATGTCCAAGTCCATGTCTTCCATGAGCTATTACATCGTGATGGCCTTTTTCTGTGCCTTGTTTATTGATGCCTTCGCCAAGTCGAACTTGGGCGCGCTGCTCGCCCTAAAAGGGGCCTCGGCCTTGCAGGCTATGCAACTGGCACCGGAAATAACGATTGTGGCTATTATCTTCATTACCTCGTTTCTTAATCTTTTCATCGGGTCGGCATCGGCAAAATGGGCACTGGTAGCACCCATCATGGTTCCCATGCTCATGCAAATCGGTATATCGCCAGATCTGACTCAGGCGGCCTACCGGGTGGGCGACTCGGTGTCCAACGTCATCACACCGCTGATGCCCTATTTCCCACTTATCGTGGTCTATTGCCAGAAATACGTCAAATCTACCGGGATTGGTACCTTGGTATCGATCATGATGCCTTATACGATCGTTTTTGGAATCGCATGGACCATATTTCTGCTGATCTATTGGTTATTGGGTTTCCCACTCGGACTGCAAGCGACGTACGAGTATTTGCCGTAGGGATTTTGAAAAAGATGAATTCGAAGATGAATGAAATGAGGTGTGTTTTGTCTGATTTAATTCGGTTCTAATTCTACCTGTCGTATGCTATGTGCGTACCGACAAAACCTATTTGCGTGGTTTACTGAATGAGACAGATGCCAGTATGTCTCATAAATATGCAGGTGTTCTTAAATCCGGAAGCCTGAGTAGTGATTTTGTGGAATTGCCCGTTCCAACTTGGGTAATTATTTCACACCTCTTAACCTTGTCCCTTCTTTTCGTTTAGTTGTTTGTGGTTTTATTAAGCTGATAGTCAGCGTGTAGGTCTGTTGCTTTACTATTTTTTAATGCAAAAACAATCGTGGTGTTGTTGTTGTTAATGATTTGGTAACCTTTTAATGACAATGCAATAACCTTTTTTTATGACAAGTCAATAGCCTTTATTATGATGACCAAGCAGCCGTTTCTTAGTATATGAAAAACGTTTCTCGACTCAATAATGTCTCCATCAGATAATATTTTTCTTTCGTTATGGGGAGGATTGTTGGTGTGGTGCAAAAAGAACATATCTATAATTTCACTAATTAATATAAACGCAGAATAACATGATGAACAAATCCTTTTATATTTTATGGGTGTGCTTCTTATGTTCTTCATTGGCTTTCGCACAGCAGCGGACGATTCAAGGCCAAGTAAAGGACGACGCGACAGACACACCCATTGCCGGAGCAACTATCCGTGTTGAAGGGAGCCAAGTGGCAACCTCAACTACCGATAATGGCACATTTACCTTGGAAGTTGGCGACGGCCAAATCGTCCTATTGGTCACTTCTATCGGGTTCTCAGACCAACGTTACGTCGTGGGTACCAACGAAAACGAAGTCAGTATCCGCATGTTGGTGGCGACCGATGAACTTGAAGAAGTGGTGGTAACCGCATTGGGTATCGAGCGGAAATCAAAAAGCCTGACCTATTCAACGCAATCGGTAGGGGGCGAGGAGCTCGCCAGGGTACGGGATGCCAACCCAATGAATAACCTGACGGGCCGAATTTCAGGTTTGCAAATCAACCGTAGCGCATCGGGTATTGGCGGCTCAGTCAATATCGTGTTGCGGGGGATGAAGTCAAACCGTAACAACCAACCCCTGTATGTGATCGATGGTATGCCGATTTCCAATACTGGTGGAAGCGGATCAACCGGCGCTTTTGGCGGTAATCCGGATCGTGGGGATATCCTCAGTACGCTCAATGCCGATGACATCGCGAGCATCAACGTGCTGAAGGGCGCGTCCGCTTCGGCCTTGTACGGAAGCCAGGGTGCAAACGGTGCCATCATGATTACCACGAAGCAAGGGCAAGCAGGACGTACGCGTATTGAGATATCCAGCGGGTTGACCGTAGACGAAGCGTTCTACCTGCCCGAATTGCAATACCGATATGGGCAGTCTACACCCGATTCCGAAGAAAATTGGGGGGCGCCCGGCACGTTTGACGATCCCGTTAAGGATTTTTTCGATACCGGAACGACATGGATTAATTCGGTAAGCATGAGCGGTGGAACCGATCGGATGCAAAATTATTTCTCATACGCTAATACTTCCAATAAAGGCATATTACCTACCAACACATTCGGACAACATACCGCAACATTCCGTAATAGCACCAGCTTCTTCGAAGACCGTTTGGCTTTCAATGGAAGCTTGATGTATTCGCAGCAAAACATCCATAACCGCCCCAACTCCGGCTTGTATTTCGGCCCATTGAGTGGGTTATACATGTTCCCGCGCGGACTGGATTTCGACCAATACAAGGATTTTGAATATTTTTCTGAAACCCGGAATCTTTACTTGCAGGATTGGTGGAACGTAAACTACGATGCCGGGCTCGCCGGTACGCACCACCAGCAAAACCCCTATTGGATATTGCACCGTAACGCCACCGACCAAAAGCGCAGTAACATCATCGGTCAGGCCCAACTCCGGTTTAAGATTAACGACTGGCTGAATGTAACCGGACGGGGAACAATGAACAAGCGCTGGGACTACTGGAAACGTGACGTGTATGCCGGTACACAGGGGGTGCTTTCGGGTATTGCGATTCCTGGCGAACTGAACGACAACGGCAGATTTATGCGTAATGAGGGTGAAGTGACAACTTTGTATGGCGACTTGTTGTTAAACGGCGATCGCGAATGGGATGATTGGGAGCTGAACTTTACCGCTGGTACCTCTATCAATGACGAACGGGCTACGAGTTGGAATATAGACCAGCGCCAATTGGCCGTAGCCAATGTCTTCCTGTTGTCCAATATCTATCGAAACCAGCCCATTACCTCGTTAACGGAAGGAGCTTCAAGAAGGCAAATCCAGTCCGTTTTTGCTTCGGCAAACTTGGGTTACCAAGGAAAAGTCTATATCGATGCAACCGCAAGGAACGACTGGTCATCCACATTGGCGAATACGCCAGCCATGAATACCGGATATTTCTATTGGTCTGCAGGTGTCAATGCTATCCTGAGCGACTTAATGACCCTACCTCGGTTCATGACCTACAGCAAATTGCGGTTCTCCTACGCCGAGGTCGGAAATGACGTCGCGGTCTACGCGACCATGCCTACGAACTCATTAGCAACGGGTATCATCACGGCCAATATTTCTGGGCCATACCGAGGGTTGCCGTTACGGCCTGAGATCAGCCAGAGTTTTGAGCTTGGCTACGAAGGTCGGTTTTGGGACGACCGAATCAACTTGGACGTCGCCCTCTACCGAACTCATACCAAGGACCAGTACTTCTCGTACCAAGGCCCGGTGGGGGTAGTCAATACCACCGTGTTTCTCAATGCCGGTAATGTCGAAAACAAAGGTATTGAAGCGGCATTGGGAGTCGATATTATCCGCAATGATGCCGTAAGGTGGAATAGTGGACTGAACTTTACGGCAAACAGGAATAAAGTGCTGGAGCTCGCACCGAACTTGGGTGATCGATACGATATCGGAGGAAACTTCAACGTGTTGCGCCTAGGTGGATCGTTTGGCGATTTCTGGGGACAAACTTTCCTTCGAGATGAAAACGGCACCTTGATCGTCGACGAAAACGGACGTCCGCAAAACGGCGGCCCGGGATATATCGGCACCAATATTCCTAAATCCATTATGGGTTGGAACAACCTAGTCAGCTATCGTGATTGGTCGTTGAGTATGACGATTGACGGGCGATTTGGTGGACAGGTCATCAGCGTCACGCAAGCCTATATCAACTCCTTTGGCGCCAGTGAGGAAAGTGCTTTGGCGCGCGACCGCGGAGGGGTGGACATTGAGGCTGTCCGGTCGGATGGCTCGCCGTGGGTAAACGAAAACGGCGGTAACCTGCTTCCCGCACAGGCCTATTACAGTGCTGTGGGCAACCGGGATGGTATAACCGAAGGGCAGGTGTATGATGCAACCAATATCCGACTACGTGAACTTTCTCTGTCGTACCGGCTTCCGATTCGCTGGTCCGGCATCGACCAAGCCAGCCTATCCCTGACGGGCAGAAACTTGCTATTCTTCAAAAACAACGCACCGTACGATCCGGAACTCAATACAACAACCGGAGTGGGTGGTCAGGGCTATGACATTTTCGGCATACCCGCCACAAGACAGTATGGTTTAACGTTAAGGGTGTCCTTCTAATTGCATAATAAGATGAAAAAATATTTGAAAAATAATGGATTTAACCCGGTTTTGGCGGTTTTGGTAGCCATGCTTATGCTTGCGCCGGGCTGTACCAAGAATTTTGAGAAATTCAACACCAACCCAACGGGGATTACCGACGAACAAGGTAACGCAGACTATGCGCTGATTGCTTCGTTTCTGGCGCAGGCGCAGCGTAACATCATCCCCGAAGGAACTGGCGGGTACCAATTAGCTATTAACTTGGCCAGTGACCCCTATGCCGGGTTCTTGGCAATCCCAACCCCGTTTGTGTCCAATTCAAACAACTTGACGTACAGCTTGGTGCCCGGCTGGCTGGGTTCCATCTGGAACGACCGCTATATCCAAACCATGAACCCGATCCACCGCGTATTGGAATATACGCGAGGCAATGAAAGCATGCAGGATATCTACGGCTTTGCCAAGCTGCTGAAGGTGGCAGGCATGCACCGGACCTCAGACAAAGTGGGACCAATTATTTACAGCAGGTACAACCAACCCAACGAAAGCGGCGGGGTTGACTATGATTCCCAAGCGGATGCTTACAATAGTTTTTTCCTTGATTTGGATACCGCAATGACTATTTTTAAGTCCTACCAAGGGCAGAATACCTCGTCGGCCTTGTCTCTGTCTGACCTTGCTTATGGCAGCGATCATTACACTAAACTGCTCAAGGTAGCCAATACTTTGCGGTTGCGGCTGGCCATACGTGTGGCATTCGTCGACCCCCAGCTTGCACGTCGTGAAGGGGAGAAGGCCCTTGACCCAGCCAACGGGGGCTTGTTGGAAGAGGAAGCTGATGACTGGTCCGTCACGCTCAACGGCCAGCACCCGCTTAATGAAATAGCGGTTTCATGGGCCGATACGCGCATGTCTGCTAACATGGAGTCGTTCCTGTTGGGGTACAACGACCCCAGGCTGCCCGAAATGTTTGAGCCGGCGACAGACCCGGTGGTAGCAGGGCAATACAAGGGCATCCGTATCGGCATCCTGATTGACGCCAAAAGCCGTTACGAGAATTTCTCGCGGCCAGCCACGCAAGCGCCACGAATGAAATTGCTGATGGCATCCGAGGCCTGGTTCCTGAAGGCCGAAGCCGCCCTGCGCGGATGGGCCAACGCAGGTGATGCGAAAGCAAACTATGAAACGGGGATAATGCGCTCATTCCAATACCACGGGGTGGGCGGGGCTGCGGCCTACATCGCCGATGCCACCAGCCAGCCACGGCCATATACCGACCCCAAGTCGCAAACGGCAGGCGAGCATGATATTGCAATGGGGTCGCCCTACTTGAGCACGGTAACTATTGCTTGGGACGAGGGCGCGTCCAATGACGAAAAGCTCGAACGTATCATTACCCAAAAGTGGATCGCACTCTTTCCGGATGGCGACGAAGCTTGGGCCGAATATCGGCGGACGGGATACCCCCTCGAATTTCCCATCGTCGTTAACTATAGCAACGGCACCATCCCGACTATTCCGGGTATACGCCGGGTAACTTACCCTGTGCGCGAGTACGATAGTAATTCCGATGCAGTGGCAGCGGCTGTGGGCTTACTCGGTGGCCCCGATACGGGCGGCACGCCCCTGTGGTGGGATGTGGAAGATAAAACGTTCCGATAGGATAAACGAGTTAGATTTTGCAAAGGCACCCGATAAAAATGGGTGCCTTTTTTGATG
>CAZXSL010000020.1:0-25483 GCA_964643235.1 uncultured Sphingobacteriaceae bacterium | reverse complement strand
GTATAATCGGGGTAATATAGGGGTAATATGTATGAGCCACATGCGGAAACAAGTGATGCGCCACATGATGGGTAAAGCCACCGAATAAGAAATTGGCAATCGGGCTATCGGCACTAAAATCCTTGGTAACCAGCATCTGGTGTTCTGCCCATGTCCTATCCATCTTCCCATCTTTGGGAGGCAAAGGAAATTCCGCATCTTCATCCACATGCGTCGAAATCAACGCGATGACTCCCAGCATACTTCCGAAAATATGCATGGCCAACCAAGCTAGCACGATGATATACCAAGACTGATCGAGTACCATCATCGGAACCGCCAACAGATAAAACAAGTTGAAGACCTTAGCGGCAAACAACTTGACATACTCCACGCGGGGGATCCGTACTACACGCTTCACATAATTGTCTTTCGACCCAAAAAAGTCTTTAAAATCTCGGATAAAAAGCCAATTAAGGGTGTATAAGGGGTACAGAAGCCACATGTAGATGTGCTGGTAGCGGTGCTGTGGTAGCGCCTCGCTATCTGGAAAAATACGCACCAAATCGCTCTGTTTGATGTCCGTATCCCAATGTTGCACATTCGGGTAGGGATGGTGGAGCAACAAATGCCGCTTTGACCACAACCAACTGTTACTTCCAAACAACTCAAGTACATGTGTAAACAGCTTATTGTGTTTCTTTCTCTTAAAAACCGCTCCGTGTGCCGCATCATGAAACGCGTTAATAAACAGTGTAATCATCGAGAAACCAAGCAGAATATAAAAAACAAAAAGCAAGGCCGTATAGTTGCCAAACAACAAGATACACGTGTAAAATAAAAAGTATGCGACCATCAGAAGCATTGACTTGATGATGTTTTTCCGTTGGATTTTGGGGTTACCCAACACATTCTGATGCACTTCCTTCTGCATTTTCTTGAAGAAGTCATCCGCTGGCGCTCTCTCGTACGTAGGACGAACCAACTTTTCCATAAGTCGATCAATTTTTATAATAAAGAGAAGTAATTTAAGCTTTCTTTCATCAGGCTATGGCCCTACGTAGTAAACAAAATATAAGCGATAGGGTTTTACTTTGTTTCGAAATGGAGGCCGTATAGTACCTAGGCCATCTCTTTTTGACCTAGGCGGGACACCGAGCCTGGCAACTATACCCAATATGGACAAAGAGTGACAAATTGCCGTTTACCCAATCGGATTCCAATAATAATTCATTATTTTCGCAGCAATATGGAACGAGTCGTTAGTGGTATCCGGAGTACCGGAAAATTGCACCTAGGGAATTATTATGGGGCATTGAGCAATTTCGTCAAAATGCAAAACGAGTATGATTGCTTCTTTTTCATAGCGGACTTGCACTCGCTGACCACGCACCCCACTCCGCAGGACTTGCAATCCACCGTGCGCCACGTTGTGGTTGAATACCTTGCTGCGGGCATCGACCCCGAAAAATCGACCATCTACATCCAGTCGGATGTGCCGGAAGTAGCGGAGCTTTACCTGTATATGAACATGAACGCCTACCTTGGCGAGTTGGAACGCTCCACCTCATTTAAGGACAAAGTCCGTTCAAACCCCAACAACGTCAATGCTGGTCTACTGACCTACCCCGTTTTGATGGCCTGCGACATCTTGCTGCATCACGCCACCAAAGTACCCGTAGGCAAAGACCAGGAGCAGCATTTGGAAATGACGCGTACATTTGGTAACCGTTTCAACCATTTGTATCAAGTGGATTACTTCAAGGAAGCGTTTGCGTTTAGTTACTCGGACAAATTGGTCAAAGTACCGGGCCTAACGGGTCAAGGAAAAATGGGCAAATCCAACGGCGAGGCGGACTGCATCTATCTTTCTGACACGCCGGAAGTTATCCGGAAGAAAATCATGCGTGCGGTAACAGACGCGGGCCCGACAGAGCCAAACCAAGAAAAGCCGGAAGCCGTACAGAACCTTTTCGATTTGATGAAAGTCGTATCATCGACAGACACCTTGGCACATTTCGAAGACTTATATAACACCTGCACCATCCGATACGGCGATTTCAAAAAGCAATTGGCCGAAGACATGGTATTAGCTACCGAACCGGTGCGTTCGCGAATCGAAGATATATCGCAGGATGATGAATATATTCGAAAAGTGATTAAGATGGGTGCGGAGAAAGCACAGGTAAGCGCACAAAAGACCGTCAAGGAAGTCCGGGAAATCATTGGCTTAAAAAAACTGTACTAAATATGCACATCGCTATCGTCGGAAATATCGGAGCAGGAAAAACGACACTGACCAAGCTATTGGCAAACCACCTAAAATGGGAACCCCAGTTTGAAGCTGTGGACAACAACCCCTACTTAGAAGATTTCTACAGCGACATGAAACGCTGGTCGTTCAACCTGCAGATTTACTTTCTCAACAGCCGGTTCCGGCATATTGTCGAGCTGCAAAAAAAAGGCACCAATATCATCCAGGATAGAACCATTTACGAAGATGCCTATATCTTTGCCGAAAACCTGTATGACATGGGGCTGATGAGTGCGCGAGATTTCGAAAACTACTCGAATATCTTCGAGAGCATCGTCAGCTACATCAATGCGCCCGATCTGCTCATTTATCTGCGTGCATCGGTACCAACATTAGTCAACAACATTCAAATACGGGGCCGCGAATACGAGTCGGGCATAAGACTCGACTACCTCAGCAAACTGAACGAAAAATACGAGAAATGGATAAAGGGTTACCGCGAAGGGAAGCTCCTTATCTTGGATAAGGATAAGCTCGATTTCGCCAATAACCCCGAGGATCTGGGTTTCGTCATCCAGAAAATCGAAGCCGAACTGTTCGGCTTATTCTAGGAAAAAAAGGGGCTTTACAGCCCCGCTACAATCTCCCGGAAGTTTTTCACGCTTTGCGTAACATCACCGACGTTGTCTTCCCAGTTATACTCGTATTCAGCTGAAATATTGCCGTTGAAATTTTGGCGCTTCAACTCGGCGAGGACAGCAGGGATATTCGCTACGCCCGTACCCCAATGCACATCATGGGTCTGCCTAGCTTTTTCCTTCAAATCCTTGAAATGCATGCTTTTCAAATGCCCTTCAAACTGCTTCAGGCATTCAACGGGCTCCAATCCTGAACGCACCCAATGCCCAATATCGGCACAAGCACCTACGTAAGGACTGTTCGCCTCTGCAATAGCTTCCAATACGATATCGGGATGCCAATACGTCGTTGGTTCGGGGTGGTTGTGTATACCGACATGGACTTGGAATTCGTCTGCCAACTGCCCCACTAAAGGGAGGTGCTCAGCTCTAGGCTCTGAATTGATGTAACGGATTCCCATTGCTTTGGCAAAACTGAACAATTGCCTCCACTCTTCGTCCGTGTTACCCCTGACCACGCCAAAAGCGACCAATTCGATTCCTTTTTCTTTCAGCAAGCCCTGCACAGCCTTGCGCGTATCATTATCCATCTGGAAAGTGAACTTCCCTTCGATGCCTCCTCCAATTTCCTGCCCATTAAAAGCTTCAACGGTCTGGAGACCCGCACTGGCAGCTTTATCTAATGCCTCCGCAAAAGTGAAGCGGTTAAATGTGTAGGTATGTGCAGACAGGGTCCAGCCCAATTCGCTTTCCGGACGCTCCTGCCCTAGCGTTACAAACGGAACTAGGAATAGAAAATAAATCAGGGCTAATTTGGTCGTTTTTCTCATGTTTTTTGTTTTTAGTCTTTATACTGGTTTATTAAATAATCATCACTAGCGGTGGTCTACGTAATGGTACTCACGAACGGCTTGCCTCAAGGTTTCTAAATGCTCACCTGCCAATGCCCCTACACTAGCCATGGCTTGCACGGCTTCATCCAATTGTAATGGTGTACGCACTCCCAAAGCTGCCGTCGACACGGCCGGATGGGAAAACACGTAATTCAGTGCCACCTGGAGGCTATCCAACCCTAACTGCGACGCAACCGTCCCTACGGCTTTCGCAGCTTTAGCCACTTCACTGTCTGTAAATTGCAAGTAAGGTTCTGCATCTTTTCCAACCAATAAGCCTTTCGCAATCGCTCCCCGGACAATAACATCGACACCACGCTCGTGCAATAAATCGAGTATTTCCTCCTCCGGACGCCGATCAAGCAAGCTATATTGCATCATGACGCTCACAATGTTGGAGCGCTCTACATATTCTCGAATCACGTTTGGTCGGATGGACGAGATACCGTACCATCGGATTTTGCCCTGTTTTTTCAACAATTCAAATGCTTCGATGGTTTCGTCGATTGGGTCGTCAATAGTCCCGCCATGCAGTTGGTACAGGTCGATATAATCCGTCCCCAAGCGTTTCAAACTACCTTCAACACTTTTCATAATATAAGCCATGGATGGGTTCCATGCCAATGTGCCATCCGGCTGCCTTTGGTTGCCCACCTTGGTCGCAATCTGTACCTCATGCCGGATAGGTGCCAACGCCTCCCCGACCATCATTTCGTTTATCCCATCTTGGTAAATATCCGCGGTATCAAAAAAAGAGACACCTTGATCGGCTGCATTACGGAGTAGCCGTTTGTTGGATTTCGAGTTTTCCGACAAAGACATGCAACCCAAACTCAAGGGCTGGACAGGGAGATCCGATTTACCAAGCATACCGTTCATTGACTTTTTTTAGGGCGTATCAGTTGTCGAATTAATGCTAATCAGTTCCACATCAAATACCAAGGCACTAAACGGCGGTATCATCCCTCCGCTACCACGATCGCCGTACCCAAGCTCATATGGAATGTAAAAACGGTAATGTGCACCCGGAGTCATCAATTGCAAACCTTCTTGCCAACCCGATATTACGCGGTTTAACGGGAACGTTGCTGGCTGTCCACGGTCGTACGAACTGTCAAACTGCTTACCATCGGCCAATTCACCGCGATAGTGCACGGTTACTGTATCCAAGGAGGACGGGGGAGCTCCAGCTCCCTCCCGGATGACCTCATATTGCAATCCACTTGCCGTTGTCATTACTCCAGGTTTGGACTTATTAGCTTCCATAAACGACTCGGCTTTAATGATGGCCTCTGCGTTGCGCTTTTCATGGGCTTCGGTAATCGCCGAACTGATAATTTGCCGCTGTTGTTCTTCGTCGAGCACACGCGTCTGCTCGGCATATACCGCCACTATTGCTTTGGTTAACATATCAGCGTCGAGCGACTCGATACCCGTACGTTTCAAATCATCTCCAATGGCCAAACCAAAGGCATAAGCCACGGAGTCAGATTTAGAAGCCAAGACAACAACATCAGCCTGTTGCGCCGTAGCGATACCCACACTCAGCAACAATACCAAAACGGACGGAGCAAAAAATAATTTCATGTATTTTCGTTAAATATGTGGAGCTAAAGATAAGTACTTATTTCGGAAAGATGGATGGACCGGCGAAAAAGGATGAACGGCAGATTTCCGTTTTTCTGTTTTTTCGCGCAGATACGCAGATACGCCAAATGACGCACGTAATTAAAGAATAAATATGACTCAGCTAACCAGCACATTCAAGTTCTGAATTAGTAAACGAAGCCTATCTTGTGACAACTTATTTCTTCAACTCAATAATGACTGCCCCATTCTCTGCTTTATCCCCAAACTTTTCAACAGCCGCCTCCCCTTTCAAGACGGTTACATGTTGGATTTGGTCGGAAGACAAAGCCTGGAATTCATTCGATGCGACTTCTTTACCATCAACGGTAATAAGTACATTTTGGAGACCGCCAGTTTCTTCTTCATTATTTTCAACGGTTTTTTGAATGCGATAGCCCTGTACGACTACCTCTTTATGGTTTGCATCAGACTCTGCCACATGTGTCGCAACAATCGGGTTCATCTTATGAATAGCCCGTGCGGAATCTACCAAAACTCTAGTAATCCGCCCGCGACTGCTAAGCGCCAGTGAATCAGATGCTGCTCCACGGGTACTTCTTATGGTTTCCGATGTTCCACCCGCTGGGTTTGTTTTCGTCGTAATCAGCACAACTCCAAACTTACCCTTGTCGCCATACAAAGCCGTTGCCGTACTTCCTTTCAGCACGTCTATTCGTTGGATTTGGTTAGGATCTGTTCTTTTCAATGTGATATCGTCTCTTACGACACCATCTAGGACAACCAATGGTTTTCTGGTTGCCACCGGAACTCCTTCCAAACGGACCGTCACATCGCCGCGGGCAGCCTGCATCGACTCTCCGCCAGCACGGATCGTTCTCACTTCAGAAAGCGATGTATCACGCCGAACAACTACCCTATCTCTACTTAAATCGGTATCAGCATCCAATCTCAACACCGCTAAAGCCGTGCTATCATTTGCCATATCCACTAGGAGATTGGTGGCCTCGGTTTTACTTTCAACTTCCAGCCCTAGCATTCCTACCCCGATCTCCGCATTTTCAGGCATCCCCTCTCCCGTATCGTCGCTTAGCAGCCGATCCTGCTGGGCTTTGGTTATGGTAAAGACCAACACAGATAACGCAATAGTAGGAATTACAAACAGATATTTGCTTAGATGCAGGCGAGACGAATGTCCACTATTCATCATCGCAATGCGTCTTTTTATACTTTTCAGATTGAAATTGGAGGCCAATGCCGGATTATATTGTGCCGTGCCGGCTTTGAGTAAACTGTACTGGTAAGCTTTTTTATCCATCCCGCTTTGCAGCACACGCCTATCTGTAATGAACTCAAGGTTTTCACGAACAGCATGACGCATGAACCAAGCTCCGGGATTAAACCAACACAGCACGCTAAACACCTCTGCTAATAGGACATCCAACGTATGAAGCTCGTCTATATGTACCTGTTCGTGGTGGAAAATATCTTCTAACTCATGCTGTCCATGCAATTGGGGATTGAGATATATAGTACGCCAAAACGAAAATGGACTGACCCTCCTGAATACTTGCCGATATCGGAACAAACGCCATTGCGCCGGCGACGACTGCCTATGGATATGCCATAAACTACACAAACGTACCACAAACCGAAAGCCAAAGAAAACAGCCACGGACCATACCAATATAGACACATACAGCCAAGGGTCAAATTGATCGACCGATGCCACCTCCCATTCCGGCAGGACGTAAATCACTTCCGACACCGGCACCTGCGCTTCTGCAAACCAAGCTCGGATATTTACTAAAGGGTATAATGCGGAAAACAACAAGGCAAACAATAAGTAAAACCTATTCAAGTTGTAAAATGTCAGCTTTCGAAGCAACAAACGATACCCCAAATAAAACAGGACAATTGCCAAATTAGCCTTGATCAGGTATATGAAAATATCGGGCATGACTACTTTGTTTTTTCGTCTTTGATCATCCGGATGATGTCATCAAGCTCTTCGGGGCTGATTTTCTCTTCCTTGGCAAAAAAGCTAACCAAATCCTTATACGAATTGCGGAAATAATCACTTACAAATCCGTTCATGAACAATTTCTTGTATTCTTCTTCCGGCACCGCGGCCTCGTAACGATAGGCGTTTGCATACCTCACGGCTTTGACATAACCTTTGCGCTGTAGGTTCTTGATGGTGGAAGCGAGCGTGGTATACGGCACCTTCTCTCCAGGCATGCTATCCAGCAATTCTTTAACAAAACCGCCATTATTACGCCAAATCAACTGCATGGCTTCCTCTTCCTGTATTGTTAATTTTTGCATGTCTTTTACGTTTATAACGTAAACATACGTAATTTTCGTAAATACCATGTGTTTTTTCATTATTTTTTAGGGTATTCTCTGGAATCACCAATTCATAGACTAGTGAATCCCAATCCACACACACCACATGGTGACATAAAACATCTCATAATTAAACGAGCATGCTTACGTAAAAAAACTGTTTCCTTATCGTCATAAACCGATGATTTTAACCGAATGCACTTTGATTAATCAGGCTATTTTGACTACATTTGCCATCAATCAGAAAATATTATGTCAGAATCAGCTACAATCTCATATAAGGGCAAATCATACGAGTTGCCGGTCGTCACGGGCACGGAAAACGAAAGTGCAGTTGATATTTCCAAGTTACGAGATAGTTCCGGACTCATCACGCTTGATCCGGGCTACAAAAACACGGGGGCTACTCAAAGTGCGATCACGTTTCTCGACGGCGAAAAAGGCATTTTACAATACCGTGGCTACCCCATTGAGCAGCTGGCCGAAAAATCGACATTCCTGGAGGTTGCTTACCTACTGATATATGGCGAACTACCTTCGTCCGATACGCTTCTGGATTTCCGGAATAAAATAAGCCGGCACACGCTTATCCATGAAGACATGAAGAAGTTTTTTGATGGATTCCCGTCAAAATCCCATCCCATGGGTCAGCTCTCATGTCTAGTAGGTGCACTTTCGGCGTTTTATCCCGAATCCTTGGATCCAAACCCCTCCGAAGAGGATGAAAACCTAACGATCATGAAACTGTTGGCAAAAATGCCAACAATCGTTTCGTGGATACATAAAAAATCATTGGGCCATCCGGTCATTTACCCCCGTAACGACCTTAACTACGTACACAACTTCGTCAACATGACGTTTGGGCAATTGACCGAGAATGTGGAAATTGACGACGTCGCGGTCAGCGCCATGCACAAATTACTTATTTTGCACGCCGACCACGAGCAAAACTGTTCGACATCCACCGTACGCATCGTGGGATCGTCAAATGCCAACCTGTATGCTTCCATCTCTGCGGGGATCTCCGCACTATGGGGTCCCCTACATGGTGGCGCTAACCAAGCGGTTATCGAGATGCTGGAAAACATCAAAAATGACGGTGGCAACAGTGCTAAATGGATTGAAAAAGCCAAGGACAGGAACGATCCCTTCCGTTTGATGGGCTTTGGGCATCGCGTATACAAAAACTTCGACCCGCGTGCCAAGATCATCAAAAAGGCCTGTGACGATGTTTTGGAAAAATTAGGTGTCAACGACCCGGTATTGGATATTGCCAAAGAACTGGAAGAAGCAGCCTTAAAAGACCAATATTTTGTTGATCGCAGACTATACCCCAACGTCGACTTCTATTCTGGCATCATCTACCGAGCACTCGGTTTCCCTACAGACATGTTTACTGTACTCTTCGCACTCGGACGCCTACCCGGCTGGATTGCGCAGTGGAAGGAAATGAAAGCTAACAAGGAACCCATCGGGCGTCCACGGCAAATCTACGTTGGCGATACCAAGCGCGATTATATCGATTTGGACAAAAGGTAAGAAACACACATACTCAGTTTCATAATTTCGGAAACGTTGTCACTTTAAAACCGTGTTTTCACCCCTAAGTCCATGCGTATATAGTTAAATACGGAGATGTTTATCGAATCTTAAATCGTGTTTTGGAAACTTAACGTTTCTTATGCATGGATGCCGGTATATAATATTGTACTGGATCGGTTTGTGAAGTGACGTCGAAAAGCTGATCTTATAATAAAAATCCTCCCCATAGTTCGGGGGTTAGCTCCTGTTATAAAACGCAGATTTTCGACAAATGATGGGTATTTCATTTCGAAAACAAACTTCATACGCGTCCAAATAAAAATCTACCAATCCACTATATATTATAATGTCTAATCCTTATGTTTGTAAGCCGTAAAATGGTAGCGTAAAACATTGGCTTTTTATTTAACATACGTCTTAGTTGGTCTTTTGCTATTCGGCTTTATTGCCCTGTTCACCCTGTTTGCGGTCTATGCAGAACGGAAAATAGCCGGGTTTGTCCAAGACAGGCTCGGGCCCATGGAAACGGGGAAATACGGCACGCTCCAGACCTTAGCCGACATTCTGAAACTCATCCAGAAAGAAACCATCACACCGGCTGCTGCCGACAAGGTACTGTTTGTTCTGGCTCCCGTGGTTATTTTCGCTGCCGTATACCTCGGGTTTACGGTCATGCCTTGGGCACCGAGTCTCGTTCCCTCAAACATACATTTGGGAATTTTCTTTGTTATCGCGATTATATCCATCGATGCTATCGGCATTCTGATGGCCGGATGGGGTTCACACAACAAGTTCTCGCTATTGGGGGCCATGCGCTCCGTCGCACAGATCGTATCCTACGAAATACCGGTGGGCATCGCTCTGATTTCGGCCATCATGATCGCCCAATCCCTTAATCTGCAAACCATCGTTACCAATCAAGGCATACTCAGCGAACAACGCCTGCTTTTTCTAGGTGCGTGGGATGTACGCCATGTGGGTGGTTTCATGGCTTGGCACGTTTTCCAAGCTCCACATTTGCTATTGGCATACGTCATATTCTTCATTGCATCTTTAGCAGAATGTAATCGTGCGCCGTTCGATATTCCCGAGGCGGAGTCGGAGCTAGTGGGCGGCTTCCATACGGAATATGGTGGGCTTCATTTTGCGTTCATCTTTCTGGCAGAATACGCCATGATGTTTCTCGTGGCTATGCTGGGCGCCGTGGTTTTCCTTGGCGGGTGGAACAGCCCCCTACCCAATATCGGTACGTGGAAACTAGCTGATTGGACTACGGGCAACGTTTGGGGTGTTTTCTGGACACTTTCCAAAACCCTGCTGATTGTGGGCGTACAGATTTGGATACGCTGGACCTTGCCGCGCCTCCGGGCCGACCAATTGATGTCACTTTGTTGGAAAGTACTGACGCCTTTGGCATTTTTGTGTATGGCTATCTCAGGGATATGGCGAATTTGGGTCATGGGGTAGTGCGTATTGAGTAGTACGCTCAACATACAATAAGCAGAAGATTTAAAAAAGATGTTTAAAACGGCATTACAAGCATTTATAACAGCGACGAGGGGTCTTTTGATTACCTTACGTCACATGTTTGGTGCCCGCCGCTCGCGGAGCGCCGTTGATATACGCAGTGCCGAATATTTCGACAAGCAGCTGGGTGTTACCACCGTGCAGTTTCCACGCGAGAAAATGCCAATCCCCGAAGTCGCCCGTTACCAACTGGACGTCGAAATCGACGACTGTATTGTCTGCGACTTGTGTGCCAAGGCCTGCCCAGTAGACTGCATCGACATCGAAGCAATCAAGGCTACCGAAGCCATCGGCAAAACATCTGATGGCAGCGTCAAGCGGCTTTATGCCGCTAAGTTCGATATCGACATGGCCAAGTGCATGTATTGTGGCTTGTGTACGGTAGTATGTCCTACAGAATGTATTACCATGACCGACCAGTATGACCGCAGCACGCCTAGACTTAGCGACCTCATCTATTCTTTTGCAGAGATGTCCCCGGCAGAAATCGAGACGAAGAAGGCCGAATACGATAAATTCCAAGCCGAGAAGGAGGCGGCCAAGCGCAAGCCATGACCATGGAAACCCTTTTATTTTACGTATTGGCAGCAACAGCCATCGGATCGGCAATCCTAATGGTTACACTAAAAAATATTGCCCGGTCGCTGTTCCTGTTTTTTGTTGTGCTCTTTGCCGTAGCGGGTTTATATATCTTTGCTTTGGCGGATTTTATCGCCATCACACAGATTATGGTATATGTAGGCGGTGTTTTAGTACTTTTGCTATTTGCGTTTATGCTATCCAATAAGGAATTGCTCAACGACCTTAAAGTGGGAACCTCTCATTTTGTATCTTTACCGGTTTGGCAGGCGTTGGTCGTGAGTATAACCTTCTTGGCAATCATGGTCTACATGGTCGCCTTATTCGACCAACACGAGCCTTTATGGATTATCCAAGCGCGAGAACAAGCCACGGTTATCTCCCCTACAGACAACACCATCGAACATTTAGGCTTCCACCTGATGACCCGCTTCGTATTACCCTTTGAGGTGGTTTCCGTCCTGATTATGATGGCGCTCATCGGGGCTGCACACCTAGCCAGAAAGGAGCCGGAAGCATGATCTCACTCACTCATTTCCTAATCGTCAGCGCATGCTTGTTTAGCATCGGGTTATTCGCCGTGCTCGTTCGCCGAAACGCTATTTTGGTCCTCGTAGGCATTGAACTGATGATTAACGCCGCTATCCTTAACCTAGTCGCATTTGGGAGATACGACGCTGCGTTTTATGCGGGCCAAACTTTTGCCTTGTTCGCGATCGTGTTGGCGGCGGCGGCCGTAGCCGTAGCTTTAGCAATCATTTTGAATGTGTACAAACAATACAAAACCATCGACCCGGGCGCAATCCGGAAGTTGAAAAATTGAGCTTATCCAGATTATCCACAGACGCCTTGCCAGATACACTAACGACATATCCACTAATAGCCACCCTCATCGCGGTGTTAGCTCCATTAGGAAGCTTTTTATTGTCGGCTATGGTGGGCAAACGCGCCTTGTCCCGAACACTATCCATCGCATCGATTAGTTGTAGTTTAGTGGCTGCATTCTATGTGTTTACCCATGTATGGGCACAAGGTACGCTCCACGTCCAATGGGTTTGGTTCACCATCGGCGAACACGTCATCCGGGTGGGTATCCTACTTGATAATCTATCGGTTATCATGCTGCTATTGGTGCCGCTCATTGCCTTACCCGTACATATTTACTCCGTGGCTTATATGGCTGGCGATCCGGGCACACATCGCTATTGGATGTACCTAAGTTTATTCTGCTCGGCTATGTTAGGCCTGGTCGTCGTAGATAACCTCCTGGTGCTCTATGTGTTTTGGGAACTGGTAGGATTTGCCTCTTACCTGCTGATCGGTTATTGGTTCACGAAGGAAAGTGCAGTAAAAGCCAACCTCAAAGCCTTTATTACCAACCGCATCGGCGATATAGGTTTACTGGTCGGAATTGCATTGGTCTACGCCCAATTTGGCACCCTTGATATCAGCCACTTGTTTGATAACGATGGAGCAGTATCCCGGGCCTTCGTCCAAGACGGGGTTTGGCAATTTGGAAGCAACAGCATGCCCGCGGTTTGGCTGACGATCACCGGACTTGCATTCTTTCTGGGTGCCATGGCCAAATCCGCTCAGTTTCCACTCCATGTTTGGCTTACCGACGCCATGGAAGGTCCTACGTCGGTATCATCCCTTATCCATGCTGCTACTATGGTAGCAGCCGGTGTCTTTCTGTTGGCACGTATCTTCCCAATTTTTGACCAGCACGCGCTGTTAGTCATCACTTGCACGGGCACGATTACCGCCCTGCTTGCCGCATTTTTCGCATTGACACAGAACGACATCAAAAAAATCCTTGCTTTTTCCACCATCTCACAGCTTGGTTTGATGATGGTAGCCGTCGGAACTGGAAATTATGCTGCAGCCATCTTCTATCTGGTCGTCCACGCTTTCTTCAAGTGCCTTCTTTTCTTAGGCGCCGGTTCCGTCATTCACGAAATGACCCATATCCGCGATCGGTACCAACTGGATTTCGACCCACAGGATATACGTACGATGGGCGGGCTGGGTAAGCACATGCCCGTAACAGCAATCGTTATGGTCGTGGCTGCTTTGGCACTAGCCGGTATACCTTTTACAGCGGGCTACCTTTCCAAGGATTTGTTGCTCATCAGGACGTTTGAGTGGGGATTGGCACAGACCGGAATTGCTAGAGCTATACCATTCCTGTTGCTGCTCGTAAGCGCTATGACAACCTTTTATATTGCCCGATGTATATTCAAGGTGTTTTTTGGCACGCCGCGTATGCCCCAACCACAGGGGCAATCCGGCATCAGCCCACATGAAGCATCCAAACACATGCTGGGCCCCATGGTTTTTCTGGCAGCTTGCTCCCTATTCCCCTTATTTGCCAGCCATCCCTTCCAGATCGACGGATTATGGTTGGTACAAGGGCTATCGGATACGGCTAACGTCAACAGACAGCATAACAGCCTTCACTCCTTCATCCCCATGCTGACAACCGCAATCTCTATAGCACTTGCTTTTCTGGCTTGGCGCTGGTACGTCCATGGCGTGTATTCGCCCAATACATCCAATGGGTTATACCGCTTTTCACTCCACCAGGGCTATTTCGATAACGTATACAAAACTGTATTAATCGACCCGTTCATTAAATTCGGTCATGTACTGAAGACTTTCGATGCCCGCGTCGTCGACGGAACGGTCAATGGTATCGGCATTGCGGGGCAGAAATTGGCGTCCGTCTCGAAATGGTTTGATTTTTACATTGTAGATGGTTTTGTACGATTTATCGGCAAAGTTGCCACCTGGTTGGGCAACGCTTTTCGACGTTCGCAGACCGGACGCGTACAATACTATGTATACTTGATGTTTTTTGTGATATTGGTTGTATTGATTTACCATTTAGCTAATCAAGGATGAACTTACACTTACTGTCCATTCTTATTTTCTTACCACTGCTTGCCGCAGTGCTCATCCTGATCACCCCAAGGGCTTGGCGGGCTAGCTACAAATACATTGCACTGGCTACAAGCACCCTACAACTTATCATAGCCGGCGGGATGTATTATCTTTTCCACCCTAAAGGTGCAGGTATTACCGATATTCGGCTCTACCAGTTCACGGAGCAGATCCCCTGGATACGGCTGGATATGGGTAGCATCGGTCAATTGGAAATTGATTATTTTCTAGGTGTGGACGGACTTTCCATGCCTTTCGTACTCCTTACTCCCGTAATCATGTTGCTGGCTATTGGAGCTTCATGGAACATGCAGAAAAGCTTGAAAGGCTACTTTTCACTGTTGATGATCCTGAATATGGCTGTGGTAGGTGTGTTTTCGGCTTTGGACTTCTTCCTGTTCTATATCTTCTACGAACTGATGCTACTCCCCTTGTATTTCCTAATCGGGATTTGGGGTGGTGTGAGACGCGAATATGCCGCTATTAAGTTTTTCCTCTATACGTTATTTGGTTCGGTGTTCATGCTACTGATTATCGTGGGGCTGTATTTCTCGGTTATCAATCCAGAAACGGGTGCACATACGTTCAACATGATCCACATGATGAACCCGGACAACTACGTGTCAGGGTCGATTTTCTCGACCATCGGCAACCCTCAGTTATTCGGCATACCAGCGCGCTTGGTAGGGTTCATCGTGCTTTTCATTGCTTTTGCCATCAAAGTACCTGTTGTTCCCTTACATACGTGGCTACCCGACGCCCACGTGGAGGCGCCCACACCCATCTCGATTATTCTGGCTGGTATACTCCTCAAAATCGGCGGATATGGCATCCTGCGAGTTTGCTTCAGCATCTTCCCGGATGCAGCCTTGGATAGTGCGTGGTGGATCGGGCTATTGGGGGTTATTTCTATCATCTATGGTGCCTTTGTGGCACTGGCACAGACCGATTTGAAGCGGCTGATAGCCTATTCGTCCGTATCCCACATGGGATTCGTATTGCTGGGTATCGCTTCGCTGACAGCCGAGGGTGTGGCAGGCGCAATGTTCCAGATGATCAGCCACGGTTTCCTTTCGGCCGCACTCTTCTTTTTGGTAGGCATGCTGTATGATCGGGTCCATGACCGGTATATCTATCACTTCCGGGGGTTAGCATCCATTATGCCTCGTTATACGGCTTTTATAGCTATTGCATTTTTTGCTTCCTTGGGGCTTCCGGGCTTCTCGGCATTCATTGGCGAGGCTTTTGTCATCATCGGTGCCTTCAACTCCGGAAGTGCCAATGGCGTCCTCCCCCGCTGGATGGCGATAGCCGGTTCCGTTGGTATCTTCATGAGTGCCGTGTATTTCCTATGGACCTTACAACGGATGTTTTTCGGACAGACGAGGCTCAAAGGTGGTGATACATGGGCTACAGCATTACAGGATACGAACACGCGCGAAACGGCGCTACTCGTTCCCATGTTGGCATTGGCACTGGTACTCGGTGTGTATCCGGCGCTGGTATTCGACAAAATCAATTCGTCTATCTTGGCATTGGTCAATTTGGTAGTCCAATAATCGGAGGCAGTAGTGCAGGCAACAGACGTTCATATCCCAAACATACTTGATGACATCATCGCGTCTATCCCGGGCATACTACCCGAGACAACCCTTATCGGCACATTCGTGTTGAGCATCTTTTCGGGGCTGTTCTTCGACCGATTTTGGCGCCACAGCACCCTTGGCATTACCCTAGCAGGCATTGCACTATCCATCTATTTTACCGTTCTGCAATATCCTGCCCAACAGCTTGAACCGCTCTTCATGAGCATGCTAACACCCGATCGGTTCAGTACGGTATCCCGGATTCTGATTGGTATTTCCAGCCTCCTTTTTGTGCTCTTCATTTATTGGAGCCCTCAATTCCGGTCCCACCGAAAGAAAACATCGGATTTATACACCATCCTATTGGCTACCATGGTGGGGATGTACTTCATGACCATGACAAGCCATTGGCTGATGCTATACCTAACAATAGAGATGGTTTCTGTCGGATCATACATCATGGTAGGCTACCTCAGTCGCGGCCGATTAGATACCGAGGCGGCCATGAAATACGTCTTGTTTGGGGCTACTTGCTCTGCCATCATGCTGTATGGACTTTCCTTGCTATATGGTCTGACGGGCAACTTAGACTATGCCTCCGCACAGCACATCGCTGGTCTTGCCGAAGCACACCCATTGCTGGCTACCACAGCAATTGTTCTAGTTTTTGTCGGTATCGGGTTCAAGCTCTCGTTTGTACCATTCCATTTTTGGGTGCCCGACGTATACCAAGGTGCACCGACACCGATAACAGCATTCCTGTCTACCGCGCCTAAGATAGCCGCAATTGCGTTACTAGCCCGACTCGTACAGGCGTGGCCTGTCGAATTGGGCGATTTTGCCAGGTCCACACACAACACGCTACTGTTTGCTACCATCGCAACTTTATTATTTGGTAACCTCGCCGCTCTTCGTCAACAAAACATCAAGCGGCTCATGGCCTACTCGTCCATTGGCCATACCGGATTCCTCATGATGGCCGTACTCGCTTACGCCGGCCAAAACCAACACGTCCTATTATTTTACCTGACGGTCTATGTCGCGATGAACATGGGTGTATTTATGCTCGTTGATTATATCGAAAACCGTACAGGAGCACTTGAAATACGAGATTATGCTGGTTTGGGAAAGCGACACTTCCCAATGGCATGGGTATGCTTCGTGCTCTTGTTGATATCACTCACCGGTATCCCACCCACGGCGGGTTTCGTAGGTAAATTGCTGGTTTTCTCAGCCGTATTCGACCAGTGGAACTACAGTGGGCAACCTGGGCTCTTAATTGCTCTGATTACCGGTGCCCTGACTACTGTCATCTCCCTGTTTTTTTACTTCAGGGTTCCACTTTATGCCTTTCTCCGAAAGACTGAACGGCCTATTAACTTACGTCCCGCACCCCAAGGCTTACTTTGGGTTGTCCTGCTGTTAACCCTTGTCATCCTGGTGTTGGGCCTATTCCCACAGCTTGTGTTGGATTGGGCATAACGGTAGTTTAGAGACCCCATAACTCAATCGCCTACAAACCGAATCGCTCATCGAAAAACCGGATTCCCGACTTAACGTGCAAAACCACAATGGATGGAGGTCTGGATTACCCGCTCGCTCCAAACCATTGCAACTTCTTTAATATAAGCCCGTAGATTAGGCATGTACTTAGTATATTTGGCAAAAACAAACGGTATATTTTAAAAAATGAAAAAATCCATACTCAGGCTTTTGAGCCTATTCATTGCTTGTAGCATGACCATCGCAGGTTATGCACAAGGGACTCTATTACTACGTAACCCAAGCATCAGCCAAGAACATATTACGTTTGTTTATGGTGGCGATATCTGGGTGGCCGACAAATCTGGCCAAAACGCTAGGCGATTGACTATCAACCCGGGAGTCGAACTGAATCCGGTATTCTCTCCCGACGGACAAAAAATCGCTTTTACCGGAAACTACGATGGGAATACCGACGTATACGTTATTCCTGTACAGGGTGGCGAGCCCAAGCGTGTTACCTACCATCCCGGCGCGGACGTCGTCCGTGGTTGGCTGGATAACGACAACGTCTATTTTACTACGACACGGGAGTACCAGTATGCCCAAAGCCCTCGCTTATATCGGGCTAACATCCACCAAGGTGCCGAACAAGCCCTTATTATGCCCGAAGCATATCAAGGATCGCCTTCACCGGACCAAAGCCGCTGGGCCTATATCAAGAATACCGATCCCACCGAGCGGGATCGCGTAGCCTTCAAACGCTACCGTGGTGGCGGTATGCCCTCAATCTGGCTTTTCAACACCAAATCACATGACGTGGAAATCATCCCCGGGGAAAACAGTAACGACGTCAAGCCATTATGGTTAGGCAGCAAAGTATACTTTCTGTCAGACCGCGATAAAATCGTCAACATATATAGCTATGATACCCGGTCTAAAACCATCGAAAAGCTAACCGATTTTACGGATTACGACGTACGAACCTTCAATGGCATCGGCAATGAACTGATATTCGAACAGGCCGGACGGCTGCACATTCTCAACTTGGATTCAAAAACCAGCACGCCCCTGACCATCGACATCCATGCCGACGTCTTATTCAAAAGACCCCACTATGTAAATGTGGAGGACGATATCCGCGGCTATAATATTTCGGCAACGGGGGTACGTGCACTATTCGAGTCGCGCGGAGAAATATTCTCCATTCCGGTCGACAAAGGCGAACCCCGCAACATTTCCAACTCGCCGGGCACCCACGAAAGATTCCCCGCTTGGTCGCCCGATGGCAAATGGATATCATACGTTTCGGAAGCTCGCGGAAAATATGAATTGGTGTTGCGTGATCAGCTGGCTAAGGACGAACCTATCTATATCACATTGGGCAACGACTACCTGTATTTCCAGCCCACGTGGTCGCCCGATAGCAGAAAACTGTTCTATGGAGACGCACACCTGAACTTATTCTACGTCGATATCGACAGCAAAGAAATTGTCAAAGTAGATAGTGACGTGCTGGCTGCCACCACCGGACGGACATTTAATAGCTTGCAACCTAACTGGTCATCAGATTCCAAATGGATTGCTTACACCAAAACGTTGGCTAACGGCGTATCCGCATTGTTCATCTACAACTTGGATAATAAAGAGTCAAAACAAGTGACCGACGGCATGAGTGCCGTGCGGGGGCCGGTTTTCTCTGCCGACGGGAAATATGTCTTCTTCATCGCCAGCACCAACATCGGCCTGACCAACTCGGGGCTGCACATGTCGGCCTATGACCGGTCGCCATCCTACAACGTGTACGCCGTTTTGCTTACTAAGGACACCCCAAACATCTTCCGGAAAGAGAGTGATGAAGAAAAAGTAAAGGATGAAAAGTCGGAAGAAAAAAAGGACAAGGAAGAACAGAAAGACGAAGACAAGAAGTTGGTTAAAATCGATTTCGAGGGTATCCAACAGCGTATTGTCGCATTGCCCCTACGACCGGGCAGCTACTCACTGGACGGTAGTGTACCCGATATGCTAATTTACCAACGTGGTGGAACGATCGGTGCTTACGACTTGAAAAAAGACGAAGACAAGACCTTGGTCGAAAACGCCCGTGGGTTTGCGATTTCGGCAGATGGCAAAAAAATGATGTATCGCCATGCTGGTGGCTTCAGTATTGTCGATGCGGGAAAAAAACCGGCTAATGCCGAGGCTGGAAAAATCAAGTTTAACGGCGCCAAGCAATTGGTAGATCCCGCAGCTGAATGGAAACAAGTATACAACGAAGTGTGGCACCTGCAAAAAGAAATTTTCTATGTGGAGAATATGCATGGCGTCGACTGGGATGCCATGAAAGCAAAATATGCCAAGTTCCTTCCCTATGTCAACCACCGTACGGATTTGGGTTATCTGCTCAACGAACTGATGGGCGAAATGGTCGTAGGTCACAACTACATCTATCCGGGCGACGAGCCCTCTACCCCATCGGTTAGCTCTGGCGTATTAGCTGCGGACTATCGCATCGCCAATGGAGGTTACCAAATTGCCAAGATATACACCAACCACAGTTGGAACCCCTCGTTCAAGGCACCTTTAGCCGAACCGGGACTGGATATCAAGGAGGGCGAATACATCGTGGCCGTTAATGGCATACCCGTAACCGCTGATGTGAACATTTACAGTCTGTTTGACTATACCGTGGGTAAGATGACGACGCTGAAAGTCAATGGGAAGCCTTCAATGGACGGTGCTCGTGAGGTAATCGTACGTCCGATTTCCTATTCCGACGAAATGTCAATCCGCCAAATGGATTGGGTAGAACGAAACCGTGCAAAGGTAGATGAACTGAGCAATAACCAAATTGCATATGTCTATATGCCAAACACGGGCCGCGCCGGTTACGACTTCTTCAACCGGTACTATTTCTCGCAGATGGACAAAAAGGCTTTGTTGCTCGACGAACGCAACAATGGCGGGGGGTCTGTTGCGGATTATGTCATCGACCTACTGAGGCGCGATCTGATTTCAGGATGGAAAATACGAGACGGAAAAGGCTTCACAACCCCTGGCAATGGAATTTACGGACCGAAAGCCATGATCATCAATGAAAATGCGGGCTCTGGCGGCGACATGATGCCGTATATGTTCCGCTTCCATGGATTGGGGCAATTGGTGGGCCGTACGACCATGGGTATCCTTGTGGGGATTAGTGGATACCCACCGCTATTAGATGGTGGCCGCATCACTTCGCCTAACTTCGGCATCCACGATTTGCGTGGAAACTATATCATCGAGAATGAAGGTGTAGCACCGGATATCTTCGTCGAACAAATGCCGAAAGATTTGTTACAAGGGCGCGACCCCCAATTGGAACGTACCATCAAACTCCTTCTAGAGGAAATGAAAAGCTATCCGTATATCGATATCGTTGACCCAGCCGACCCGATTCGGGTCAATTAATACTAAATTCGTTAATACGAAACGAACAACGGGCTTTGGATGTTGATATCCAAAGCCCGTTTTTCTATAATACATCACTATTTTTCCATACTAATACGTCGACAGGTACATCTGTTTTATCTTTTGCACGCTCATAGATCTTCTTTCGGAAATAACGTTGCCGAAATAACCATTGCTCAAGTTCCTCGAAACCGTCTGCATAAGATGCAATATCGAGAGACTGTTTACCAGGCTTAGCTTCCATCCTTAGAAAAAAGAATCCGCTTGTAGTTGATTCTCTTCGAAACCACACTTCCGTGATATGACTATGAAATAACCGTTTGTCTCTTTGCTCCGCGTCATTCTCTACACTAAAAAACCCCATACTGAATGATACGTTAGGCCATGCGGCAGGATGATGACGTTCGAGCAAGTCCGACGGAATATCCGGGCGTTCATTAAATGCTAAAACAGCTCCCGAATAAGGCAAATACTCAATTTGAACTTCTTTATTCTCAAGGGACTTATAGCGACTAAACAAACTATAATCAGGCCTATAATACAATGCTCCCAAGCCAGATATCAGCATAAACGTATCATGCTGGGGGTAATCGCCGTCAAGATGTTCTGGCTCCATGGTGATAGTAAGGGATTGTGTAAGCCTTCCACCACTTACGCCAATATTCCCCATAAAGTAATGGGATGACACAATTTTTCCTCGACGCCTAATCTTTATGCCGGCATTAAAATCTGCATCATCCATGGCTCTATCCCGTACTGGAGTAACTAAAAACAGAGCAGAAACAAGTGCCACACAGAAAAGTGCCACCAGTAAATGTACATCAAACAACACGCTAAATAAAAGAAAGCATAGCGCAAAAAACAGCACGATTTTAAGCCTTGTACCCCGCCCTCGATGCTTGATCGATTTTGATTCCGATGGAGGCAACTTGACAATTTCAATCATTGGACTCGATTTCCCCAAAATTAACGAATGCAGTTCAATCATATAATACTGGAATTCAATGATTTTTTAGGTCAATCTCTGTAGGGGTAATTCAAAACAGCAAATTATCGTGCTTTAACAGTTTTCAGTTAGTTTTTAAAATTACTTCAAATACCGTTTTTTTCGCCAGCCCCCAATCTCACAAAACATAACCAATACCTTGTACCGTACAATATGCGTTTTATAGTGCAGATACGCTCTTCAATACCCTCTGATTAAACAACTACCGACGTCTGGTTAGCATTCCGCTTCATTAACCGTTTTGATAACTTCCGCCAGAAAAATATTGCACTTCCGTTTAATTTGTTTACTACGTGAAAAAATGTACTTTGGCTAAAAATTAGTGTTTTATTTTTATGGCAAAGAACAGCAGCGAGGATATTGTGTCCAAAACAACGGAAGTTAGCACGCTAGACGAAGGTGTACACCACGTCAATAACCCGGTTTTGGATTTACCCGAAGTAGTCAAGAATTACTTAGGTGAAGTAACGGGTTACCATCAGGAAGACAATAACTTTTATTTTACCGATGGGCATGCCACGGTAGAGGTCAAGGTAGTCAGCGATGAGATTATCCGGGTGCGTCTGGCGCCGAGCGGGCAGTTTCTGGCTGATTTTTCTTATGCCGTACCACAAACAAACAAATGGGTAGCAGTATTTTCGTTCGATGAGGACGAACTCCACTATTCCGTAAAAACCAATACGGTAATCTGTTCCATTCGAAAATCGGATTTTCTTATCACATTCAAGGACCGGGAGGGTAAAGTTTACAATACCGACCACACACCGATGCACTGGGAAGAAAACACAGATTTTGGTGGATACTACGTCTATTGCTCAAAAACCGCACGGCCCAATGAAGGGTTCTATGGTTTGGGCGACAAGCCCACGCACCTGAACATGCGCGGGCGCCGGTTCGTCAACTGGAATTCGGACACCTATTCTTTCCAGTTCAACCAAGACCCGCTTTACCGCAGCATCCCGTTCTACATCGGACTGAATGAGGGTCACGCCTATGGTATATTCTTCGATAATACGTTCAAGACTTATTTTGATTTCGCATCGGAAGCCCACGACCAGACGAGCTTTTGGTCTGAAGGCGGCGAACTCCAATATTATTACATCCACGGCCCACAAATGATGGACGTGATTAGCCATTACCATACGCTGACCGGCACGCATTACCTTCCGCCATTGTGGGCATTGGGTTATCATCAATGCCGTTGGAGCTACTACCCGGAGAGCAAGGTCAAAGACTTGGCCCGCAACTTCCGCGAGCGACAAATCCCCTGCGATGCCATATACCTTGATATCGATTACATGGATGGTTACCGCTGCTTTACGTGGAACAAGCACCATTTCCCGGATCCCAAGCGGATGATCAAGGAACTGGCAGACGATGGCTTTCGCACGGTCGTCATCATCGACCCCGGCATCAAAGTAGACAACAACTACTGGGTATTCCGTGAGGGCAAGGAAAACAACTATTTCTGCCGCCGGGGCGACGATTATTTCATGGAAGGTTATGTATGGCCGGGGCGCTGCCAGTTTCCGGATTTCACCAACGAGAAAGTCCGGGAATGGTGGGGAGGCCTGTTCCAAGGTCTGGTGGATGCCGGTGTCGCCGGTGTGTGGAACGACATGAACGAGCCGGCGGTATTCGGTCGGGGCACCTTCCCTGACGACGTACGCCACAACTACGACGGCTACCGGGGTTCGCATCGCAAAGCGCACAACGTGTACGGGATGCAAATGGTACGCGCCACCTACGAAGGCCTAAAAAAGCTGTTCCACAAACGGCGTCCGTTTACGATTACGCGTGCAGCCTATGCGGGTACGCAGCGATATGCATCGGTATGGACAGGCGACAACATCGCGACCTGGGAACACCTGCGTTTAGGCGTATTGCAGTTGCAGCGGCTTTCGGTTTCGGGCATGCCCTTCTGCGGCACAGATATAGGCGGATTCAGCGGCGAGCCGGACGGTGAGCTTTTTACCCGGTGGATACAGTTCGGTGTGTTTTCGCCATTCATGCGGGGGCACTCGGCGGGAGATACTGCCGCACGCGAGCCCTGGAGCTTTGGGCCGGACTACGAGGCCATCAACCGCAAGTTCATCGAGCTGCGCTACAAGCTTTTACCATATATCTATTCGGTTTTTTGGGAACATACGCATTACGGATTGCCTATACTTCGGCCCATCACGCTATTGGAGCAGGAAATCGACTCCAACATGCCACGCGAGGAAGAGTTTGGCTTTGGCGATAAGATCCTTGTATCCCCAGTATTGAACCCTGGGCAGACCTCCAAGATTGTATACTTACCTGCAGGCAAATGGTACTACTATTGGAACGACACAGCCTACGAGGGAAAGCAAGAGATAAATGTAGCTACTCCCATAGACGAGATGCCCATGTTTGTACGGGGCGGCACGGTATTGCCGGAATATCCCGTGATGCAATATGTGGACGAAAAACCCATAGATTCCATGAAATTACGTATCTATCATGGAAATGAAGAGGTAATTAGCTATCTTTATGAGGACCATGGCGATACGTTCGCTTACGAGCAACAAATTTACCTCGAAAAGAAATTTGTGGTCAGGGGAAGTGATACAAGCCTATCCATCACACAAGAGGTGGATGGTTTATTTTCAGAACGTTATGACACTTACGACTTACTACTAGTAGGCTTTCCATTTACCGTCAACCAGGTACTGGTCGATGGCAAGAAAGCAACCATCAAACAAGGCGACGGAGGATACGACACAATCAAAGTGCCGAAAGACTTCAAGCAAATCGTGGTATCCTAGGTAAACCGAACAAGTAACAAAGACATGTGATATATCCATCCATATAAACTATCGAATTATGCAGGCTCCAGTAGAAGGTTTCTCTCTCTTTACAGATTTTGACGTTGATCTTTTCCAGGCGGGTCGGCATTATAAGTTGTACGAAAAGTTCGGCTCGCACGTGGTACTCAACGACGGGACTGCGGGCACCTATTTCGCCGTTTGGGCGCCCAACGCCGAGAGTGTGCACGTAATAGGCAATTTCAACGGCTGGAACCCCTACTCCCACCAGTTGTTCCCCCGCTGGGACAATTCCGGTATTTGGGAAGGTTTCATCCCTAACATCAGCATCGGCGAGATTTACAAATACCGCATCCAATCCTACGACGGCGAAGTATTGGAAAAAGCGGATCCCTTTGCCCTGCTCAATGAGGTACCACCCAGCACTGCTTCTATCGTAACAACCAACTGGTATGAATGGGATGATGCCGCCTGGATGGCCAAACGCCATGAACACAACGGCCTGAACAAGCCCATGTCCGTATACGAAATGCATGTAGGTTCGTGGATACGGGATCCGGACGACCCAAGTCGCCTACTCAATTACCGCGAAGTAGCCGACAAGCTCGTCCCCTACCTCAAAGAAACGGGATTTACCCACGTGGAATTGCTGCCTGTGATGGAGCACCCTTACTATCCCTCTTGGGGCTACCAAGTGACTGGCTTTTTCGCTGCTAGTTCACGCTATGGCTCCACCCAGGATTTGATGTATTTCGTGGAGCAGATGCACCTTAACGACATCGGTGTTATCTTGGACTGGGTACCTTCCCATTTTCCAGGTGATGCCCACGGTCTGCACCGTTTTGACGGGTCTCATCTCTATGAACACGAAGATCCCCG
>CAZXSL010000019.1:0-25560 GCA_964643235.1 uncultured Sphingobacteriaceae bacterium | reverse complement strand
ATTCAAGGAGCCCCTGCAAATTTTAGCTTACGTTGTGTTCTTGTTCATGATATCGGTCAAGCTGACTTTGTTTTCCGTTTTAGTTATACCGGGGTCTGCATTTTTTATTGCTCTGATAGTCAAGAAGCTAAAAGCGCAAGCCACCCAAGCCCAAGAGCGTTATGCTAATATGATCAGCTACTTGGACGAAGCGCTTTCAGGGATACGGATTATCAAGGCATTCAATGCGGTTGATTTTGTCAAGAATCGTTTCAATAACGAGAACAAGGAGTTTTCAAAATTGAGTAGGCGGATGGTACGTAGGCAGCAGATGGGTTCTCCAGTATCCGAATTGCTGGGAGTGGTGATGGTAGCCGTTATCCTACTTTATGGTGGGCATTTGGTTCTTACGGATAGTAGTGATTTAGCTGCGACTGAATTCATCGCATACATCGCTATATTTTCACAAGTTATGCGGCCGGCTAAGGCTTTGACCGATTCGTTTAGCACGATTAATTCCGGATTAGCGGCCGGCGAGCGGGTGCTGGATTTGATTGACCAGAAGAGTGACATCGTTGAAAAGGCCGACGGCGCGAACGTGACCTCGTTTGAGCATGAAGTCGTACTTCAGGATGTTCATTTCTCCTACGACACGAAGGAAGTGTTGCGCGGTATAAATCTGACCATTGGAAAAGGGCAAACCGTTGCCTTGGTAGGTCCATCGGGAGGAGGTAAATCGACTATTATTGATTTGATTCCCCGTTTTATCGATGCGGATAGTGGCGTAGTACGTTTTGACGGAACCGATGTGCGTGATATCCATATCGATTCACTGAGAAGCCAAATGGGGCTGGTTAACCAGGAGTCTATCCTGTTTAACGATACGATTTTTAATAACATTGCATTCCCCGATGTTAACGCTCGGCCTGAGGATGTGGAAGCTGCAGCTCGAATAGCTAATGCCCACGAATTCATTATGGAATCAGAAAACGGTTACCAGACGAACATCGGTGATCGAGGTACGAAGCTATCCGGAGGGCAACGACAGCGGATCTGTATAGCCCGTGCCGTTTTCCGCAACCCACCCATCATGTTGCTGGATGAAGCGACCTCAGCACTGGATACGGAGTCGGAAAAATTGGTGCAGGATGCGTTGTTTAGTTTGATGAAAAACCGTACTACACTCGTTATTGCGCATCGCCTCAGTACGATTAAGCATGCAGACAAAATTGCGGTTGTCGATGCCGGTAAAATCGTGGAGGAAGGAACTCATGCCGAATTAATGGCAATCGACGGCTTGTATCGAAAGCTCGTGGATATGCAGCTGTTTGACGAATAAGAAGAGGAGCTGTCGGGTAAATAGGTTATCTGAGTACAGTAGCGGGTCAGACTTTTACTAGCTCATTTAACTTTAATTTCTTTCTAAGATCTTGCGTTTTAGTCTGGGTTTGTTAGTAGTGAATATGTCCCGTATGAAGACCTAAAAGCAGAGAGATTTTTTGTTTTGTATCTGTTTCCAGCTTTGTATCCCACTTAGATTTTCGCTATATTTGCGTACCAAGAAAAAAGGGTATGGCAGCGGAGAACAAGCTCAATTTTTTAATCAACAACAAGTATCTGGATCCTTCCTTGCGTGCGATTGCAGAGAAGGTAAAAGCGGGACAGCGTATTTCCTACGAGGAAGGCGTGCTGCTCTACGAAAAAGGTGAATTATTTTATTTGGGAGTTCTAGCCAATTTCATCCGCGAGCGTTTGCATGGCGATACGACATATTTTAATCGTAATTTCCATATCGAGCCGACTAATCTCTGCGTATACGATTGTAAGTTTTGTTCCTATTCACGGCTTATCAAACAACGGGACGAAGGCTGGGAGGCTACCATGGCGGAGATGATGGAGCAAGTCAGATCCTATGATAACGAGCCGATTACCGAAGTACACATTGTGGGTGGAGTGTTGCCCCAATACAACATGGAGTTCTACATGGAATTGTTTAGTGCTATCAAAAAGCACCGTCCCAACCTCCATGTCAAAGCTCTGACACCGGTGGAATACCACTATATTTTCAAGAAAGCGAAGGTGGATTATGCTACTGGAATGGCGATGATGAAAGAAGCAGGCTTAGAATCCATGCCTGGAGGAGGGGCGGAAATTTTCCATCCCGAGGTCCGAGAGAAAATTGCCAAAGACAAATGCAATGCCGAACAGTGGCTGTCTATACACGAGGAATGGCACAAACTAGGCATGCACTCCAATGCGACGATTCTGTACGGACATATCGAGGAGTATTGGCATCGGGTCGACCATATGGAACAGCTTCGGCAATTGCAGGATAAAACAGGTGGTTTCCAGACATTTATTCCTCTTAAGTTCCACAATCAGGACAACCAGATGTCTGCGGTGCCCGAGGTCTCGGTAGTGGAAGACCTTCGCAATTATGCTATTTCACGGATTTACATGGACAATTTTCCACATATCAAGGCGTATTGGGCCATGATAGGCCGGGAAACCGCCCAGATGTCCCTGAGTTTTGGTGTTGATGATATCGATGGAACCCTGGACGATACAACCAAAATCTATTCAATGGCCGGTGCTGAGGAGCAAAACCCGGCACTGAGCACCCGCGAGTTGGTCAACCTGATCAAACAAGTGGGAAGGCACCCCGTGGAACGGGATACCTTATACAATGTGATTACTGATTACAACGACGTAGTTTTTGAAGAAGACGAGGCCGCAAAGCCAAAGTACTATCAACTACCGGTAGTAAATAAATAATAAATTGTTGGAAAAAGAATTGTTTATCATCCGCCACGGCCAAACCGACCTCAACCTCCGAGGTATTGTGCAAGGACGTGGCATCGATTCGCCGCTCAATGAAACTGGGCATCAACAAGCTGCTGCATTTTACGGGGAATATGAAGCTGAAGGGTTTGAACGGGTTTACACGTCTACGTTGTTGCGTACACACCAAACGGTAGAACCATTCCTCGCAGATGGCCTCCCTTGGCAACAGCTAGCTGGATTGGATGAAATTAGTTGGGGTATCTATGAAGGTCAGGACTTAACACCTAGTATCCTTCAAGGTTTTGAG
Source organism: uncultured Sphingobacteriaceae bacterium (assembly GCA_964643235.1). GTDB lineage: Bacteria > Bacteroidota > Bacteroidia > Sphingobacteriales > Sphingobacteriaceae > CAYRGQ01. The sequence continues at coordinate 22,490 of CAZXSL010000019.1, read as the reverse complement.
ACACTGACTGCGCGTTGGAGCGATGGTCAGTTAGATGAAAGTGTGGAAGCAGGCGAATCGCCCAACCAAGTGGTCAAGCGGCAACGCCAAGCAATGGATGAAATTCTCCGTCGCGAAGTCGATCGCAAGGTTTTGGTTTGCATGCATGGACGTGCGATGCGTATCATGCTGTGCTGGATGACTGGAAAGCCCGTTTCGGAAATGGATGATATCCCACATACCAACACGGCACTGTATCGGGTGAAATTTGCCCAGTCTCGTTTTGAAATAATCGATGCCTATAATACCCGGCATCTGGAGGGATTAATTACTGTTTAATTCATGAAAAAAATTCGTTTATCTGCGGTATCGTATACGAATACGTTGCCTTTTTTGCGCGGATTGCGCCAAAGTACGGTCATGGACCAAGTAGATATGACGTTGGATATCCCTAGCGTCTGCGCGCGCAAATTGATCCAAGATGAGGCAGATTTGGGTGTCGTGCCGGTAGCTGCATTGCCCGAGATTGCAAACTACCGTATTGTTACTGACTTTTGCATAGGGGCAAGTGGAGCAGTGGATTCCGTTTTTATTTTTAGCCACAAACCCGTTTCGGAAATCCGAACTCTGCGCTTGGATTCCCATTCGCGGACTTCCAATGCCTTGGCCAGGGTTTTGCTGAAGTTTCATTGGAAGAACGACGTGACGATTGTTGATACCGAGGATGCAGATGCATTCGTTCAGATTGGCGATCGTACATTTGGGAAAAAGCAGCAAACGCCCTATTATTACGACCTGGCTGAGGAGTGGGAAGCCTTTCAAGGCCTGCCATTTGTTTTTGCTGTTTGGGTGGCTAATAAACCCCTCCCTGAAGAGTTTATCAATGCGTTCAATAAGGCTTTGGCCGCTGGTGTAGGGCAGCGTTTGGAAGTAGCAAAGGAGATTGAAACACGACCCGATTTTGACTTCGTGCATTATTTGACAACGAATATTGATTATGACCTGAATGCGGAAAAACGTCAGGCTATCGAGCTGTTTCTAAACTTTGTTAAACAGTTGAACGCCTAGGACGGATGTTATTCCGTATTCAACTTTGAAACTGGTATGGGGAATGCGCCCCGTCATCACGTAAATAAAAACCGATTATGCGGATCGAGGATGAAATTAAGGTGGGCAAATTTCACAACGAGCACCACAAGGCCACCGTTAACATCGTGTTTACGAGCAATTGGATAACTGACATATTGGAAACACGGGCCGGCGAGCAGCGAATTACCCTTCAGCAGTTCAATGTGCTACGTATTCTTCGTGGACAGTATCCCAAGCCTACAACTAATCGTATGTTGAAAGAGCGTATGATCGATAAGATGCCCGACGTGTCGCGGATTATCGATCGCTTGGTTGCTAAGGATTTGGTGTCTCGATCCAAAAACCTCGACGACCGACGAGCTGTAGACGTTATCATTACCGATAAAGGGATGGATACGCTTGCTCAATTGGACGAGTCTATGCTCCTGATGGACATCCTATGCAATCAGATTACCGAAGAGGAATGCCGCGTATTGAATGGCCTTTTGGATAAAATACGCGGATATTAAGCCTGTTGTTCTCTAATGATGACTATGGTCATGGTGCTCATGTCCATGGTGGTTATGGTGTTCATGCCCATGATCGTGGGGTGCAAACACAAAATTTAGCAGCGAAACTGCAATTCCCAGCACCACAGCAACCATTTTCTTCCTGTTGAATTTATGATGATCGGCTGAGCCTGACTCGAACAGGATAGTGGTGGAAATGTGTAGAAAAATACCAACGACAATAGCCATGATGCGATCCGAATATTGTTCTATGTTTCCCATAGAACCTGCCACGATTCCCTTACTCAGTAAAAAACCAAGCGGTGTCATGGCCGCGAATACCCCGATCAGCATGAGGATATTCGTTTTAGAGATATTCGCATGGACCAATAAAGTGGCTAGAGCAAAGGATGCGGGTACGTGATGAAGTGCAATGCCGAATACCAATTCGTTTTGGTGATGCGACGCGATTGGCATGCCTTCCAAGAAGGCGTGAAGGCAAAGGCTAATCATGATGCCCATGGGGAACAGTCCTTTTGGGGATTCCGACCTATGGATATGGCCGTGCTCGATACCGTGCGAAAATTGCTCCATAATGAGCTGGAAAATAAAACCACCAAGTACAAACAGACCCAATACCTCGGGAGTTGTATTCGACGAATGGTATACATGTGGCAGCAAATGCAATACGGTAATCGAAAATAGATATGCCCCGCTGAAAGCAAGAATTAGCTTAAGCATATTGGTGTTGTCGCGTTTGACAAAAAACACGGCGATACCCGCAATAAAGGCGGATATAAACAGGATGGAAACAATTGATATGGAACTCATACGGTCGAAGATGATTGCTCGGGCCTGAGATTAGGTTGAATGTACCGGAATATGGAACCCACGAGGATGCCTATCGCAGTACCCAAAAGAGCTCCTCCCAAGATGTCCAAAGGGTAATGGACCCCGACATAGACTTGGGCGAAACTGATTGTCGCTGCCCATAATAAACTTAGCCATAAGATGTGCTTCCACCGACGATAGAAGACCATGATTAGGAATAGCGACAAGGCGAAGTGATTTGTCGCGTGTGATGACGTAAAGGCATATCCGCCCCCGCAGCGAGTGCGTAGAACGACATTTTCCTTGAATTCCACGTCGTTGCAAGGCCGGACACGCTGTACCGATTTTTTAATCACGGATGAAGAAACCGAGTCAGCAATACCAAAGGTGATGAGTAAAAATACGACTACCAGTACACCTCGCATTTTGTAATTCTTGATACAGAAAACGATAATAAATAAATACAGGGGAGCCCATGTGTAGGGATTGCGCATAATTGGCATAAACCAATCGAAAAACGCATTGCTCATGCCGTTGTTGATGGCGATAAACAGGTCTTGGTCGAAAGCGATAAGTTGGTCCATTCAGAGCTGGGTTGTTTTCGTCTTTTAGTTTAGGAACAGGGTATTGCTTCACTTCGAGGTGCTTCCCGTCGGTTTGAGGATGGGTGTTCTGCATTGCTTACCAGCCTGTTCCATGTGTGTTTTGTGTTAAATTAAACAAAGTTGCAACAAAAGTAAGCATTTTATTGAAGTTTCGTCGTGTTGAGAAGCAGATTTTGTTCTGCAATATTGCTAATTTTGGCTGCATCAATGATTTCACCTTTTAAATATATGCTATGACACTCATTAAATCCATATCGGGAATACGTGGTACAATTGGTGGCCAGCCTGGCGATGGCCTGACACCTATTGATATTGTTAAGTTTACGGCTGCATTTGGTACGTTTATTACCTCAAAATCGGGTAACAAGCGGATTGTGGTGGGTCGTGATGCCCGGATATCAGGAGAGATGGTTCGAAATATTGTAGTCGGTACGCTGCAGGCTGCGGGTATTGATGTGGTCGATCTTGGGCTTTCCACGACCCCGACTGTTGAAATTGCCGTGCCCGAGGAAAAGGCAGCTGGTGGGATTATCCTAACGGCTAGCCACAATCCAGCACAGTGGAACGCTTTGAAACTCTTGAATGACAAGGGCGAGTTCATCAACGATGCCGAAGGGCAAGAGGTGCTTGCGATAGCCGAGCAGCTGGATATTGATTTTTCGGACGTGTACGATTTAGGACAGGTAACATATACTGATGCTTATTTGCAGAAACATATCGATCAGGTTCTCGCCCTAGATTTGGTTGACGTGGAAGCTGTCCGTCAGGCTGATTTCAGCATAGCGGTGGACGCTGTAAATTCCACAGGCGGTATTTTTGTGCCGGCGTTATTAACAGCTTTGGGGGTGAAAACCATCCACAAGATCCATTGCGATCCAACTGGACATTTCGCACACAATCCTGAGCCACTGGCCGAAAATCTTCAAGACCTGTCCGCTTTGGTCGTTGATACGCAAGCCGACTTAGGCATTGCGGTCGACCCTGACGTAGATCGCTTGTGCTTTGTGATGGAGAATGGGGAAATGTTTGGTGAGGAATACACCCTAGTAGCGGTAAGTGATTATATCTTGCAGCATACGCCCGGAAATACAGTGTCTAATTTATCTTCAACGCGTGCATTGCGCGATGTGACAGAAAGCCATGGTGGGACGTATTATGCAGCAGCAGTAGGAGAGGTCAACGTCGTGACGAAAATGAAGGAGGTTAATGCTGTTATCGGTGGTGAGGGCAACGGCGGAGTTATTTATCCGGCGACCCACTACGGGCGTGATGCGCTGGCTGGAATCGCTATTTTCCTGACCCATCTGGCTAAATCTGGCAAATCGATTTCCGAACTTCGGTCAGGCTATCCACAATATTTCATGTCCAAAAATAAGATTACGCTTACTCCCGGGTTAGATATCGACAATTTGCTGGCCACGATGCAGCAGCGCTACCAGCACGAAGATCACAGCACGATAGATGGTTTGAAGATCGACTTTGCGGAAGAATGGGTTCACCTCCGCAAATCCAACACAGAACCCATTATCCGCGTATATAGCGAAGCTCCGACCCAACATCGTGCCGAAGCGATTGCTCAGCGGATCATGGACGAAGTGCAAGCGATTGTTGGCGGCTAGAGCAAGTCGCGGCGACCGAAGTTGCCATTAATAGTCTTGCACGATTGATTCTAGCACGGCTAGGCCGAGGTCTAGCTCGTGCTCTTCTATGATGAGTGCGGGGCGGAAACGTATCGACCGGTCGCCGCACCCCAAAAAAAGGACACCTTTTGCTAATCCTTGTTTCAGGAAGTCGTCACGAAGTTGACCATTCGGGAAATCGAACGCTGCAAACAACCCCCGGTGTCTGACGTTGGTGAGCACGGGGTATTTTTCAGCCAATCTTTGCAGCTTGTCCGCTAAATAGAGCCCGGTTTTTTCAGCATGATTAACCAAGTTGTCTGCTTCAATGATTTGGAGGAATTTGGTAGCACGTACCATATCGGCTAGGTTACCTCCCCAAGTCGAGTTGATACGCGAAGGTACCTTAAATACATTGGTTTCAATTTCATCGATGCGGCGTCCGGCGAGGATTCCGCAGACCTGCATTTTCTTGCCAAAGGCGATGATATCGGGGCGTGCGTGCTTTCCGAAGTGTTCATGTGCCCAGAATTTTCCCGTCAGGCCCACGCCGGTTTGTACTTCGTCGTAGATGAGCAGAACGTCGTTTTCGTCGGCTAGGCGCCGGAGTGCTTCCATAAACTCGACGCGGAAGTGGTTTTCACCACCCTCCGCTTGGATGGGTTCGAGTATGATGGCACAGATATCGTCTGGGTTATCCGCAAATGCTTGCTTGATTTCGCTAATTGTTTGCTGTTCGCGACGTTGGACGTCAGCGAGGTTCTCCTCGTTTAAGGGAAACACGATTTTCGGGCTGCTCACGCGTGGCCAATCAAACTTAGCAAACCATTTGGTTTTCTCTGGTTGGGTGTTGGTCAGACTTAACGTATATCCGGAACGCCCATGGAAGGCTTGTTCGAAGTGGATAACTTTCGTTCCTTTTTCTCGGGTGTGCCCCTTCTTGAAATTCTTCTGAACCTTCCAGTCCATGGCCACTTTTAAAGCATTTTCTACAGCAAGTGCACCGCCCGATACAAAGAATGCATGTGGCAAGTATTCGGGAATGCCGATGCGACTGAACGTTTGGAGGAAATACGCATATTCTGTGGTATATATATCGGAGTTGGACGGGTTAGCGATGGCTGCGTTGAGCAGACTTTTCTTAAAAGCCTCATCACCCGACACCTTCGGATGGTTATAGCCGATAGGCACGGAAGCAAAGCAAGTGAACAGGTCCAAAAGTTCGCGTTGATGTTTCGAGTCGTAAATCATGACGCCCCGGCTGCGATCCATGTCGAATGTAAGGTCAAAGCCGTCTGCAAGTACGTGTCGTTTCAATGTAGTGTGTACTTCCTCGGGCAGGATGGTGTTGTTATACATGCTTTATAATTGGGTTGGTGTTCCCCCAAACTTACGTAAAAACTGCCTTTAAGGCAAATTTTTTGGATGTACAAAGCGTAATTTTAAACGATTGTTGGGTTTAAATTGCCTAAATCTGCTTTTTGTATGGCTTGTCTTTTTAGTAGATGATATCTTGTGCTTGGCTGGCCACGATTTGTTCATGTTTGCCCAAAATACCTGTTAGTCCGCCTGTATGCAAGACTAATATCCTTTCTCCTTTCTTCAAAAATCGGTTTCTCGCTAAGTCAGTCAATGCATAGAACAACTTGCCGGTGTAGGTAGGCTCGATAAGTATTCCTGTAGTACTTGAAAACCGTGTCACGAAGCGGAGCAACTCGTCGGTATGTTTGGCATATCCGCCAAAATGGTAATCGGTGTGTAAATAGATACTTTGCGAAGTAAGATCCGGGGCTATCATTTGCATGTCATCCAATAGGAAGTCACCGTATTTGAGTACGGGTATACCGTGTACGTGGGTTCTTAATTGGTGCTTTACGATGCCTTTCGCTAATCCGGCAAGTGTTGTTCCGGTGCCACAGGCACAAAATATGTGATCGTATTCCTGATCAAGCTCATCAATGATTTCGGCACAGCCATGTACTGCCAAGGCCGAAAAACCACCTTCATCCACAAAATAGGTGTCCTTGCGCTCGGTAGAAAACTGTTGGTATAAAGCTTGTTTGTCTCGATATTCGGCGCGGCTCACGAATTTTAAGTTCATGCCGAATATGCGGCATAGAGAAAGCACGGGGTTGGACACCGCTTCGCCTCGGACCATCGCCGTTGTACGCATTCCAAATCGGGCACCCGCACAAGCCGTAGCCAATAAGTGGTTAGACCAGGCTCCGCCAAAGGTTACCAAGTGGTTTTTTCCTTTGAGCCGTGCGTCTTCTAAGATATATTTCAGTTTTCGCCATTTGTTGCCGGAAATGAAAGGATGGATGAGATCGTCGCGCTTGACATCAACCCGGATACCGGCGTTCGTAAACTCGGGGAGAGTCAGTACATCAATAGGGCTATGGAATGCAAACGATAGGGGTTTCATGTTGGCAAAGGTATTTGATTTGGTCGGATATTGGTTGTGGGAAAATAGAAATTCTCTTTAAAAGCAAGGATATGTGACGTTAATGTTCATTGCTGTTGTTGCCAGACAACACGTAGTCGTTTAGTTTTTTGGCAAAATGTGTTTGATTCCAATGCTATTTTATTAGCACTTATTTCCACAAAAGCTTCCATGCCTGTCCACTATGCCAACAGCTCCCTCCAATTGTTATGGCCACTTTCGTATCTAAGGCTTTTTCTCTAAGTTTGTCGCATGGTGGATGAGGAGGAATTCCAGGACAATACTGATCAGGATTTATACGAACACTTACGCATTGTTGTGGACAAGGGTCAAGCACTACTGCGTATCGATAAATTCCTGATGAATAGGGTGGAGAATGCGTCGCGCAATCGTATCCAAAGCGCAATTACAGCTGGTTCGGTGCTCGTTAATGACAATACCGTCAAGGCAAGCTACAAAGTAAAACCTAACGATATCATTTCGGTCGTACTGCCACATCCACCGCGTGATACGGAAGTGTATCCCGAGGATATTCCGATTGCTGTCGAGTACGAAGACGACGATGTGTTAATCGTCAACAAAGAAGCGGGAATGGTGGTTCATCCCGGATACAATAATTACACGGGCACCCTCGTCAATGCATTGGTGCATCACTTTAATCAGTTGCCGCAATTACCTGGCAATGAGGGGCGACCCGGCTTGGTACACCGTATTGATAAGGATACGAGTGGACTGTTGGTCGTTGCCAAAAACGAATGGGCAATAACTTTTCTCGCCAAGCAATTTTTCGATCATTCAATATCGCGCCGGTACGTGGCGATGGTTTGGGGCGATCTAGAAAGCGATGGTACGGTAACGGGATACATTGGCCGTAGTGCCAAAGACCGGAAGGTAATGGCCGTATACGACGATGAAACAAAGGGAAAATGGTCCGTTACGCATTACCGGGTATTAGAACGATTTGGGTATGTCACCTTGATCGAGTGCCAGTTGGAAACCGGACGCACCCACCAGATACGTGCTCACATGCAGTCCATAGGCCACCCGCTATTTAACGATGCGGTGTACGGTGGCGACCGTATCCTCCGCGGCACCGTTTTCTCGAAATATAAGCAGTTTGTCGAAAATTGTTTTTCAATCTTGCCCCGCCAGGCGCTGCATGCATGTAGTTTGGGGTTCGTACACCCTACGACACGAAAATTGATGGAATTTGACACACCATTGCCGGAAGATTTCCGTTTATGTTTGGAAAAATGGCGCGCGTATAGCCACGTGGCCAATCAAGGCTAACTGCTATTTTGCTCCTGAGGACAAACGTGTCTAAGCTGTTTTGACTTAGATTTTAAAAGAATATATGCCTGTTACGTTTATCGATTATAATGGAAAACTTTTTCCTGAAAAGGAAGCGATATTAACCTCCGAAAACCGCTCTTTTCGATACGGGGACGGTTTGTTTGAAACGATGAGATGGATGGATGGGGATGTCCGTTTTCTGGATTACCACCTGCAACGCCTGCATAAAGGTATGGAGATGCTCCACATGGATCAGTCCGTGCGTTTTGACCATCAATTCGTTCGAGCCCAAGCCGATAAACTTATTCGAAAAAACAATTTAGAGGGTGAGCATGTCCGGCTTCGCCTGCATGTATTTCGGGATGGTGGTGGGTTGTACAGTCCGGCTCAGAATAAGGTATCCTATATCTTAGGTTGTTCGAAGTTAAATAAGGATGATCTCAAACACCGCAAACTAGGGTTGATTGTTGATGTTTATCCAGAATATCGCAAGGCTGCAAGCGAGCTTTCTGGTATCAAATCTGCTAATGCGTTGGTGTATGTAATGGCTGGACTATATCGAAAGAATAAAGATTTGGATGACGTTATAATTCTTAACCAAGATGGTTACGTCTGCGAATCGCTAAGCTCTAACGTATTTTTTTGGTACGACAAGAAGCTCTACACACCTGCTATCAGCGAAGGCTGTATTGCGGGCGTAATGCGCCGTGTGGTGATTGACATGGCCTTAGATAGTGGTTTGGAGGTTGTTGAAGCACAAATACACCCAGACATACTGAAAGAAGCCGATGAAATTTTCCATACCAACGCTGTTCAAGGTGTACAATGGGTAATGGGCTACAAACAAAAGCGCTATTTTAACCGGATATCTCGGATGTTGCAGGATAAATTAGCCGAGTGGCCGTTGGAGGAGGAAACGGGCTAGCCTTTAAGGATGTCGATATTGCCGGGTGTGGAGCGGCCGAACTTTCGATATTTTCAGTAAGTTTGTGTCATGCAAAACCATGAGGTATACATGCGGCGTTGCTTGGAGCTTGCCCAACGAGGTGCGGGGAGCGTCAGCCCCAATCCCATGGTCGGTGCCGTATTGGTTTACCAAGGCCGTATTGTTGCGGAGAATTACCACCGGCAATATGGCCAAGGCCACGCCGAGGCTCTTTTAGTACAGGACGTCAAGGCGAGGTTTGGTAAACAAGCTGTGGATATATTTCGGGATAGTACGCTGTATGTCAGCTTAGAGCCTTGCGCACATCAGGGAAAAACCCCGCCCTGTGCGTCACTTATTGCCGAAAGCGGTATTAAGGAAGTGGTTATAGGCTGCAGTGATCCTTTCGATCGAGTCAATGGAAAGGGTGTTGGCCTGTTGCGTGCGGCCGGTATACACGTTGTTGATGACGTATGCAAGGAAGAGGCGATGTGGCTCAATCGGCGTTTTTTTACGCGTGTTCGTAAGAGCCGGCCTTATATCATTTTGAAATGGGCTGAAACTGCCGATGGCTATTTTGCCCCGACAGACGGACGACAACGTTGGATATCGGGTGCTATTGCCAGGCAGTTAGTGCATCGTTGGCGAACAGAAGAAGATGCGGTGTTGGTGGGGACAAATACGGCATTGATAGACAATCCACAATTGACTGCCCGAGAGTGGGAGGGGAGGGATCCCATCCGTATCTTAATAGACCGAAACCTAAAAGTGTCGACGGATGCAGCGATCTATGGGGCCGATGGATCGGTCATTATTTTCAACGAATCGAAAGCGGATTGGGAAGGAAATCGCAAATACATTGCCCTTGAGCATTTTGGATTGTACTTGCCTGAAAAAATTATCTATCAGTTGTATTTGATGGATATTCAATCGGTCATCGTAGAAGGCGGGGCCCAGATCCTGAGCTCATTTATCGCATCAGGACTGTGGGATGAAGCCCGAGTATTTCGTTCGTCACAGCAATGGAAAGAGGGAATTCCTGCTCCTAAGCTGGGACGAATTGCGGTTTCGTCACAGACGGTAGGCGATGACCTTTTGTCGATATACACGAATTCATAATGGAAGGGTAGTTATGAACTTGCAATCGAAAACCAAACTTGAGTACCGATGGATTTCTATATGACGGCAGTCGTCCAGGCACTGTGTTTCGGACCCTTGGTGTTCGGTTTGTTCCTGACATTGAAGATTTTCAATATTCCGGATATCACGGCCGATGGCAGTTATACCCTCGGCGCAGTCGTAGCGGCCTTATGCCTAACGAACGGATACCCGGTTGTCTGGGCTTTTCTGGCATCCATGGCGAGTGGGGCTTTGGCTGGCTGCCTTACGGGATGGATACATACACGGTTGCGTATCCATGCCCTGCTTTCAGGTATCTTAGTTATGACGGCACTGTATTCCGTCAATTTAACCTTAATGGGGCGCTCCAATATTCCACTGCTGTCACAAAACACCTTGTTCGACCAATTTACGTTCTTTGCCAATAACGACTATAATGCCGTGTTGGTGGTGGGCCTGATTGCCTTGCTGTTTTTAGCTATGTTGGGCTATTTGTTGCGCACGGATTTCGGTATTGCCATGCGGGCTACAGGTGATACTGAGAGTATGGTACGCGCCCTAGGTGTCAATACGGAACGGATGAAGGTGCTGGGGCTGGCTATTGCCAATGCCCTGATAGCAGTGAGTGGTTGCCTTATTGCGCAATACCAAGGGTTTACAGATATTAACATGGGAATTGGTATTGTTATCAGTGGACTGGGGGCGGTTATGATTGGCGAAACATTGATCAATTACCTCAAAGTTTCTTCCATTCTGCTGATGTTGTGTTGCGTGCTTTTGGGTGTTGTGGTTTTTCAGTTGATGCTGGCACTTGCACTGGACATGGGTATCAATCCCAATTTATTGAAGCTGACGACGGCTGTCCTCGTTTTACTGATCGTAGCGCTACCTCGGGCGGGTTCGTTCATCTCACTCAAACGCTGATTATCCATGTTAGTCATCGACCATATCAAACTGACATTCAATGCCGGTAAATCCAATGCTCTGACAGCTGTGGATATAGACCATTTGGCATTAGCATCCGGCGAATTTATAGTTGTTTTGGGAGCCAACGGTTCGGGTAAAAGTACCTTACTGAACTTGGTAGCCGGAAGCTTATATCCGGATACGGGTACCGTTGTGTTGGATGGTGAAGATCTGACCCGATATCCTGACTACCAGCGTAGTCGCCGGATAGCCCGGGTGTTCCAAGACCCATTGGCAGGTACGGCGGGTAGTCTGACTGTGCTCGATAACTTCCGGATGGCGGCCATAAGGCGATCGGCTAAAGGTCTGCGTATCGGTACGGGTGATGTATTTCAACGTCAAGTGCGTGAGCAGGTCGCTAGTTTGGAAATGGGATTGGAAGACAAGCTGCAACAGCCTATGGGTACCTTGAGTGGAGGCCAACGCCAAGCGCTTACTTTATTGATGACCGTCATGGACGATGTCGATGTGCTGCTGCTCGATGAACCAACTGCAGCACTAGACCCCCGAACGGCAAGGCAGGTTATGAACATAGCCAACCGGATTATTAGGGAAAATAAGCTCATTGCGATGTTGGTTACCCACCAAATCCACGAAGCATTACGATATGGCGATAGATTGCTCCAGATGCAAAATGGACAAGTCGTCCGCAACCTAGATGCCAAAGATAAATCAAGCTTATCTCACGCTGATGTTATAAGCTGGTTTGATTATCTATAAACCTTTCGTTTCCTTTGTCACTATTACAGATGGACGGGAATCAAAACACCCGTTTTTTATTCCGTCTAGGGAAATAATCTAGCGACTTGTCGTTCTAGTTGGATAAATTTCATATTTTTACCTTTGATCAATTATTAACTACACCATGTCTTTAACCGAGGACATATTACACTTTGCATGGAAGTATCGTCTTTATCAGCCCGGCCAGTTGGCAACCGTGGGCGGAGAGGACGTAATCGTACTTGATGTGGGGATTCACAATATGGACGCCGGCCCCGATTTTCTACAATCCCGGTTACGTATCGGCGATACGGAATGGGTGGGCAGCGTGGAGTTGCATATCCGTTCGTCAGATTGGATGCGCCACCGTCACCAGCAGGACAGAGCTTATAATAATGTAGTTCTGCATGTTGTTTACGAACATGACAACGACGTCCAGCGTGAGGATGGCACCGTGCTGCCTACGGTGGCCATCGGCTCAATATTGAACCCGGGCGTGCTTCAGCGGCATCGGGAGTTAATGAGTGGTATGTACTGGATTCCCTGCGAACATCAATTGTCCGAGGTGCCCAAAATCAAGGTAGACCACTGGCTAGATCGTATGCTTATCGAAAGGCTCGAATCCCGGATGGACCAAGTGTTGGCTTTAGTGAAAGAATGTGAAGGGAATTGGGAGGAGGCTACCTACCGTTGGTTGGCGCGTGGGTTTGGTTTCAAGGTCAATACCGATGCATTTGAGCAGCTCGCCCGACATGTGCCGCTAAATCTTTTCGAGAAGCACCGGACAAACCAAATCATGGTTGAAGCGCTGTATTTCGGACAGGCGGGGCTGTTAAATGAGGAAAACTCCGATGGGGTATACACCCGTCAACTGATGTCCGAATATCAATATTTACAAAAACTGCATGGTCTGGATCCCATGGAAGGTAGCCAATGGAAGTTCTTACGGATGCGGCCAGCTAATTTTCCTACCCTTCGTATTGCTCAGTTTACCGCGTTATTATCAAAGAGAGGTCGTTTATTTTCGGACATCCTCACGGTATCCGACGTCCGCGAAATCCGGACTTGGTTTGAAGGGCTGCACATACACCCGTATTGGCAGAGTCATTATCGATTTGGGGGCCGTCCCAGCAAGCACCTAGGGCAGATGGGGCATAGTTCGGTATCATTATTGCTTATCAATGTCGTTGCCGTGATTTTATTCTGCTATGGTAAATATATGGGCAAAGAAACGTATATTTACCGCGCAATAGCGCTTCTGGAGGCGATCCAATCCGAAAGAAACGCCGTTTTACAGCGATTTGGGGATTTAGGCATACAGGCCGAGGCAGCCTCCACCTCTCAGGCTTTGTTGCACATGAAAAAAATATATTGCGACAAGAAGCGTTGCTTAGCATGCAGTATAGGTACGCATATTATCAAACAAAGGAAAGAGTATGAATAAGCTTCTTTTATTTTGCGAGCAGCGGTCATTCGGTGTATGCACGTACATTGGTGAGCGTTTCGGTGTCTCGATTTCCAAATTGCGGCTATTTTTTATTTATAGCTCCTTTATTGCGGTGGGATTTCCGATTGTTTTTTATTTCCTGGCAGGGGTTGCACTTGACTTCCGTAATTATGTAAAGCGTATGCGCCACCAGTTATGGGATGCCTGATGGCATATTCCGTACGCAGTTAGCTGTTAGTATATTATACGGCCAATATGCGCGCAAGGTCTACGTGGCCTTTTTCTGCGGCAAGTTCTGACGCTGTCTTTCCCATGTCGTCTTTAACCTCTACTGAAGCACCGTTTTCCAGCAGTAGGATAATCATGTCGATATTTCCGTTTTGTGCGGCCAGATGGAGTGGGCTGATCCGCGAGGATTGAAACACGTTAACTTCAGCCCCCGCTTCTACAAGTAGTTTCGCTATAGCGACCAGATTATTGCCGGCTGCGGTATGGATGGGGTATACGTTGTAACCATTTTGCGATTGAAGGTTTGGGTCAGCTCCTTTATATAATAGATGGCGTACGATCTCTTCCCGGTTGAAGTGGGTTGCGATCCCCAGTGGCGTAAAACCATGATCGGATACTTGGTCTATAATGCTCGAGTCAACGGTTAACGCTTGCACAACTTCTTCTTCCAGACCTGCAGCTGCAGCTTCATGGATATTGACATGTGCTAGGTGTTTGAGCAGGATTTTCACAATCTGCGGCTTGTTATAGTAACAGGCTAGCAACAGTGGAGAGATGTCGTGGCTTGTTCGCTCTTCTGCTAAACTCGGGTTGCCGTGCAGCAAATCATCAATGGCAACAGTATTGCCCGTTTCAATATATTCTTCCAGTAAACTAAGACTCATAATGTGTACAACGCTCGGTTATGAAGGACGAATTAACTAAAAAAAATCATACTTTGTACTATTTCTGCCTAAGAAATTGATTCCATTCGTTGGGATTTCGAGTCATCGGAATTAAGTTTTCCCAGTTTTCGCTTGGCTGGGCTATTGCTTTTGTGTTTTATGCCCACAGGGGCATAATTAATGAACTAGCTATTTGCAGTACGAATTAGCTTTTTATAGCACGAATTTGTAAAGGTGCGTCTATTAGCATATTTAGACTAAAAGGGGGTGTAGTATTACCACTACAAATACAAATTATGGTGTCACTTTATTAGAGAAAAGTTAAAGTTAGATGTACTTTTGTAATGCCCTCCCAAAGGGCATGTTTTTCATAGGTAGATGTAGGGTGGAATAGTAATATTCGGCCCTTTTTTATTAGCTTTGGATTTATTACGAATAGATATGGCACGAAAAATCATTGTGGCGATCACAGGGGCGAGCGGATCGATTTATGCTAAAGTATTATTGGATAGGCTGGAAAGTCTAGAATCACAATTGGAATCTGTTGCTGTGGTCATGTCTGACAATGCCAAGGATGTATGGCAGTACGAGCTTGGGAATAGGGATTATGCCAACTATCCGTTTTCGTTTTATGAGAAAAACGATTTCTATGCACCATTTGCTTCCGGATCGGCTCGTTTCGACACGATGATCGTATGTCCGTGTTCCATGGGTACGCTCGCACGCATTGCGCTAGGTACTTCAAGCGATCTGACGACGCGTGCAGCAGACGTGATCCTGAAGGAACGCCGTAAGTTGGTGCTCGTTACCCGTGAAACGCCTTTGAGCCAAATTCACATCGATAATATGCGGGCGGCATCTGCTGCGGGGGCCATTTTATGTCCGGCCAGCCCTTCGTTTTACAGTCGCCCAAATACGTTCGAGGAATTGGTAGGCACCGTGGTCGATCGGGTCCTGTCGTTGGTGGGACTGGAAATTGACAGCTACGAATGGGGCGATAAACATCCGAGGTAAGCTCTTTTTGAAGGTGCGTTTCCTTGATTTTGAAAATAAAACCTTGCCGTTACACTTGAATTCGTATTTTTGTTTCCCGATGATTGGTCTGTCAACCATAGCTTCCCCTGCATCATGCGGAGGAGCCCAAAAAACAGGGCGGCCATTCCGATATGGTTTAATAACGGTCGTACCGATTCTTTTTTTCGACGAGAAGATATGAATAGTTTGCTTATTTCCGATGCAGTACTTTTAGCTCGAGATCACCCTCTGCATGGCAAAAAAGTTATGTTGCACGTTGAGCGGGGCAAAATTAAGAACTTAGCTAAGTCCTTGAGCATGATCGACTCTAAAGCGACTCGGATAGATGGCAAGGGTCAATATCTGAGTCCTGGTTTTTTTGACTTAAACGCCCGTTTTGGCGAGCCAGGGCTTGAGACAAAGGAAGATGTGCGGACAGGTTGTGCAACGGCTATTGCGGGAGGGTTTACGGGCGTAGCTTTGCAACCCAACACAGTACCACCCATTGACGACCAATCGGGTGTGGCACTTCTTATCAACCGGGCTAAAGAGCAACCAGTAGACGTATATCCCGTAGGGACGATTAGCAAAGCCCTTGAAGGCGAGTCTCTTGCGGAGTTATACGACATGCATCTTGCAGGAGCCGTGGCTTTTTCTGATGGAGATCGCAGTGTGCAGCAAGCAGGTCTGATGAGCAGGGCTCTATTGTATGCTAAGGGGTTTGGAGGGTTGGTTTTTTCCAGGCCGGAGGACCATACGGTGGCTGCGGGAGCTAATATGAACGAAGGTGTGATGAGTACCTACCTAGGCATGAAAGGAAACCCCAACTTAGCCGAATCACTCATGGTAGCCCGCGATATATTCTTGGCCGAGTATAACGATGCGCCGATCCACTTTTCGACTATCAGTACCGCTGAGTCGGTCGAGTTGATTAGGAAGGCAAAACGCCGTGGACAGCCCGTTACATGCGATGTGGCAGCACATCATTTGATACTTACTGATGATGCGGTGGCAGGTTTTGACAGCCATTACAAAGTAAGTCCGCCGCTGCGTACTAAGGCTGATGTTAAAGCCTTGCTTAAAGGGCTGAAAGACGGCACGATTGACGCAATAGTATCACAGCATACGCCACACGAAGTTGAGTTCAAAAACGTGGAATTCCAAATTGCGAAAAACGGAATGGTTGCACTCCAGACCGTACTACCCTTGTTGATCCAAGCCGGACTAGAAGTGGAGCAAATTGTTGATAAGTTGGCCTACCAGCCACGGAAAATCCTAGGGTTACCGATACCAACATTCGAAGAAGGGAGTGATGCTAATTTCGTTATGTTTGATACCAAACGAAAATGGACGCTGGATGCGTCGACCAACCGGTCGAAATCTGCAAATACGCCGTTTTGGGGGAAGGAATTGACGGGAAGCGTAACAATTGCGACGAATAAACGTATACTATATACCAGTGATTACTAAATTATGGATCAAAAAATAGAGAAATCTATTGTAGCAGCATTGACATCCTTTGCTGGCGAACAGGGTAAAACTGCTTCGCAGCAGTTTGTTGATGTGTTTTCCCGTCAATCGGGCTTTCTTGAAAAATTGGAAGCTATGGATGGCTTATTTGATGACCATCCTGACATGGAATCCTTGCGCGAGTACTTTTTTGATTTGTTGCTCATGAACTTCTTCGCCTCTGATGCCCAGCGCTTGGAGGGAGATTATTTGGAATCCCCCGCATGGCTGGAAATTGAGGAGCAAACCTTAGATCGAGGAACGGAGTTGCTGAATCTCTTGCTTTATGTACGCGAATGTGCAGATGAGGGTTTGGAACCGGAGTTAGAAGATTACCTAAAGGAGTTTTTGCTGGTGGATGAAGACGAGTTCCAAGACGAGCACCGAATCTACGAGCATTTGATTGCCAATCAGCTACTGGCGGAAAGTTCGTATGGCGATATTGCGAGGTCTGCTGCCCAGCTGCCGGCCGACCACGAGTTGAAGGATATTTTCTACCCCATGGTATCGTTTTTCTTTGAACCAAACCCCAAGCCGGAAAATCTGGATGAATATGCGAGCTACGGTACGGATATCCCCCTAGACAAAGCCCTTTATATGCTGATAATTAAATATCATCAATAAGAACCCAATTTATCACTAATACACATACATCATGTCAACACAATTACAAACAGAAGATGCTAATTTGGACCAAGTAATACGTAAGGAAGGTGCCCGATCGGGTATTTCCCTCGGTATTATTGTTACTGTGATATCCATTTTGACATTGTACATTACCGTATCGTTAACTTCCTTTTGGATGATTACGGTATTGCCTTTTTTATTGAATGTCCTCGTACCCTTGGTCATCGCCATCATTTTCGTTATAGCCCTGCGCAAAAAGATAGGCGGGTATTGGTCGTTCAAACAAGCACTAACCGGTACATTTGTCATGTTTCTGGTCGCTTTGATCATATCGACGGTGGTTTCCTTGGCTTTCGAGCGGTTCGTGGAACCTGATATCCGGGAGCGTATGGTCGTCAATATCCGGAATGCTACGGTAGAATTCATGGAAAGTCAAGGTGTATCTGACGACCAAATTGATGCTGCTACGGCTAGTATGGACGAATCGTTGGCGCAGGTTAACGAAGGCGGTATTGGAGCACAGATCCAAGGCTTTTTCATTACTTTACTCATTCTGTTTATCGTTGCGTTAATTTTTGGTGCGATATTCAAACGGGAAAAACCCGTGTTTATCACGGAAGACGATATGTAAAGTCTGGATTAACCGAATTAAAATGAAGCTGTAAATGTGTAACTTTACAGCTTCATTTGTTTTATGCACGTACATGGATATTTCAGTAGTCGTCCCCTTGTTTAACGAAGCCGAGTCCCTGCCGGAGCTGACGGCTTGGATCAAGCGGGTAATGGATGATAACCGGTTCAATTACGAAATCATCTTGGTGGATGACGGGAGTACCGATCATTCGTGGTTAGTCATCGAAGGCCTGAAGGCCAAAAACCCGAAGATAACAGCTGTTAAGTTTCGGCGCAATTATGGAAAATCCGCAGCATTAAATGTTGGTTTCTCTGCCGCGCAGGGAGACGTCGTCATTACAATGGATGCCGATTTGCAGGACAGCCCTGACGAAATTCCGGAGTTATACCGGCGTATCGCCCATGAAGGCTTCGATTTGGTGTCGGGATGGAAACAGGTACGGCATGATCCACCAAGTAAGACCGTGCCCACCAAGTTGTTTAATGCCGTGACCCGCAATATGTCAGGCATCCACAACCTACATGATTTTAATTGCGGGCTGAAAGCATATAAAAAAGAAGTTGTGAAGAACATCGAGGTATATGGCGAGATGCACCGCTACATACCCGTCATTGCCAAATGGGCCGGCTTTACCCGTATAGGGGAGCAGGTGGTTCAGCACTATCCCCGGAAGTATGGCGAAACAAAGTTTGGCCCAGGACGCTTTGTCAAAGGTTTTTTGGATCTATTGTCTATTTTCTTCGTAGGCAAGTTCGGTAAACGGCCTATGCATTTCTTCGGGACTATGGGTGTGATTAGTTTCCTCGGCGGTTTTATCATTGCCATTTGGCTCATTGTGGAAAAGTTGATCAGTATCGCTAATGCAAGTCCATACCGTAACGTGACGGAACAGCCCCTGTTTTTTCTAGCCCTAGCTGCGATTATTATCGGTACACAGCTGTTTTTGACGGGTTTCATTGCGGAATTGGTTTCCCGAAACGGATCCGATCGTAATGCTTATCAAATCGAACGTGTGATTTGATAATAGGCTGATAAGTTGGGTTTTCAGGATGTTATATTAATCATCTATTCATGTTTTTTTCGATCATTATACCCCTGTATAACCGTCCGCAGG
This sequence comes from uncultured Sphingobacteriaceae bacterium, assembly GCA_964643235.1. Classification (GTDB taxonomy): domain Bacteria; phylum Bacteroidota; class Bacteroidia; order Sphingobacteriales; family Sphingobacteriaceae; genus CAYRGQ01. Next base: position 3,175 of record CAZXSL010000019.1, on the reverse strand, counting down.
AAATAGATGAACTTTTACACTCATTGACTCGACAGGAGTATCAGGCATTTGAGGTATTGGTCATTGAAGACGGGTCGACTTTAGATGCGAAGGAAATCGTTTTGGCTTACGAAGACCGTTTAGATATCCATTATTATTACAAACCGAATGGGGGGCAAGGCTTTGCTCGTAATTACGGTTTTGAGCACGCCAAAGGAGATTATTTCGTCGTCTTCGATTCGGATTGCTTGATTCCTTCGGATTATCTGACCAATGTCGTGGCATTTTTGGAACACACTCCACTGGATGCATACGGGGGGCCGGATGCCGCCCATGAGTCGTTTACGCCTGTACAAAAAGCCATCAGCTATGCCATGACCTCGCCGTTGACAACTGGCGGAATTCGAGGCAATAAGAAACACATTGGAACCTTCCACCCACGCAGTTTCAACATGGGGATATCGCGAGCCGTGTGGGAATCAACGCAAGGGTTTGTTTTGACACGCTTGGGCGAAGATATCGAGTTTTCCATTCGTATACAGACGGCAGGTTTTCGTATTGGTTTGATACCCAGTGCGGTGGTTTACCATAAGCGACGAACAACCTTCAAGCAGTTTTACAAGCAGTTGCATTTTTTCGGACGGGCCCGCATCAATATCTACAAGCATTTCCCATCAGAGTTAAAGTTGGTTCATTTTTTTCCAGCAGTATTCGTTCTTTTCCTGGTGGTAGGGCTATTGGCAAATGTCGTTGGGATGGTGTTGCCAACAGGGAAATGCGCTGCCGGTTTTGCCTTCGTAGGTCGAGCTGCAGCCGCAATCGTATCTTTATACATCGGTATGTTATTCCTACACGCTAGTTGGAGTACACGAAATCTGAATGTAGCGCTACTGGCTGTGATGGCTTCGTTTATCCAACTTATTGCTTATGGCCTCGGTTTCATCCAAGATTTTTGGAAGCGAGTGGTTTTTAATCGCGAAACACGTGGGTAGCTGGGGTTATGTTAGTAACTCGATGTTGCAAGTTCATGCGATGAGTCGTATTTTGGCAACTAATAAGATTGTAGATGCTTCCGATGACATCACATAGTTTGGAAAAGCTTGAGGTCCTATTAAAGGACCTGGGTTACCGTGTGCGGTATGAACGGGGTAACTTCAGGACCGGAGCGTGTATTTTGCAAAATGACAAGGTCGTGGTAATTAACCGATTTTATACCCTGGAAGCTAAAATTCACGCCTTGGTTGAACTCATACGCGGTATGCAGGTTGATACCGCCGGCCTCAGCGCAAAACAGCTGCAATTTTTGGCAAGTATAAGGCAAACAAAACTTTCGATTTGACAATTACATTTTTGGGTACAGGCACTTCCCAAGGCGTTCCAGTCATTGCGTGCGATTGCGACGTGTGCCAATCGGCCGATACGCGCGACAAGAGACTAAGGTCCTCGATCTTGGTATCATCCGGTAGTCACAACCTTGTGGTTGATACGGGGCCTGACTTCCGTTACCAGATGCTGCGTGAGCAGGTAAAAAGTTTGGATGCTGTACTGTTTACTCATTCGCATAAAGATCACGTAGCGGGGCTCGACGATGTGCGCGCCTTTAATCGGCTTCAAGGCAATTTGGATATTTATGCGTCTAGAGACACTATCGAAGCACTTAAACGCGAGTTTTATTATGCTTTTACGACATATCGATATCCCGGTGTACCTCAGTTGGAACTACGAGAAATTGATTTAAACCCGTTTGTATTATTCGATAACTTGCCGGTCATTCCTATTGAAGTGCTCCACTTCCGCATGCCGGTATTGGGATTTCGTTTTGGCGATTTGACCTACGTCACGGATGCCAAGACAATCAGCGATTCGGAGATTGAGAAGATAAAAGGTAGCAAAACCTTAGTCATTAATGCACTACAGCGTGAACCACATATTTCCCACCTCACACTTGATGAGGCCATCGATATGGCAAAAAAAATAGGTGCTGAACAGACCTATTTCACACACATCAGCCATCGCCTTGGTTTACATGCACAAGTCGAAAATGAACTTCCAGAAGGCATGTTTTTGGCTTATGATGGGCTGTCGGTTGATTTCGATGTGGGGGGCTAGTCGCCAGCATCAGAACTCCATCACATGGATATTCCAAACAAATTGTCTGTCAAGCGTGTTGATATTCTAAGTGTTACAAATTTTGAAATCTAACATCGTTTGTTATGGGAAATCTATTGTATGTGATTGCGGTAATCCTAGTCATTATCTGGGCAATCAGTTTTTTCGGAGGTTTTGTTAGCGGAGGTATTATCCATGCCTTGCTTGTCATCGCAGTTATCGCGATCTTGCTTCGGGTAATACGCGGTGCGGCTTAGTCTCCTTTGGACATGATGAATTCGGCAGTTTCCATATCTGCCGGAAAAGTTATTTTTAGGTTGTCATACTCCCCATCAATAATTTTGATGGGGATTTTTTTTGATTCCACAACGGAGGCATCATCGGTAAATGAAGGGTCTTCATCCACATCGTATGCGTCGATCAGTACGGATGCGCGGAATACCTGTGGGGTTTGTACCAGGTAAACGTCTGTCCGCGGGAATGCTTTGTTAGTGTCCGACTGCCGGTCAACGAGTCTGACAGAATCTACACTGGGGACAGCGGGGACAACTGCTCCGTAGGCAGAAGCTGCCTCGAATGCGGAATCGATTAGTGTTGGACTTACAAGCGGCCGAGCCGCGTCATGCACTGCAATGACCCCGATATTGCCCTGTCGTTCGATAATCCAATTCAAGCTATTTTTTACAGACTGAAATCGTGACGCCCCGCCGTCACATGTATAATGAGGAATATCAAATCCAACAGACTCACATAGCGTCTTCCAAACACTTTGCTGGCTGGCCGGTAGTGCAACCAAGATGGTGGGATTCGTTTTACAGAAACTGAACTTTTGGATAGTATGCATAAGTAAAGGCTTACCCGCCAAGCGCATGAATTGCTTAGGAGTACCGTCTCTCATCCGAGTTCCGTTGCCGCCGGCTACGATGATGGCATAGTTTGATGACATAGGGCAAAGATAAGAAATACGGACGTTTTCGAAGGTACAGATAAATATGAAGGATATGCATGAACGCAATTTTTGCCTGCGGGATTGCTATCGTCGATTTTCCTTTCTTGTAGCCGAATTACCTGCTTTTTGAAATATGCT
>CAZXSL010000018.1:0-25680 GCA_964643235.1 uncultured Sphingobacteriaceae bacterium | reverse complement strand
TTTGACCTCGTTCTGGACGCAGTAGGCAAGCGTTCCTTCGGGCAATGCAAGCCCTTGCTGAAGCCAAAAGGCATCTATATTTCCACGGAATTGGGCAAACGGTCTGAAAACATCTTCCTGGCAATGATTACGCCTCTGGGTGGCGGCCGCCGCGTGTTATTCCCAATCCCCAGGATCGACCAAGCGCTCGTGCGCTGGCTCGGCGAATTGGTAGCTTCGGGCCAATTCAAGCCGGTCATCGATGAACGGCAATATACATTAGACGACATCCTGGAAGCCTACCGCTATGTGGAGACCGGACAAAAAACCGGTAACGTTATCCTCCAAATCCCCTAGGCGAGGATACAGCGCGTTTATTGCAAACTCGGATCGTTGAACGTATCCCCCTGGCGGAGATCGCCGGTATCATAGCCTTTTTTGAACCAATAAGCACGTTGTTCGGACGTGCCGTGCGTGAACGCATCCGGCACGACATAGCCCTGAGCTTGCTGTTGTATGCGGTCGTCGCCCACAGCCGCTGCGGCGTTCATCCCGTCGCGGATGTCACTGTATTCGAGGTGCACGTCTGACATGCGGTTGGCATGGTGTGCCCAAACTCCAGCGTAGAAATCAGCCTGTAACTCCAAACGAACCATCAATTTATTGAATTCACGTTCGCTCAGTTTACCCCGCATCGACTGCACTTGGGGCAATACACCCTGCAGTTGCTGCACGTGGTGGCCTATTTCGTGGGCAATGACGTAGGCCATCGCAAACTCACCGGTCGCGCCAAAGCGATTCTTCAATTCCTCATTGAATGTAAGATCGATGTATACTTTTTCATCAGCAGGACAGTAAAACGGGCCGTAGGCCGACGCACCAAATCCGCATCCACCGGTCTGTGTGCCATCCCAAAAGACAACCAAGGCTGAGGGCCGGTACGTGGCTCCGGCTTGCCGGTATATTTCGCTCCACACATCTTCGGTACTGGCCAACACCGTTCGGGCGAAGGCCGTCAGCTCCTGCTCCGCGGCACTTACCTCCACCTCGCCCGTAGCGGTTTCCTGCATGCCGCCCTGCTGCAGCTGGCTCATCAACTCGTTGGGGTCTCCACCCAGCAACAAGCCCAAAATAACCACGATGATGCCGCCAACACCGCCCAAGGCTACCTTGCCCCCGGTTGACATGCCCCTACGGTCTTCAAAATTATCGCTTTGCCTGCCGCCTTTCCAACGCATAGTACCGAATATTAGGTGTATAAATTTTGATGGTAAAAATAAGGAAAATTCAACACGATTAGCCAAGGATGAAAAATGAACACAAAAAAAGCAAGAAAATGTACCGAAAGCACACTAAAACCTCGATATTCAAATAAAAAGACACATTATCAGTTCGGTTATTATATATTTGGACGGAAATTTGCTTTCCCCTTATTGTCATCTATAAGATTTTGCCGATTGGCATAGCCGGGTTTCAAAAAAAAGGGGACAAATCGACAAAACCTGACAAACACGAATTGGATCATGAAGACACAAAAACAGCAGACAATGAACACGTACAACAGTAGACTTTGGGCGATAGCAGCTTGCTTATTCGTAATTTTTTCTTTTTCCTGCGCACCTAAACGCATGACCGTGCATCCGGCAGCAGAAGTGGAACGCGAAGACTCGACCCCCGTTGTGGTGGAAGAAAAAACACCTGTACCGGTCAAGCAAGAGCCGGTCGTGACACCCGTGGCTCCCGAGAAACCAAACTACGACTTTGCTGACATTCAATTTGAATACGATTCGCACGTACTCAAAACCGATTCATACCGGGTGCTTGATCGCATCTCGCGCGAGATGCTAAAGGACGAAAGCGCGAAATTTATCATCGACGGGCATGCCTCTATCGAGGGGACGGCAGAATACAACATGACCTTGTCGGTCGATCGTGCCAATGCCGTAAAAGTTTACCTGGTTAACTCCGGCGTACGTGCCCAAAACTTGGAAGCCAAAGGCTATGGTGCAACCCGCCCCATTGCATCCAACGATACCGAAACGGGACGTGCCCGCAACAGGCGTGTCGAAATCCGACATACTCCTTAAATCCAACTGGAAAAATAAAATAAACACGCCCGATAGAAACGGAAGTTTCTATCGGGCGTTCTTGCTTTATTACGATTCTCTTACAGGCCAACCGAAACTGGTTCACCGGCTTTGCATCGCCATTTCAATCAATTCAGCATAAAAGTCGCTCTCCTTCATTCCGGCAGCACGTACTTGTTGGGGCAGGAAACTCTGTGCAGTCTGCCCCGGGATGGTATTGATTTCGATGAAATAAAAATTATCAGTTTCTCGTTCCAAGAAGAAATCGACTCTTACCATCCCTTTACAATCCAAGCGTTCGTATACCGCACGTGCAATCCGTTCGACACGCATCATTTGCTCGTCGGTCAGGTTTGCAGGTGTTATCTCTTCCGTCAGTCCGGGCACGTATTTTGCCTCAAAGTCGAAAAATTCACGTGTCGTGATAACCTCCGTGGGTGGAAAAACAAATACTCCGTCGTTTCGACGATACACGCCAACAGAAAACTCCCTTCCCAACACGAACTCCTCCACAATGACCTGATTACCCGTATTCTCGGTATCGAACGCGCGCTCGATGGCATCAGCTAATTCAGCCGTCTCGGACACTTTGCTCATCCCGATGCTACTGCCACCCGCATTGGGTTTAACAAAGTACGGCAAGCGAAGCGTAGCCCTCACGATATCAGCAGCTTCATTTCGCTGTGAATCGAACAGCTGTACAGAATCGGCCAAATACAGCTCGGGAATGCCACGGAGCACCGCCTTGGTATATGCTTTATTCATCGTCAAAGCTGAGGTCAAAACACCACACGAGGTGTAGGGTATCCCCAACATCTCGAAATACCCTTGCAAAAGGCCATCTTCTCCGGGCGATCCGTGCAAGATGACAAAAGCAACATCAAACCGAATGACCTGCCCATCTAGCGACACCGTGAAATTGCTTCGATCAACGGGATGTTGCTGACCCGAACCATCCACATAATACCAACCGTCCCGCGTGATAAGAACCCGGTATAATGCATACGCTTTCTGCTGAAGTTGTTGCTGGACAAAATCAGCGCTGCGTAAAGACACCTCGGCCTCGCCGGTGTATCCGCCCGTTACTAATGCCACGTTAATCGTCATATTCGGTTTGTTTTTCTAATCAGCAAACTTAGTGATCACAAACCATATCTTCAATACGTTGGTCACAAGAAAAATCACCCCCTACTCCACTTCCTTGGACGATAAATCAAGCCCGCGAACTTGAACTTACCATCGGTACAAGCATAAAACACCAGGGACAAAGCAAGCAGAAACAACAACACATCAAGCTGCAATACAACACGATACGAACAAAAAAATTGACATTGTGCCAAGCTTCACGAAAATATAATTGGGTCACAGACAAAAAAGCGATATTTTTGCGGGTAGCCGGATATGAGGCAGTGGGGGAAATTTCATTCCCAATCGGCTTTGTCTCCGACGATGGCACGGATATGGTACACACAATAGGAAACCAGCCAGCATTGTGGCTTTATAATTGCTCGACTAAATTACAACGACATATCGAAAATGATTAAATTCTTTCAGTACCTACGGACGGATGTTTTTAGGAAAAACCTAATCGGGGCGATTATTGGCATCGCCGTGTTACTAGCAGCCATTTTCTTTTCCCTGCAGCACTATACCCGGCACGGCAAAATGGTCGAAGTGCCCGAACTGCGTGAGATGCATGTCATGGAGGCTATCCGTATACTGGAAGCACAGGGTTTCCAATATGATCTGGACTCGGTTTACCAAATGGACAAGGCTCCCGGGCTGGTACTGGAGCAGGACCCCGAACCAGGCACCCAAGTAAAGGAAAACCGCACATTATACTTGACGATGATTACGCAAATGGCACCGGAGGTCGGGTTCCCGGAGTTAGTGCAGCGCACTTTCATCGAAGCCCGTGCCATGCTTAACAGCTATGGCCTGCGACTGGGAGATACAAGCTACACGGCAGATATAGCCCGGGATGTCGTCCTTGATGCGACCTTTGGTGGCCAAACCATTGCTGCAGGACGGCCGATCCCCAAGGGTTCGATCATTGACTTGGTGTTGGGGGACGGCCGAGGCGCCAACCAAGTGGAGATTCCGGATTTGTCCGGACTAACACTCGATGAGGTCAAGTTTTCCCTCCAGGGACTTTCACTAACACTTGGAGCGGTCTCATATACCGGCACGATAACAGACAGCACCCGCGCGACCGTCATTTCGCAGTCGCCAGCACCACACGACCCGTATGTCAGCATCGGATCTCCGGTCAACATTACGCTTACAAACAATTAGTTAACAACAAGCTAGCAGCGCATCCCATTGCTTTTTCGCTGTCAACAAGAGATTGATAACGTTGTCAAAATGAGCAAAAAAAAATCAAACATCATCAAAATATTCTTGGCTGCTCTAGCCTTAGCCCTGATTGTAGGAGGCCTGACAGCCTATCGGTATTACAAAGGCTTTTTCGCACCCAATACAGGTGAAGAGGATACCTACCTTTATATCTATACGGGGTCAAGTTTTGAAGACGTGATGGCCTCGATCCGTACCGAGGGCCTCGTTAGGGATACGGCAACATTTCGTTGGGCCGCTGAGAAAATGGAATATCCAGGGCGTGTAAAACCGGGAAAATACCGGTTTGCGGCAGGCACCAACAACCGGAGCCTCATCAACATGCTCGGCGGTGGGTTCCAAGAGCCCGTACGCATCCGTTTTGATAACATCAGGCTAAAGGAAAGTTTTGCAGGCCTACTCGAAAAGCAGCTTGAACCCGACTCAATTGCGTTTATCAACCTGCTAAATGACCCAGACTATGCTGGCTCCTACGGATTCGATACGGAGAATTTTTTCAGCATGTTCATTCCCAACACATACGAGTTTTATTGGAATACCTCTGCCGAGGATTTCGTCAGCCGCATGCATACAGAATACGAGAAATTCTGGACGGAAAACCGTCGCGAAAAGGCGACCAAGCTAAACATGACGCCACAGGAAGTTAGTATTTTGGCTTCCATCGTCAAAGGTGAGGCTCTACACGTGGACGAGATGCCGCGCATCGCTGGCTTATATATAAACCGTCTTCGCAAAGGGATCTTGCTACAAGCAGACCCCACTGTTATCTTTGCTAACAACGACTTCAGCATACGGCGTGTGTTATTCCGCCATTTGCGGTTTGACTCGCCCTACAACACGTATATTTACGCTGGATTACCCCCCGGCCCTATCATGATGCCCAGCATTGCTTCAATCGATGCTGTGCTGGACCACGAAACGCATAATTACGTATACATGTGCGCCAAGGATGATTTCTCGGGATACCATAACTTTGCAGTAACCCTGGCTGAGCATAACGTCAACGCACGCCGGTTCCAACAAGCACTCAACGAACGAAACATCAAACGATAATGTTTACCTTTGAGACACAGATACGCGTGCGATACGCAGAAACTGACCAAATGGGTTATGTTTATTATGGTAACTACGCCACCTACTACGAGGTAGCTCGAGTGGAAATGTTACGCAGTCTGGGTAGCTCATACAAAACACTGGAAGACAACGGCATCATGATGCCGGTATTGGAGTTACACACCCAATACCTGAAACCTGCTAAGTACGATGACCTGATTACCGTACGGGTGCACATGCCTGAAAAGCCGAATGTACGAATCAGATTTACCTACGAGCTATTTAACGAAGCAGGTGAGTTGTTGAATACAGGTGAGACGAAGCTCGTATTCGTCGATATGAAAAAAAACAAACCGTGTAGGGCTCCGGATGAGTTTATCGCGCGCTTGGCGCATTTTTTTGATTAAGGAATGATTTGGGTACACAACAAGCTTTTGGCATTTCGTCCATATTTTATCTTCATCGAATGGACGAAAGTCGTTGTACTGCCCGGATTTGGCTCACTGCCGCTTTATACTGTTGCCGTGTTTTTTTTCCAGGAAATTGCACGTGAATCGTTAGTTAATAAAGCCTCGTCTTTGGCATATAACTTTATGTTAGCCGTTTTCCCGGGTATTATCTTTCTTTTCACGCTGATTCCTTATATCCCGATTGACAATTTCCAGGAACAGCTCATGGAGTTCGCCCAGCTCGTGATGCCCGAATCTGCCTTTTCAGCTGCCGAATCCACATTGACCGATATCGTCAACAATCAAAACAGCGGTTTGCTATCCGTCGTTTTTATCATGGCCACCTTTTTTTCTTCCAATGGGGTTGCTTCCCTGATGCGTGCATTCAATAAGTCATCACTTGTGATTGAAAGCCGTTCTTGGGGTCGCCGTCGGCTCATTGCTATCGGGTTGTCCTTGATGATTGTATTGGCACTAACCGTTGGGATGACCATCTTTACGGCTGCGGGATATGTGATCGGATACCTGAGGGAGAATATCGAAGTGAATGCCGCATTCTGGAGCTTTGTGGTTACTGCATCACGATGGCTTATCTTATTTGGAATTTACTTTCTGACAGTCAGCATGCTGTACAAGTTTGGACCGGCATCGGCAAGAAAATGGCGGTTTTTTAGCCCCGGCGCAACGTTAGCGACAATCTTAGCTATCGTCGTGTTTTCCGGTTTCGCTTATTACATCAACCAATTCGGGGCCTTCAACAAACTATATGGATCCATCGGTACGCTCATCGTCATCATGATTTGGCTTTATTTAAATTCACTGATACTACTGATCGGGTTTGAGCTTAATGCGGCCATCGCTTTGTCCAAACAAAGCATCAAAATCGTCCGACCACGGAGTATGAATACCTTTAGAACGAGCAAATTAAACGAACAAAGCGCAATCGAGAAAACGGAAAGCGAACCGTCCAAAGGGTAATGCCACGCCCACCAAACACCCTTTAAATAGTTAAATATTTTAAACTAGCACCTCCTATCTAATTTCATAATCGGAAAATGCGATAAAAGTATTACTTTTGTAAACGAAAAAGCTACCAAGATTATAATCGAGTTTACGCTGACACCCAATGAGAGCCAAAACTAATTTTCGCCGGACGAAATCGCTACGCATTGTTCTTGTATGCTCATTTTCCATATTGTTGATATTGGCTTCGTTCATGTTCTATCGGCAATATGCGGAATATCGGAAGGCTGAGGAACGATTGGTCGAAATGTATAGTAGCGCCAATACGACGAACGACGATCTTAACCAGCTTTTCTCCTTGATTGCCAATTCCGAAAATGCGTTTAGGCTCTACACGTTAGACTACGACGCCCATACGTTTAAGCAATATATCAATACGCTTGACAGCGTCAAACATTACTTGGATTCCTTGGCCGTGCTTCCAATAGCTAGTAACCCACTGGCTCATACACCGGAGAACATGGTCTACCGGAACACACTCGCAAACGAATATACCTTACTCAAAAAAACAGTCGAACAACTCGTCGAGCACGCCCATGACTCCCTCGAGTTGATTACGTACGTTTTGCCGACACGATTTAAGGCTACCGGTGTAGACATGGACAGGGCTTTAACAGACTCCACTAAGACTGTCAGCGACACGATCATCGTCGTGGAACAAGACACAATCGTTCGGAAACGCAAATCACTATTCAGGAGGATATTTGATAGGAGCGACGACACCATTGTCGTAGACGTGAAAACCACCCACTTATCACGAGCCGGAGAACCCCAAGTCACTCGCTCTGTCACAAGCCCATATTCCACGACTCTGGCATCGGCCCAACTAAGCAACCTGGATATGATACGGAGTTCATTCGCCCATCTTCAAGAAAAAGAACGCGACTTGGTACAGGCTAACTTCGCATTGCTTAACAGTGTCCGAAACGGTGTCGATAAAATTCGATTAATGAAAATGAATACCGATCGAGCCGCTGAGAAACAGGATTTTGACCGGTATCGCTCCAACACCAATATCCACAACAAGCAACTGGTTCTGCTGCTCTGCATGATGCTTGCCATGATTGCCGTGCTTTGGTATTATGTGCGACGGGTAACAATAAATGAAATCGAACTAGAGAAAGAACGTAGCCAAGTTTCCAAGCTGGCCGACGAAAAGAGTGCTATTCTGGCTGGAATCAGCCACGAAATTCGCACACCACTCAGTGCACTGCTTGGCACGGTTGACCTGATGCGCAACGACCCGAATCTTTATCAGGGTTCCAATGGTGAAACCTACAAGCAACTTATCGATTCATCGTACGACAACCTGAACGGTGTTAATTTAGCCATTACAGACATCCTCAACCTGAGCAAGCTGGAATCGGGAAATGAAGACATCGTTATGAAATACTTTTCCCCGTTCGAAGCTTTCCATCTGGTAATCTCACTCCAACAACAACAGTTACGTCTGAAAGGTCTGTCGTTGATAAACGAGATTAACATCAACCCTAACCTTTGGATACTGGGCAATGAGTTTAGGGTTAAGCAAATCACGACTAACCTTATCGGTAATGCGATAAAATATACGCCTAGCGGACATGTAACGCTCAAAGCCGATATCTTGGAATTGAACAAACAGATGAAACTACGTATCGAGGTTCAGGATACGGGGATTGGTATTCCGACGAAACACCTGCCGAATATCTTCCGGAAATACTACACCGTAGAAGAAAATAAAAAACCGTCATCATTTGGTCTAGGGAACTACATTACCAAGCTTCTGACGGATGAGCTGCATGGAGATATCAGCGTGACCAGCGAAGAAGGCCGGGGATCGACCTTTATCGTGGAGATACCCATTAAGAAAAGTAAAATTGAGCAGCCTACGCTGTCTTTTCATGATGATGAACTGGCTCTTTCGAAACTGCCAGAAAACCTACGCTATCTCGTTATCGACGACAACCCCATTAACATCCTGTACATGCAGCAGTTTCTATCATCGAGCCAAAAGCATGTTGACACGGCTAATAACCCCAAACGTGCCTTAACACTATTGGACGAGCGGCCCTATGATATTGTTATAACCGATATTAACATGCCTGATATGGATGGCTGGGAACTACTTGAGACCATTCGATCGTCTGGCAAATATCCCCATCTGAAAGTGCTCGCACTATCGGCCGATACACTGGGAGTAGAGACAAAAAATGCAAGCATGGATTCGACCAAAGGTTTTGATGGTATCATCCCGAAACCGTTCACGGAGGCCGATTTTGCAAGAGTCATACTCCAAGCAATCAACTCGCCCAATAACCAAGAGGTCACCTAGCAATTACGTGTCCACCCCCATTCGATAACACACAAAATTAAGAATAAAAAAAAAGCAATCGCCAATAACTCCAAAACGAGCCATGTCAGCGATTGCCTAAATTCCTCTCGGGCTAGCTACGGTTTAAGTCGACCGACTGGCGGTACCACCTTTTTTACTGTCAACTGTTACCGTATAGCTGCTACCACCACGAACGATCCAGCGTACGGTCACCTGGCTATTGCCCGGTATATTCTCAACGCGGACGTTAGCTGGGTCATTGCGTTGTTCGGTTGTAAGTCCCAAATCTCGATTATTAACGACCATCCCACTAACTACCGTGCCACCTTGCAAGCTGATGATATCTGGCACTTCAATCTTATTCTGGATATCTACGCTTGCGTGTGTGGGGATCAGCCTGCTGTTCGTTACCACAGCAGTAACTTCTTTGAGCCCCCCGCCCAGTTCCTTCACGTCGATTTCAGCGACTTCCAGATGAGGTGTGTTGTACGCATGGTAAAGGGTAAAAGCCATGTTGCGATGAGCATCACTTTCTAACAAGAAGCCCGGATGCAAGCGACCGTATGTTTTCTTGAAGCCACCGACTTCGATTTCGCCATAGTGCGGGTGGTTAAACGGCTTCCAGTCTACAAAACCGTCGCCCATCAACAGATACTTATCAAACGAGTACTGCTCGGCTTGCCTGTCTTCAGCTTCCCGTTGGTTATACATCAAGTAAGAAGTCCATAGTTCGTTACAGAATACGAAGATACCACGTGCGGCATACATCCAATCCAGCTGTCCGCCAAACACCGAATACAAATCCTTGTAAACAACCAAATAGTTATATCCGGGGATGATTTGTTCGCCTTTGCGACCTAGTTCATCGTACACCATCACATCTTGGCGGCTGTAGGAATTCTCGTCTTCTTGCGCACCAGGACCGCGCAATATCATTCCTCCCATATTGTGGTAGTTTTGTCCTGCCGCGATATTCGGTTTGCTCATGATGAAGTCTGCCACCGCACGGTTTTCGGGTAAGGAGAACGGATATTTATAGGCCCCTCGCTGAACATAGTTAGGCTGCCAATTCCAACCCCAATCGCGGTTCGGATCATAAGCCCCTGCTCCATCTTCGTTAATTAGTCCGTCGCCGTCGTTGTCGATGCCTTCAAACCCAAGCAACTCGTACTCGCCCTGCTGCCCTTCTGCCACGCGAATCATACGCCTCGGGTCAGTTGGATCGGGTATAAACTGCCCGTAAGGCGACTTGCGTCGCATCATGACGATATGGCCATCTCCGTCTAAGTCGTCGAAATCATCCTCGTTATATAGGCCATCCCGGTCATTATCGACAGGCACCATCCCCGAACGTGATGAATGCTGGGTGTTTGCACTATGGATAAAGTGATCGCGTGCGTCTGGATTAATGGCCGGAGCGATGTAAAAGGTCTTTTCAGCAAGCAGCTGCCTCACAAACCGATTACCAGCTGCATGCATCTCGGCTAAGTACCAAATCGTATACAAGCAGAATTCGCTAGTTTGTATCTCGTTGGCGTGTATTCCTCCATCGATGTACATGGCTGGCTTCCGATCCGGATCGCCAGTTTTGCGGTCGCTGACCGTAATCAGCCAGATATCCCGACCTTCAAATGATTTTCCTATTGATGAAAGCTGTACCAAATCAGGGTGTTCAGCCTGCAACTTACGATACAGTTCTTCCAATGCCGTGTTGTCGTAATAACGGTTCCACGTAATAGGCACCTTTGGATTATGCGGTGTGCCTACCGCCGCCAATATGTTTTCGGGCTTTTGGGACCAAGCCGCGGCAATCGCCAGCACGAAAACGGTAATGAATGTAATAATTGATTTAACGTACATGGTGCTTGTCGATTTTAAAGTGAAACTTGTACTGTTTTACTTCCCGTATGTAGGCTGCCAGCCTCGATAGTCACGGATCCCGTTCCTTGAATAAGCCAAGTCAGTTCCTCGTAAGCTCGCCCGGCAATCTGTCCAATGGTTTGAGCTGGACGCCCACTGACAACAGACTGGTTGCCTGACGTATTAACCCGAACGGCTATCTCTTGGAGGAAATAACTTTGCTGTCCCGGAGCCGTCAAACTTGACAATTGCCCGGTATTAAACACCTGCAAGGTGACACGGGTTAACTGGTTATCTAACTTCTCGGTCTTCACGTTCACAATATCGATTATGGGTGCTTGGTGTGCTAGTGTAATCAGAAAATCTGTATGGGCCGCCACGATATCTCCTACCATCTCGTACGGCGGGTTATGCAATACAAACGGATGAAGCCCACCTACTTCCACCTGTTTACCTGGAAAGTCCGGGTGGTCCACCGCTTTCCAGTCGGCAAAAGTATTGGTAATACCTACCGAGGCGGCCCATTTTAGGTAATTGGCGACCGCATCATTACCATTGCTTGCTCCGCCACGGGCTGGCGCGCCGCCGGAGCCACCACGGCGGGTTGTATCTGCAGCAGGTTTGGGCACCCACCATCCCGGTGTACCAAAGCTATATCGGCCATAGTGGTAGTAAGCCCATTCGACGAAATCGCCATTGCCGGCAGTGGTCCGAGGAGCGTCTTTAGTACCTGTTATTCGGTTATACTGTTCGGAAATAAAGGAACTGACGTTGGCGTCTTGCTGCGACCAATCTGTCAGCTTCCGGCCTCCCATACGAAAGCGCTGTCCTGCCGCCATAGGCGCTGGAGCGGCACTCCGTCCGGCCTGCTCGGGGGTCGAAAGATTGTTATGTGGCCCAAACGAAACGACCGCATAAACATTGAACGCATCATACAGGAAATCAAACAATGCCCTGTTTTCAATTTCAGACACGGCATGCTCGCCGGCACCCGGCTGGAAGTTCTTGTAATTGTAAGTTGAGTTCTTGTTGAAATGTACACCCCCTTCCCCGTCTTCGTTAAATGCGCCGTCCATATCGTTGTCTATCCCCTCAGAGTAGACCAAATACTGACCCGTCTGCCCTTTAGCCGGATCCGCTTTGACCATGGACCTCGGTTCGTCTGGGTTCGGCAGGTAGTTGCCGGTAGGATCCAACACCCGGATATAGGTAATCTTGCCATCACCATCTAAGTCGTCATAACCATCCTCATTAATTGCACCATCCCGGTCGTCATCCGTAGAACGTGCATTGCCGCTACGCTCGTATTGCAAATTAGCAAAATACTGCTCGGTAGCATCCGGACTCATGTTTGGAAACACGTAGAAAGTCTGTGTCTCCAATACTTGCCGGACACTGTCTTGCGAAGCGCCAGCCAATAAGTTTTCAGCGAAACCAATAGCGAGTTCTACACCCAATAAATGTTTGCCGTCAACACCGCCGACAATCGCGATAGCTGGTTTTTGATCCGTTTGTCCGGAGCCAATGGTAATTAACCATATATCCGAACCACCATGCGTTTTTGCCAAGGATTGTGTTTTTACGTACTGCGGGTGTGACTTGGCAAGCGCAGCCACACGTTGCGCCAAGCGTTGTCTATTACTGTAACCCGCCTGGGCAAGAGCCGCACCATAGCATAACGTCACTGCAAGCAGTGACAATAAGACTCTTTTCATATGATATTAGATTTATTTCGATGTGCAATTTAGATAAAAAATGCTATTAGCGACAACCCGTATGAGCATGTGATACAAATGTTACAGGTATACAGGAGAGTGGATTCGAAAGACACGTGGATACATGAGCAAATAACTTTGGCAAAAACCGCTTGATATGCCAAAATTGTACTACCTTTCGGCATGTCTTGGATTACAGATAAAATAAGGAAGCGTCGACGAATCGGGCTTTCGCTTTCGGGCGGCGGACTTCGTGGCATCGGCCATATCGGTGCTATCCAAGCCCTGGAAGAGAAGGGCTACAAAGCCCAGGCTATCGCCGGGTGCAGCGCTGGGGCTATCGTGGGCGCATTATATGCGAGCGGTTATTCGCCTAATGACATTCTCGACATTTCCGAGGAGCACAACCTGTTTCCGGCCACAAGCTTTCGCCTCCGAAAAACGGGGTTTATCGACACGGGATTCCTAACCGAGATATTCATAAAATATATCCCCCACAATTCGTTTGAAGAGCTGAACATTCCCCTGCATGTGGCTACAACCAACCTCAGAACAGGCAAAACCGAGTACGTCCAAAAGGGCCCACTAGACAAAGCCTTGTTAGCTAGTTCATGTGTTCCGTTCGTGTTCTCACCAATCGTACACAACGATTCGCCTTATTACGACGGTGGCATCCTGGATAATATGCCCATCGCCCCGCTTCGGGAGAACTGCAATTTTCTCGTTGGCGTACATGTCAACTCATTGGACACCATAGATCCTGATGAACTGACACCCATCAAAACTATGGACCGAATCATCCATATGGCCATCAGCCAATCGGTAAATGCGAATGCCAAGCATTGTGACCTCTTCATCGAACCGCCGGATATGCTTCAATTCGGGATGTTTGACAAGAAGAAGCACCGTGATATCTATCAACACGTCTACGATTACACATCGACCTACTTGGCGAAACGCTAGGTTGACCGCCGGACAAGCTTAGGCACCAACCCTGTAAATATGCGGTCCGCTATCACTGTTCTGATTTTTTTGGTAAGTTTGCCATCATGCATGATTATACTGCCCAACTAAGCAAATACATGCCCGAAGCAGCAGCCCCGACGATATCGCGCTGGATCAACGAAACCGGCGTACTTTTCCGGATTTCAAAGTCGAGAAGCTCTAAATTGGGGGATTATACGGCCCCCTTCGGCAATAAGGGACACCGTATATCGGTCAACCACGACTTAAACCCCTATGCGTTCCTGACAACCACAATACACGAATTTGCACACCTAAAGACATGGGTACGACACCGGAACAAAGTAAAGCCGCATGGTATCGAATGGAAACAGGAATTTCAAACCCTAATGGCACCGTTTTTAGCAAATAACGTATTTCCCGAAGATATTCGCCAAGCTATCGTTCAGTATATGGCTAACCCAGCGGCGTCGAGCTGCTCGGACATTAACTTGGCGCGGGCTTTTCGCAATTACGATGAACACTCGGACGCACTGCATACGGTCGAGACACTCCCTATCCATACTCATTTTGCACTCAAAAACGGAAGAGTATTCCAAAAAGGAGAAAAGATCCGGAAGCGCTACAAATGCCTGGAAATAAAGACAAAGCGAATGTACCTCTTTAGCCCCGTGGCAGAAGTTATCCCGATCGTTCGGGAAATATGAGCCCTTTTGGCATAACAACAAAACAGTAAAACCAAAGCACCATGAATAAATTACCACTACTAGCATTATTATCTGGTATCTGGCTAGCCAGCTGCCAACCCGGGACCGATCGATCGGGACCGATTACCATCGACTCTGTCGCGCTGAATGCGATCTCCGAGGAGAGCCTCGTGGAACACATCAAGGTCTTGTCTTCCGACGATTTCCTTGGCCGCAAACCCTTCGGCCCCGGCGATACCCTGACGGTAAACTACATCGAGCAGCAATTCAAAGACTTGGGTCTGAAACCTGGCAACGGTAACAGCTTCTTCCAAGAAGTGCCCATGGCCGAAGTGACCTCAACACCGAACAAGCGTCTTTCGTTCCAAACCCCACAAGGTGATATTTCCATTGATTTTCTGGATGATTACGTCATCGGCAGCCGCCATCTAACCCCGCAAATCGACATATCGGAAACCGATGTCGTATTTGCTGGCTTCGGTATCGTGGCTCCCGAGTATGATTGGAATGATTATGCTGACTTGGATGCCGAAGGCAAGACGGTAATCGTTATGGTCAACGATCCGGGATTTTACGATAAGTCGCTCTTTAAGGGCGATACGATGACCTATTACGGGCGTTGGACTTACAAGTTTGAGGAGGCTGCCCGACAGGGCGCTACCGGTGTGTTGATTATCCACGAAACCGACGCTGCGAGCTATGGATGGAACGTAGTACGTAGCGGATGGACCGGCCCGCAATTGTATTTGGAAGCATCGGACAACAACATGTCTCGAGCGCCGTTTGAAGGCTGGATTACCAGTGAAGTGGCTGAAAAACTACTGGCTACAGCCGGAGGCAAGGAAAACTTGGTGGCAGCAGCACTACAAACCGGTTTCAAACCCATCGACTTAGGAATAAAAACCAGTGTATCCATTCAAAACAGCTATCGTTCCTCCACCTCTAGCAACGTGATTGCCAAAATTGAAGGCAGTAAGC
Source organism: uncultured Sphingobacteriaceae bacterium (assembly GCA_964643235.1). Taxonomy (GTDB): domain Bacteria; phylum Bacteroidota; class Bacteroidia; order Sphingobacteriales; family Sphingobacteriaceae; genus CAYRGQ01. Next base: position 10,200 of record CAZXSL010000018.1, on the reverse strand, counting down.
GCCCCGACGAGTACATCATCTATACAGCTCACTGGGATCACTTGGGCGTGGGTGAACCTGTCAACGGCGACTCCATTTACAATGGTGCTATCGACAATGCCATCGGCGTAGCCTCGCTTTTTGAATTAGCCAAAGCATTCAAGGCTTCACCGGTAGCCCCCGAACGTTCCATCGTATTTCTGGCCGTGACAGCCGAAGAAGAAGGCCTGTTGGGCTCGGCATACTATGCCGACAACCCGATTTACCCACTTAACAAAACAGTAGCTAACATCAACATCGATGCGTTGAGCCCAATTGGCCAAACCTCAGACTTTTCGGTCGTGGGCCTTGGCCAATCCGACATGGATGACTACGCAAAAGCTGCCGCTGAACGGCAAGGACGAACTATCGCAGCCGGAGGTAATCCATCGGCAGGTGGCTTTTTCCGCTCAGATCACTTCAACTTCGCTAAAGTAGGCGTACCGGCACTTTATGGTGGGGGCGGTTCGAAAGTGGTTGGACAAGATAGCACGGAACTAGCCAACCGCCGCACTAGGTTGAGCGGACGCTACCACCATGTCAGCGACGAATTTGACGACGCCTGGGAACTATCGGGCATCCTTAACGATATCCGCCTTTTGTATGATGTGGGATACACGATCAGCATGGAAAAAAGCTTTCCCAAATGGAAATCCGGATCAGAGTTCAAGGAAATCGGGGAAAATAGGTAGATTTGTAACCATAGAACACGACATATAGTGAGGGGCGCCTAGTCTCTCCTACTAAACAAACAACTTTATGTACACCGGAATCAAACACTTACACTCCATGCTGGCTTACGTCTTGTTAGCCGCATTGGTCATCTCCATTATCTATGTGCTTCTCGCCTATCTAGGCAATCGTGCATACAACCGCAAGATGGCCTTACTGGGACTGATATCAGCTCACCTCCAGTTAATAATCGGACTGATAGCCTACTTCGTATCACCTTACGGAGTCCAGAATTTATCGGGCGAAACAATGAAAACCAGTGAGCTACGCTTGTATGCACTGGAGCACCCCTTGATGATGTTGGTTGCTATTGTCCTCATTACGATAGGTTATTCCAGGGCTAAACGAGCAACCCTTCCTCGCAAGGCAAACGGAACCGTATTGGCATTCTATGCCATCGCATTGGTCCTGATCCTGTTAAGGATACCTTGGTTTGCATGGCCAAACTTATAAATCAGCTAGTACATGTTAATAATAGCACAAAAGCGGGACTCTTGAATCCCGCTTTTTTTATGGGTTGACGTTGCTTTTCTGTCACATAACTGTTATCTTTATCCTACCAATTCGATTGACCCGCCCCTATACCGCAAATAGCCGAGGATAGCGATAACTGGCGGATTGAATCTAAAATTATGGCGAAACATAGCGCAAACAAAAGTTAACAACATATAAAATCCTAAAATTATGAAAACCGTTAAGCATATCCTTCGCCACAAAGGTGATGTCGTACATTCCGTTACGCAGGATATATCCGTCTTTGACGCTCTAAAAATCATGATGGAAAAAAATATCAGTGCCTTATTGGTGATTGAGCAGGGCGAACTGAAAGGCATATTTACCGAACGTGATTATGCCCGCAAAGTAATTCTACAAGGTAAATCGTCGAAAGAGACTGCCATGAATGAAATTATGACGAAGGCCCCGTACACCATCACGTCTTCGGAAACCATTGAAAACTGCATGCAAACGATGACGAACAGGCATTTTCGGCACTTGCCAGTGGTAGAAAATGGCAAGGTAATGGGCATTATCTCCATCGGGGATTTGGTCAAGCACATCATCGAATCCCAGAAACAAACTATCAATGAACTGGAAAGCTATATCAATAGCTAGACACTTTTTGACAACGACATAATCGGCCGCGCTGCCGGTCCCCGGGCATAAAAAAAACCTTGCCCGCAAAAGCCGGCAAGGTTCGTATAGCCTAACGCGTAGTTTGCGTGCACGAAGCACTCCTACGCTATTTCATGATTCTAAAGACAACCCGAAAAGCAATTAACCAACCGATAGCCAATAAGACATTGGATATGGCTGACATCATGGTGGATTCGTGTACAAAACGCAGGAATGTTCCTGCCAAACCAAAGACAATAGCCAAAGTCAGCACATAATAATGCCGGGTTTCATTGGCGTTGTTGTCGTTCCTTCTCGAAGTTCTGTTCTCAAATGTTGTTGGCATGATAAAAGATTTGCAAGCAAAAATACGAATATAAGTCGATCAAGCAAATGGATTTGCAGACAATACCAGAAAAAAACACCCAACACCCCCACTTTGCAAAATCTTTGGTTAAATTCGTTGCATTGTTGATGAACGATATGCGGATAAAACTGTCTCTACTTCTTTTAGCGATGATTCCGGGCCAACTATTTGCTCAGGAATCCGGGCGTATTGAAAACTTCGTGATCATGGAAAACCTCATCCGAAACGATAAGCTCGCGATCATCGCCACGGACACCGACGATATACCCAACGAGTCGGTCTCAGGCACGTACCAATTTATCATCAACGGATTCAAGCAGGAGTTGGCTTTCAACGAGGGCGTAGCCATCACACCGCAGGCCATTGACAAATCGACCTTTGTTTTCGTCAAACACCAAAACCAAAACGGCTCCGTAGGCAAGTTGTACTTCCTTTACAAATCCGACCAAGGTTTCAAACCCATACACATCAACTGGATATACCTGATCCTCATCCCTGCCGTGGTACTGCTATTTGGCTATATGTTCAAGCGTTTGCTCATTTGGGCAGTCATCGTCTTGATTATCCTGTTTATCTTCAACTACCAAAAAGGACTGGACTTAACCAATATCTTTGAAACCATCGTACACGGCATTCGGGGTTTTCTTGGCTGAGCTAGCCCGCTATGGCTTCCGGTCTAAAACGGCAGGCCGATACCGAAGTTATATTGCACGAAATTATAACGATCAGGCGAGTGGGTTAGGCGATAGTTTTGCTTGAATTCCTTGGCATTGAACAATTCGGAAATGACCCACTGGTCGCTTCCTTGGAACTGGGGATCGCGCACTTTGACTCCCGCATCCAGCCTGATGACAAAGTAATCCAAATCGAATCGCAATCCAAACCCTGCACCAATGGCAATTTGGCTTAAAAACTTATCGAAATAGAACGCTCCTCCCGGGTTCAGCTCGTTTTCCCTAATACGCCAGATATTGCCCATATCGGCAAATGTGGCTCCTTTCAATTTGGCACCAAACAAGTTGTTCATCAACTTGAATCGATACTCCGCATTTGCTTCCAATTTCAACTCCCCTAACTGGTCCAAGTTTCTTAAGTTTAGCCGCAGATCGGGGTCAAGCACCTCCCGGTTATAATTGCCGGGACCTAAGGTTCGGGCTTGCCACGCACGAATACCATTCATCCCACCACCAAAAAAACTTTTCTCGAAGATCATCAGGCTTGAGTTATTACCATACGGTATAGCGGCACCCGGATTGAACCGAAAAACCAACTGACGGTCGCCTCCCAGATGCTTATACCAGCGCAGATCAGTTTCCACTTTAACATATTGCAGGTATGGCACACCGAAGACTGTCTTCTCCCCATCTTCATTTTGGGAAAAACGAACTGCCTTGCTCAGCAAATCCAACGTATTACCACTCATATCCAGTGCCCCCCTGAAATAGAAAAAGTCGTCAAGGGTGGTCAAGCGTACAGCATTGGCCGTATATGCATACTGTGCCCCCAGCCCAAAATAAGCGCGGTTATTGCTCGTTACGTACAGCAAGTATCCAGCGTCGATTAGACTTTGGGCAAATTGGTTGTTAAGTCGCCCTAATCGATATTCCAGTACCAGTGGCGTCACACTATGTTGCTTATAGCGCGTGTCGTACCAATTGTATGTGACCATGTTGGTAAAATACCGATTGGAGTATGTACGGTATTGGTCGAATATTTGGATATTGGATGAAAATATGGTTCGGGGCAGCCCGTGGCGTGCCATAGTCGGCGTCCGAAACGGTGTCAATAAACGTGGCACTGTGATGTTGACCCCTACTTGAAAATCATTGTTAAATACCCGTTGGAAGATATTCCCTGGCAAACGGGAATCGAACAACACACCGTAGCTCAGCTTGATATCGAGTTGCTCAGCCCCACCAAACAAGTTGCGATGCGAAAAGGTATTGGCGATATTAAACCCGCTCATCCCCGAATTAAACGTAAACTCGCCCTCAATCTGGTTAGCCATATAGGGTCTAGGGACCAACTCGTAATGGGCAGCCAGACGATTAGAGTCCACCTTCGTATACGACACTTTTACACTTCTAAAGCTATTCAACTCGTATAACCTATCATAGGTCAGGTTTTCGTCTTGTAGGCTGTAGGTATTCCCCTGCTTTTGGAACAAATATCGGGTAATGGGTGTGGCCCTAAACCGGCCGGTATAATCGTTGAAAACCACGCCACCCGGCAACTCGACGCGCTTGGCCACGGCATCCCTACCCAACGACGCAGGTAAAACATCAACATAACTGCTATCGATACGATAAACGGTGTGGCGATCCCCTGACTCGGGATTATCAATATGAATCACAACATTGGCTTGGTTCGCGTTGAGGTTTGAATCGATATCCACGCGCATATACTGACGCAAGTAGTCATAATACCCGTGGCGCTTCATAAGGTGATATATGGACTCGCGTTGCAGCACCAATGAATCCGTATTGTATTGCATGCCGGGTTGTATGCGGTTGAACGCATCAAAACGTTGAAAAAGAAAATCCTCCACGGCCGGATCTGCGATTCGATAATCAATTTTATTGATGCGGAACGCCATACCGGGGTCGGCCTCAAACGTTATCTTGGCTTTTTGCTTGCGGATATCGATGCGGCTGCCCACTTCGGCATCGAAGTATCCCTTTGAAAACAGGTAACGCGAAATCTGTTGGACAGAAAGGTCGACCAACGCACTATCCAACAACCTCGGCGGCTCGCCCACGTTTCGGATTCTTTCCGTTCGGTATCTTCCACCCTGAGCGTTTGCTAGGTTGTAAATAAACAGATTAATGACGGAGTTAGGCCGGATATCCCTTTGTATGTATGCCTCCGCCCCCTCTTCATATTCGGATGCAATGCCTTCCACATCCACTTTCGTAACCAATACTTGGTCGGCTTCCAATAAACGAGTAGATCGACAGGATGCTGTAATTAACAGCAAAAGCACTATACTTGCATACGTAAATACTGCTTGAGTTTCTCTAGTCATCGAAGCATGCTGTCAAAATCGCAAATCCGCTTTATCACATCGCTACACCACAAAAAATACCGGCAGGAGCACCAATGCTTCATCGTGGAGGGTATCAAGTCCGTGATGGAATTCATCCATTCCGACTATGTTGTCAATGCGGTGTATTCCACGTCCGGCTTGGCTCCAAAATTGGGCAAAATACCCCAAAAAATAAAATTTTCAGACGTTTCGGATGCAGATATGCAGCGAATCAGCACCTTGAAAACGCCACAAGGCGTACTGGCGGTCGTGTCCATGCCCACCCTTTTGCCTCTGGAAGCGGAGAAGCTAGCAGGACACTTTACATTGATGCTAGACGACGTGCAGGATCCGGGCAACCTCGGCACGATCATCCGGACAGCTGAATGGTTTGGTTTCGAACGTATTGTATGTTCGCTGCATACCGCTGAAGCCTACAACCCCAAGGTGGTACAGGCTTCCATGGGGTCGCTAGCCCGCATGAAAGTTCATTACGCGGACATTGAATCGCTGATTACCGACGCAATAGTTCCGGTATATGGGGCTGTGCTTGATGGCCGCCCAATCTACGACATCCCTTGGGGCGAAGAAGGTGTCATTCTACTCGGCAACGAAGGCAATGGCATCCGCCAGAGCCTCTTGGGGCATATTCAACATCCCGTGACTATCCCTCGGGTAGGTCGAGCCGAATCGCTCAATGTCGCCGTATCCGCGGCTTTATTCTGCTCGGAAATCGTGCGTAGCAAAACCATGTGGAGATAATGCGCAAAGCGTCACAACATCAACGCCTTAATGATTTGGTTGGCGTGGCTGCCCCAATTCCGTAAACTGGACTGTATCGAACTGACTAAGCCCTCTCGATTAACCGCCCGACCTCTTTGCGGGGCGGCGATCTCCGCACTTGGCACAGTCTTGTCTTCGACTTTGGTGGCAAACCAAGTTGTGTTTTCATGGGGCAACGCCACACCCAAAATCATGCCTGGCAGACCGGCAAAGGATTCAGGCCCACCCGTGACGGGAATCTGGTCGGTATAGAACGCGACAACATATATCGAGTCCATCACGAGGGCGTTGGCACGGCGACAATGAAACCCGGCAATCTCGCGCACCTCATCGGTAATTTTCCAGTCGATGTGGCGAATGCTGTCCGTTACCAAAAACGTTTCCTCGTAAATACTTTTCTGGCTGACGCTTTGCCAATCGTTTAAATCAGAGTAAATGGTGTTGCCCATATCGATCGTCGGATCCGTACCGAAAAAACCACCCGAACTTTTTGGCTTGCCGTCGGGTTTGAATAACGAACGGTTATTACCGAACGACAAGGTATAGTCATATTCATTGAATTGAGGCTGTGTCTTGCGATATTGTTCGTATGCTTGTTGCATGAAATTATTTCCGTCGGTCACACGCGCCTTGATCTTGGCGTACATATTAACCCGTTTTTGGTAGGTAATAACCCCACTTTCGACAAAGCGGGCGTGTTGGGCAAATGTCACCTGTGATAGGCATAGCAATACGATAGCGACGGTATTTTTCAATATTTTCATCATGTTGTTTATCCTGAGTTGTATCAATTATTGGTTAGGGACGCCACCGCCCATTTTGTTAAAATCCCATATCAATGACAGCATAAAGAAGCGCCGTATTGTCGTGTAGCTGTTCTCAGACAGCATGTTGTTGTTAGCAAATCGGCTAAAACCAACATTTTGGTTGAAGATGTCGTTGACGCTGGCCCGCAACACTAAGGTCTCGTCTTTTAAGAAACGTTTGCTGACATTGGCATCAACGATAAAACGTTCAAAATTGTCATCGAACGACTGGGTTGCAGCAGTAAAGTTATACCTCCCCTGGCTTCCGATCTGGAATTTACCGGGCAGGTACACATTGAACCCGAAGTGTCCGTTCACACTCCAGCCGTTGTTGTTGAAATCGGGCTGAAGGGAGGCCGTGCTGATGTTGTACTGGGGTCCCACACCGAGATAGTAATCGTATTTTTTCTGCACGTATTGGCTGACGTTAACATCCATACCTAGGTTATAGGAGCGCGTCCGGTTCAATTCGTTGTTCGTGATGTTGTGGTACACGTTGCCTCCGCCATTAAAACCGAAACCAATATTCGTGTTGAGTTTTTCAATCTTCCGCCGATAACTCCCGTTGAAGTTGAAATTGGCATTGTTCCGGTCGTTGAGGTTATCATAACGGAATACACTGGCACCAAGCGAGTCAGTCATCACGTTGCTCACGATGGGATTAATCGTATTGGAGTAACTCCCCCAGACAAACAGAGACTCGCCACTGAGCACTTTATACGAATTATAGCTAACGTTGAACCGGTTGGTAAACGAAGGTTTCAAATCCGGATTACCAACCACGATGTTCAACGGGTCGTCATTCACACGTACAGGCTGCAATTGGCTTACTTGGGGTTGACTGCTGTTTCCGTTGTAATTCAACCCAAAGGATTTTCCTTGTCCAATCTGGTACTGCCAACGTGCGCTAGGGTTCCAGTTGGTAAAATTGCGCTCAAAAAGGTCGTCAGTATAACGGTCCAACTGGTTAAAACGTACCGCACTGACGCGTGTACCGAAGTTAATTGTATGCTTATCTTTCTTAAAATTGAAAATTGCCCCCAATTGGTTGATCAACTGGTTGAGTTTAAAATCGTTGCTGTACAAGCTATCCAAATCTGTATAATTGCCCGGTGCACTCGCATTAAACGATTGGCGCAATGAGGTGCTGTTATTCAGGTTCAGCCCGTAATTGGTTACCAAGGTCAAATGTTCTGAAAGTGGCTCGGTATAAGTTATATTGGAGCTGGTTACGGAACTGAGCGTATTGTTTACTTTCTGCTGGTCGACGACCAATAGGCTATCGGCCACGCCCAAGTTGTTATAGAACTCGTTTTCTGAGTAAAGCAAGCCATCTGCTTTCGAGTCGTTGTAATTTTGGCTGAGGTTCCAGGAAATCGTCCTACCCTTTTTACGCAATTTTTTGGTCCACAAAGCCGTGGCATTAAACTGTTGTCCGGAGGTGGTGTTGTTCACATTTCGTAGACTGGTGTTCAGCAGCTCACCTATGGAGTTGCGGCTCGAGCCACCAAATTGCTCGCTATTTTCGCCACTGCGCAGGGTTCCGTCAATCGTGATTTTTAGATTAGCGAAAGAGTCGATGCGCAAGTCGTAGGCCGCATTGGCACGTTGCCTAAATATCAACCGTTCAAAATCCTGTTCATTTATCGATTGAATAAAACCAGTTGGCAAGTTATTTTGCGAACGGGTATCGCTTTCGCCCGTTACCCGCAACTGTCCAATTTTATAACTGGCATTGATGGAGTGTCGGTCTTCGTCCCATTTGTTACTGTAATGCGCACCGCCGTTATGTGCAAGCGGAATACCGCGCCCATCATAACGGCCGCTCCAACCCTCGATTTCGTCCTCTCCCCCTCCCATCGTAATCATGATGCCTCCTCCTTCCATAAACTCCATATTGCCGGCAGAGGCACCAAAGCGATCGCTATCCTGCCAGCTGAGCCCAGTTTTTCCGGTATTAGCAATATTACCGTAGACAGAGAATCGCTGTTTGTTGTTAAAGCGGTTGAACATCGCCTGGCCTTCATACATGTCGTTGGTTCCACCGCCGACATCGATTTTACCAAAATAACCGTGTTTCTTATCCTCTTTCAACTGGATGTTAATCGTCTGTGAACGCTGGCCGTCATCCACACCTGTAAAAGTCGCTTGGTCGCTCATTTTCTCATAAAGCTGAACCTTGTCGATCATATCGCTTCGCAAGTTTCTAGTCACCAGCGTGGGGTCATCCCCAAAAAACTCCTCCCCATCCACCAATACCCGGTCGACCCGCTTGCCTTGGGCGGTAATTTCCCCGTTCTGGTCGATGGTAATGCCTGGCAGCTGCTTAAGTAGATCTTCGACCTTATCATTGGGCTGGATGACGAATGCTCGAGGATCGAATTCGGTGGTATCACCCTTGATGGTAATGGCCTGTACGCCTCGTACTAAAACTTCCTCCAATAAAGTAGCCCGCAATCGCAAGGCTATATTACCGAACTCAACTGGTGAAGCAGCACTATCCACAGTAAAATGCCTCACGTAATCCGCATACTCGGGATAGGTTGCCAACAGGACATAATCTCCTGCCGCCACATCCTCAAACGTGAATCTACCTTGTACATCGGCTCGTGTAAATTTATACATAATTGAGTCCTTTGCATGCAGTAAGACGATGGATGCGTTGTGAAGTTTGACATTAGCTTCGGGATCGTTGATGGTTCCGCTAGCTGTTGTTTGCTGCTGAGCCCAGGTCGCCAAAGCCAATAGGCTCGATGCGATGAGCAGGAATAGGGGTTTGTTCATAAATGTTAGTCGTAGCTATCTATAATTCCAATCAGTCTTGTATTTCGGATTTGCCTAAGTAAAGAATCTGGGCTTCCGGACATCCGTAGGCTCATCTTCTCATACCTCATGTATCTTCATACACCGGCAAATATAAACTAATAAATTAGTTAAATAGTGTTAAATTGCGTTAATATTTGTTAATTGGGTGTGCCAAGCACCCTTTATATGATGTAAGACGCCACTCCATTCCATAATGTTACGAAAAAATAGATTAATTACGTGATTTTCGTAATTTACTATTCTACGACTGACGGCTTACTTCCAACTGTATTTGAGTCATGCGTTTTCCACAAACTATTTTCGGATGATGTTTGATTCAGGTACCGTGGGCTGATTCTGCATGGTAATACGTTTAGCTGCTTGACGGCATCGGTTGACTTTCATCGTTCATTTAATACCTAGGCCACTTCTCATGGTATAAACGTATACGGCTTAAAACAAGAAAGGGCGCCATATAGGCGCCCTTCTTTGATTATGTTGGCGGTCCGGACGGGACTCGAACCCGCGACCCCATGCGTGACAGGCATGTA
>CAZXSL010000017.1:0-26130 GCA_964643235.1 uncultured Sphingobacteriaceae bacterium | reverse complement strand
CGCTTAGATCCAGCGTGCCAGTTTGTCCGTCAATCCCTTTAAAACTGCCAGTAAAAGTGCCGTTTACCTCATGATACTCGATGGCATTGACGGTTTCTCGTGTTACTTCTGCTTTGTTTAAGGTGAGTACGCCTTGTGTGAGTTGGTAGGCTTCCATGTTGTTCCCGCTTATAATAAAGAACTTATTTAGTGCCTGATAATCGCCGGAAATCACATGCTCTCCGGCTTCTGGAAGGTCTTCGCCAAGGAATAAATCGAGCGTTCGGGAAACCCCATTGCCAGTATCGTTATCATGTATCCGCAAGGTGGTTATCCCTCCCTCGTGGGGCTGGTCTACCTGATGATAGAAATGCACGAGGTCGATTCCGCTAGCCCGGGAAGTGGGGTCTGCTAGGCTATGGCCGTGCACGCTGGACACGAATTCAATATTAAGGAAATGGCCATCATCGCACGGCCCCATAGGCTCCGTATTACTCCCCTTGTCGCACCCACTGGAGGTAAGGAAAACGAATAGCGTAAGCAGTTTCACGAATGGTTTGGATAAAGATTTTCTAGTCATCATATTCGCTTTAGTATTTCGTGTATATGAATTTTATATCGGCTTTCAATCAACAAAAACAAAGTTAGGACGAAAAGGCAGGGCTTATCACGGGGTTTTTCCCCATTTTGGGATTTGGCACAATCGAGGCTTGGTATGTAATGCAGCATACCAAGCACCGAAAGTACATACCGCTAACCTTACCGTGCCATGGTATCAGCAACGGGGGAATTACAAATGGCGAAGTCCTACTAGGGGGGCTATTTTTTGTTAGCTCGAGCCGTCATTTGCTGTACCGTTTCAAACTCGTGCTTGATCTCTTCGGAGACGGGCTTAGTCATTAAGGAAACTATCACGGTGGTCAGTAAGCTAAACAGGAAACCCGGGATGATTTCATACAGGTCCTTGAACCCATGGGGTACATACACCCAGAGTAAGACCGTGGCACCACCCACAACCATGCCTGATAATGCACCTGCGGCTGTGATGCGTTTCCACGTCAGTGACAGGATAATCAAAGGGCCAAATGCTGCGCCAAAACCTGCCCAGGCTGTGCCGACTAAGTCGAGGATGCTTTCCCGAGGATCCAATGCGAGGACAATGGCTATGGCGGCTACTACTAGCACCGATATGCGGCTCATGAGGAGCGTGTTTTTGGGATTCGCATGTTTGCTGAAAAACGTGCGGTAGATGTCTTCGGTCATGGAGCTCGACGTGACAAGGAGCTGGGACGACACCGTACTCATGACCGCCGCCAAAATGGCCGAAAGCAGGAATCCGCCAATTAACGGGTGGAAGAGCGCTTTTGACAGGTAGATGAATATGGTTTCGGATAATTCACGCGACGCGTCGAACTGCAACATGGTTTCCGTGTCAAACCGTTGCAGGTAAGCGATGCCCATAAAACCGACGAGCAAAGCGCCCGATACCGTTCCGATCATCCAGGTCATGCCGATGCGGCGTGCTTTTTTGATGTTTCGGACGCTATCTATCGCCATAAAGCGAACCAAAATATGGGGTTGCCCGAAATAGCCCAACCCCCAGGCCAAAAGGGAAATGACGGATACGGTGGTCGTACCCCGCCATAAATCCATGTAATTGGCGTCTTTTGTGCGGATGGTTTCGATTGCCTCGCCAACACCGCCCACCTGGAAAATAACCACAGCGGGAATCAACAGCAAGGCAATGACCATGATCGTTCCCTGGACCACATCGGTTAGACTGACGGCCATGAAGCCACCAATAAACGTATAGAACACCACGACAAGGGATGTTGCCCAAAGCCCCACGCTGTAATCCAATCCAAAAGCCGATTCAAACAACCTGCCTCCCGCAACCATACCGGCGGATGTGTACAAGGTGAAAAACACCAGGATAAAGACTGAGGAAACCAACTTCAGTAGCTGTGTTTTGTCGTGAAACCGATTCTCGAAGAAAACGGGCAACGTAATGGCATTTTTGGCCACCTCCGTATATACGCGCAGACGGGGAGCCACGATAATGTAATTGAGAAAGGCACCTATGGTAAGCCCGATAATAATCCACGATCCGGACAGCCCCATTGTGTACAGGGCGCCCGGCAAGCCCATCAGCAGCCAGCCGCTCATGTCGGATGCCCCCGCGGACAGGGCGGTGACAAAGGGCCCCATTTTGCGGCCACCGATTAAGAATTCTTCCGCATTGCTCGTTGATTTATAGTAGCCGTATAGGCCGATCATAACCATAATGACGACATACAGCCCGATGGAAATTATTTCGTATACATTCATTCGGTTATTTGTTGGTGTGATTTGTCATAATTGGGGTGGTGTGGCAATTACACCGTTCAACCCTTTAACTTGTCATTGTTTTGGTGCCGATCCGCATCGCGGACCGTCTTTTTCGTCAGGTTTTTTTCCAGGGCATCGGTCAGGTTGACACCGGTCTGATTGGCCAGGCAGAGCAGCACGAAAAGCACATCGGCCATTTCGTCTGCCAGATCGACCGATTCATCCGATTTCTTGAACGACTGTTCGCCGTATTGCCGTGCCATGATGCGGGCTACCTCACCCACCTCTTCCATGAGGATGGCCGTGTTGGTGAGTTCGTTGAAATAGCGTATGCCAGTAGTGTTTATCCAGTTGTCGACGATTTGTTGGGCTTCTTGGATGGTCATGGTTTTTTAGATGTGAGATATGAGATATGAGACGTGGGATGGTTTTAGTGGTTGTCCTTGTCTTTGGTGTCCATCATGATGGTGACTGGCCCGTCGTTCACGAGGCTGATTTTCATGTCGGCCCCGAATATTCCCGCGGCCACCGGTTTGCCGAGCAACGCGGAGAGTTGGGCAATCATCGATTCGTACATCGGTATGGCTTGCTCCGGCCTAGCCGCCCGGATAAATGAGGGGCGATTGCCCTTTTTGGTAAGTGCATGTAGGGTAAACTGAGAAATAAGAAGGATATCGCCACCTATGTCTTGGATGGATTTATTCATCAAACCTTGTTCGTCGCCAAAAACCCGCAAATTTACAATCTTCTGTGCCAGCCATTGGAGATCCTCTTCGGTGTCCGATTCTTCTACCCCTAACAGCACCATAAAGCCCTGCTCGATGGCTCCCGTAACCGTGTCGTTCACTTTGCACGACGCCGATGAAACACGTTGGATTACTGCTCTCATGGGGGCAAGATAAGGATAATGTTGAAAAATACGATAACGCACCTCGATGTTAAGGTAAGGCGGCATGTATCGTGGTTTAGTGGGCAGTAGTATAAAAAAAAGCGCGGCCATTTCCTATGTTGGCCACGCTGTCATTGCCAGAATAACCAGCCTGTTTTAGAACTTCAGATTCAAGCCGAGCATGAAATTTCTTTCTGCCTGCGGGTAGTAGAAGTTATAATCCACACGGTCCGTGTCCGAAATATAATAACCCCAGGTATAGCCGTTGGCAGCATACTTCTCGTTGAAAATATTGTTGACCATCAGCGTCACGCCGAGATTCTTGACCTTTCCGATTGGTGTGTTATACGCGAGGCGCAGGTTGTTAACAAAGAACGCATCGATGCTACGCATGTCGTTGCCAGTATTGTCTAGAAACTGGCGGGAAACGTACTTGCTGACGAAGGCCAGCTCAAAAGGCTCCCAGGGGCGATAACTTAATTCGCTCGAAGCGACGACACGTGGTGAAAAGGAAATATCGGTGCTGGCATAGTGGTTTTCACGGTCGCCCACTACCTCCACAAAATCCCGGATTTTGTTTTCGCTAAAGGCGAAAGTTGCCGACCAGGTCAACGGCTCTACCGGCCGCCAGCGGCCATCCAGTTCCACCCCGATGCGGTAACTGTTCTCCACGTTTCGCCTGAGGGCAGCACCCACGTCATTGAGTTGCCCGGTCAGTACCAATTGGTTTTTGTACAGCATGGCAAACCCGTTGACCCCGATGTTGAAGGATTGGGCGCGGATGCGGTATCCGGCTTCGATGTTGTGCAGGCGTTCAGCCTTGGGCGCCTGGTCCGTCGGCCAGTCGGTAAAATCGCTGCGCACCGGTTCCTTGTTGCCGACGGCAAACGAGGCGTACACGTTGGAGGCCGAGGAAAGCTGGTAGGTTAGCCCCAGTTTGGGGTTGAAGAAATTGAATTTTGCCGACTGGTCGAGTTGCCATTGGTTGTTATCCACGCCCTCGATGTCGTAGCCGATGTGCCGGTATTGCATATCGGCAAACACGAGCAGTTTGTCAAACTGGTAATCCGCTTTCAGAAACGTATTGAAGTCCGTTTTCACGGCATCATTGTCGTAGTAACGGTGCAATTCGCTGAACGAGCCATCCGGATGGGTCTGGTAATTTGCCTGGGTAAACAGCGGGTGCCGTGCCCAGGTGATGTCGCCATAGTGCCCTCCTTCATATCGGTTATACGCCCCGCCCCATACGACGTTGAGGCCCCGATCCTGGTAAGTCAGGGAGTATGTCCCCCCGTAGAAATGGTTGTCAAGCCAGCGGTTGCGGACCAGATCGGTGCGATCGATAGTCTGCCCGTTAAATTCAACGGGCTCCAACCCGTATCGGGAGTAGCGGTCGTCGGCCCTGAATTGGGTGTAATACCCGGCCCCGCGTGTATAATGCAGGGCTGTGTTAAGCGACCAACGGTTATCCAGCGTTGAGGAAAACAACAGGTGGTAATGGGTTTGGTGGTAATTGTCCGTCTCGTCATCGTACAGGTATTTGTTGTATCGCCTGTCCGAATTAAGCAGGTTTTCGGTTTCCTCCGCAGTCAACCCGTCGTCTGCCGCATACGCCAGCATACCGTCCACATCCCCGGTCAGCCTGGATTCGGGTGTTCCATACCAGGCTTGGTAGGTTTTCTCCCTTCCGTTGATGATATTGGCGCGGAGCAGGCTGTTCTTGCCGTGCCATGCCCCGCTGAGGAAGAACGAATGCATGTTGGCCGAGGCCCGGTCGATATAACCGTCGCTGACAATGCGGGACAGGCGGCCATCAAAGCTAAACTGGTCATTGATCAGGCCCGTGCCCACCCGAATCGTGTTTTTCATGGTGTTGTAGGAGCCGATGGAATTGTCTATCTCCGCATACGGGAGCTCGTTTAAGGTGGTGGTCTGGATATTCAGGCTGGCTCCAAAAGCCGAAGCGCCGTTCGTGGAGGTGCCCACACCCCGTTGGATTTGCACGTTGTCGATGGAGGAAGCGAAGTCCGGAAGGTTGACGAGGAACGCGCCCATGCTTTCCGAGTCGTTGAACGGGATGCCGTTGATGGTGATGTTCACCCGGGTGGCGTCGCTGCCACGGATGCGCATACCGGTGTATCCCACGCCTGCCCCCGCATCAGAGGTTATCACCATGGAAGGGGTTTGGTCCAGCAGAAAGGGTAAATCCTGCCCAAGGTTGCTTTTGGCGATTTCTTCCTTGCTGATGTTCTTGTACGTGGTGGCCGTATTCTCGCTGGCACGCGTGGCTTGCACGACCACCTCCTCGGTGAGTACACGCGTAGGCACCAGCTCGAACACTAGCTGATTGGTGGCGCTGATGGATACCTCCTGGCGTTGGGTAGCGAACCCCAGGTAGCTGACCTCCACCGTGTACCGCTCCGCGCGTAAATTGCTAATCTCGGCATGGCACTGGGTGTTGGTTTGGGCGGAATAGAGTGTGCCGGGTAGCGTGACTGAAGCGCCACGAAGCGGCCTGTTTTGTTGGTCAATTACGGAAATACGTAATGTCTGTTGGGCAAGGGCATAGCCTGCCAAAGCCACGAGCATCATTGCTGCGAATGCTTTTTTAATCATTGGATTGATGTGAATTTTAGTTAAACATGGCCAAAGCAAGGGGTTCGCAATAGCGTTATTTATTTAACTTACCTTTTCCCTACGCCGGCATTATCCGGATCAGGTGCTCCCGAAATATCGGGATGGGTATGATCTCAGCCTTTATTTGTGTTTGATATACAAACAAGGCACCCCTATTTGATGGGGCAAAGATAGTACAAATTCTCGGGAAGGCAAACTGAAGAGCATGGGCTGCCTCTGGAAGGCGGTGAGAGAGGAGATGTTTTGAAGGTGTAATATGTTGTTTGTTAGTGTTGTATAGAATGTGTTGTTGGTTTTGGATGTGTTTGCCCTTAAAAACTGGTTAATTGTGTAAATAAAGTAATATTTCTCCTGCCATATTACAACTATCGGACTTTTGGAGTCACATTAGGTTAGAAACATACGACAATGGAAGGGATTAATGTTTTGACTTTTGTTAGCCTAGTTTGGTCCAATTGAAATGACATTGTCGATTTAGCTCCTAAAGGCAACTACACAGGTAAGGAACTGTTCGACCCCAGGTGTTTAAAACGGAAATCTATGGGTGGGCTCTTTCGCTGTCCACCGATTTTGACTAAGTTTGTGCCTATGATTACAGTCCAGTCTTTCGTCTTTAACCCGTATCAGGAAAATACCTACGTGCTGTATGACGATTCGGGTGCCTGCGCCATTATTGACCCCGGGATGTACGGTACGCAAGAAGAAGCCCGACTTACGTCGTTCATCCGCGAAAATGGGCTGCGACCCGAGCTTTTGCTCAATACGCATTGCCACATCGACCATGTGTTGGGCAACCGGTTCATATACGACGAATACGGATTGGTGCCTCAGATGCACGAAGGCGAGCTACCCTTGTTGGTGGAGGTACAAAATTACGCTCCGCAGATGGGCTTAAGGTATGAGCCTTCGCCCATCCCCGAGACATTTCTCGAAGGGGGGCAAGCCGTACGTTTTGGTGAAAGCCAATTGGACTTGATCTTGGTGCCGGGGCATTCGCCCGCCCACTTGTGTTACTATAACAGGGAGCAGGGGGTACTCATTGGTGGCGATGTACTGTTTCGAAATAGCATTGGTCGTACGGACTTGCCGGGAGGTAACCACGAACAATTGCTGATGAGTATCCGTCAGCATGTGTACACACTGCCCGACGAAACCATGGTCTATCCCGGTCATGGACCTGAAACAACTGTAGGTTACGAAAAGAGTACCAATCCTTTTGTCAGGGCTTGAACCATGCTACGATGATAGATCGCACGATATGAACTTAGCGCTACACTTTGCCCGACGGTACTTGTTCTCCAAGAAATCTGTCAATGCGATTAACATCATATCGGGAATCAGCGTAGTTGGTGTTTTTTTCAGTGCCGCTGCATTGGTTATCATCCTGTCGTTCTTCAATGGTATGGAAAAGCTGATCCTGTCCATGTACAGCTCGTTTACATCTGAACTCCGTATTGAGCCTGCCAGCGGGAAAACTTTTGACGCATCGGGTGATGTTTTCCGTAAATTAGCCGAAGATCCGAGGGTGTCGGCATATAGTGAAGTTTTGCAGGAGAATGTATTGCTTCGGTATCGTGACCAGCAATTTATCGCCACGTTAAAGGGCGTGTCGCCCCATTACGCCAACACTAAGTCGATTGATACGATGATGTACGACGGACGTTTTGTTTTAGCGTACGAAAGTGAGGATTACGCGGTAATGGGAGCATATATCCAACACGCATTAGGTATCTCCCTGTACGATGAATCGGCTTTCCTCGAAGTATTTACACCACGTAGGGGTGTGATCAACGCAGTTAATCCTGCGGATGAGTTTAATATGAGGCATATCAAGCCGGCCGGCGTTATGTTTTACCACCAGGAGTTTGACGACGTGATGTTTGTTCCGATAGAATTTGCCCGCGAGCTGCTGGCCGAATTCGACGAGGTATCGGCCATTGAACTTGATTTGGATAAGGGTATAAGAATCTCCACCTTCCAAAAGGAGCTTGCCCAGCAACTGGGGGATAATTACGTGGTCATGAATCGCGAGCAGCAGAACCCGTCCCTGTACAAAACCATCCGATCGGAAAAGTGGGCGGTATTCTTTATTCTCACATTAACAGGTATCATCGCAATTTTCAATATCATCGGGTCGCTTACCATGCTGGTCATCGACAAAAAACATGATATCGGCGTGTTGCGCAGTATGGGAGCCAATGATAACCTTATCCGCCGAATATTCTTTTATCAAGGAGTGATGATTGCGCTCATCGGTTGTGTGGCTGGACTGGTTGCCGGACTTCTATTCTGCTTTAGTCAATTGCAATACGGATGGCTGCACATCAGTCAGACGGGCAACCTTGTAGCCGATGCTTATCCGGTGGACATCCGGTGGATGGACGTGCTGCTCGTGTTTGCTACTATCGCTATTGTTGCCACCTTCATCTCATATCTTTCCTCGAGGTTGAGCATTAAAGCCTAATAACGGCGTAAACTGTCCGTTTCCGAACACTGACCGTCCGATATCGGACACTTTTCAAATATCTCTGTTTTTCAAGGTGTTTATTTTCAGTTCGTTGTGTTTTTGGCTTGGAGTCTGCCTATTTTTTTGCAAACACAAAAAATGACTCATGGGAAAGTACCGACTCCTTGTTACCTTAATTTTTGTCGCTTTTTGGGGCTTAAACCCTTCAATGGCGCAGCTCGACACCGGGTCACGTGTCCTGACGTTAGAAAGTTGCATTGGCATCGCATTACAGCAACATACTGATGCTGTCCAGCAGCAATTACGCTTAGCTCAAGGCAAAGCAGACCTCCGCCAAAGCCGTTACAACCTCCTGCCCGAACTCAGTATGGGGGCATCGCACGGATGGAGCCAAGGCCGCTACATCGACCCAACGACCAACTTGTTCGTTACTCAACGGCTGACATCGGGTTCCCAATGGGCGACTTCTTCGGTAACCCTTTTTGACGGACTGGCATTGTTTCGTCGTATCACTGCCCAAGCATACGCGTTGAAAGTCTCCGAAATGGATGCCTTGGCTATACAAAATCGCCTTGTCTTGCAGGTAGCAGCTGCGTACATTACCGCCTTGGCAGCCCGCGACATGGTAGAGCAAGTACGCAATCAAATATTCGTTACGGAAGCACGCATGAAACGAACCGAGACGATGCACGCTGAGGGAGCCGTATCGCCGGCTGATTATTATGACGTGAAGGGGGAATACCAAGCTGATCTCAACAGGCTTGTGGATGCACAGCAACACTATCGGCAATCGCTCGTCGAGTTGGCGCGTTTACTAAACCAGCCTGTGCCGGATGATGTCATGCTGCAATCCCTTACGGATATCCCGTTCCATTTGAGCGAGGTAGAAAGTACAGGCGAACTCTACGAAGCTGCGCTTTCCCACCTCGGGATGATCAAGGCCGCTGACTATAGACAGCAACAAGCCAAGCAGGAACTTCGGGTGTTACGCTCAGGACTTTTGCCGCGGCTTAATCTGTCCGGAGGGTTCCAATCTCGATATGCGGGTACCGTATCCACTCCCTATTATACTCAAATGAACGACAACTTGGGAAGTTTTGCAAGCCTCAACCTTAGTATTCCCATCTTTAACCGCTTTGCGAATCGTACACAAGTGGCCAAAGCCCGGCTAGATGTAAAGGACGCGGAATTGCAAGCTCAGGCCCGCCGGCATGAGTTGCAACAAGACGTCAAAGCAGCTTGGATTGATCTTGAAGCGAGTCGCGAACGCTACGGTAATTTGGAAGATCAATTGGAACAATATGCCGAGTCGTTTCGAATTGCACAATTGCGGTTCGATATCGGCGACACCAATGCCTTGGAATACCTGACGGCTAAAAACCGTTCTGACAATGCGGAGATAAATCTTATCCTAGCCCGTTACCAATGGCATCTGCGGCAGTTTATCGTTGATTTTTATCAAGGAACCAAGAATTACCTTATGCAAGCCGTCCCGCCTGCGGATGAATGACAGGTGCCTCGTCCAGCTACCGCCATTCACCATTCTGGAGGACGTAAGGCTTGCCACAGGTCATAGACCTCACGATAACGCACTGATTCCTTCAATTGCCTAATGGGCTATAGGCTGGTGGCTCGACAGAAATTTCCTTCTTGCTTGTTGATGAGATCCTTATCGTGTACTATCGGGCCTCCTCACACTAGACATGAGGCAAGTATACGTTGATGCTCGGAAATATGTCGTGTGTTCCACCATCGCTATTTCATATCAAATACGTATTTTTGCGAAAAGTTAGGAATTGCTGCCACCCGATACGTGCCATGATTGATTTGACCCCACATCCGATTTTAAAGACCATGGGCTCCATTGCCGACCAAAGGCAAACCCCCTGTTACGTGATCGGCGGGTATGTGCGGGATCGGATTATGGAGCGCGATTTCAATAACGATATTGATATTGTTGTCTTGGGTAGCGGCATCGATTTCGCTTGTGCCGTAGCCAAAGCATTGGACGCCAAAGTGACGGTGTACAAGAATTTTGGTACTGCAATGTTGATGCACGAGGGGCTGAATATCGAGTTCGTTGGTGCTCGGAAGGAATCCTACCGTTCAGACTCGAGGAAGCCTATCGTTGAGGACGGAACGCTCGAAGACGACCAAAATCGTCGGGATTTTACTATAAACGCCTTAGCCATCTCACTCAACAACGAGGATTATGGTACACTCTTGGACCCATTCGGTGGGCTAGAAGATATCCGTCTGAGGGTTATCCGAACCCCACTGGACCCCAGCGAAACGTTTTCAGACGACCCCCTGCGCATGATGCGCGCCATCCGTTTTGCATCGCAGCTCAAATTCAGGATTGACACCACAGCCATACAAGCCATCGCGGCAAACCGCCAACGGATTAAGATCATTTCCAAAGAGAGAATTATCGATGAGCTAAACAAAATTGTGCTTTCGGAAAAGCCGTCTGTCGGTTTCAAGCTACTGTTTGATACCGGACTGCTTCATTTGATTTTTCCTGAAATGGCTGCCTTATATGGCGTTGAAGTGGTCCATGGCAGAGGACACAAGGACAATTTCTATCATACCTTGGAAGTGTTGGACAATGTAGCAGAGCTCGGCGGTGATCTTTGGTTACGCTGGGCAGCAATAATGCACGATATCGCCAAACCGGCGACGAAGCGTTTCGACAAGAAGCATGGCTGGACGTTTCACGGGCACGAAGACAAGGGAGCACGTATGGTGCCTCGTATCTTTGCAACACTCAAGCTGCCGCTCAACGAGAAAATGAAATACGTGCAGAAGCTGGTGGCACTCCATTTGCGTCCAATTGTCTTGGCTAAGGATATTGTAACGGATTCGGCGGTGCGGAGACTGCTTTTCGAGGCGGGCGACGATATCGACGACTTGATGACTTTGTGTCATGCGGATGTGACGACTAAAAATGAGTACAAGAAGAAAAAATATAGGGAAAACTTTGAGTTGGTTAAGCAAAAGCTCAAGGACGTGGAGGAGCGGGATCGTATTCGGAATTGGCAGCCACCGATATCGGGCGAGGACATCATGCAGGCTTTCGGGCTGGCGCCGGGACGCGAGATAGGTACCATCAAGAATACCATACGGGAGGCCATCTTAGATGGGGATATCCCTAACGACCGAGAGGCAGCCTATAATTACATGTTGGAAAAAGGGGTTGAAATGGGGTTAAAGCAAGTGGTGGAAAATGACGGGTAGTTAAGCTAACGCCGCCTGCAATTCAGATGGTTATAGCCTACTACTGAGGACAGAAGTACTGGGGTGTAGTAAAGTGTGCGAAGTATGCCTTCGCAGGCAGCTTATCTCATTGAAATAGACACGTCATCCTGTGGATTGCTTCGGCTCGCACGGGGGAGCCGTACAGCTTTGTCAAAGGAATCTATACGTAATCCGAGAGAAAGTAGAGGGCAAATTGCACTCAGTAACACTTGTGTAAATAAGCGTAATTCCTTATCTATGTATCGGAATAGGAGTAAACGTTTTAAGGAAAATTAAAATAGCCATGGCGATTTACAGATTTAGAATTTCATTTGAGGATTACGACGAAGTAACCCGTGATATTGATGTCTTGTCTAAGCAGACTTTCCTCGACTTGCACCAGGCACTACATGCTTCCACCGGTTATAATCCGGAGGTGCCCTCGTCATTTTACGTTAGCAACGATCAATGGAAAAAAGGGGAAGAGATTGCCTATTTGCCTAATGATCGCAAGTCGGAACGGGGCGTTACACTCATGGAGAATGCGCGCCTGAGCCGGTTTGTCAACGATCCGCATCAAAAATTTTATTATACCTATAATTTCGATCGTCCGTTCGACTTTCATGTGCAACTCATCAAAATATTGAAGGAAGAGGAAGGTAAGGCATATCCGGCATTGTCCAAAAGTGTCGGCCAGGCACCTAAGCCACTGGGCACTGCAGTGGTACCTACAGACGATACCACCAAGAAGGATGTCGACGAATACGACTTCCTAAATGAAACCGAATACGGTATTGATGAAGCTGAGGACTTTGACTTGCTGGATGGGGAGGAACAAGAAGAGGGCTCGGAGGAAAACGACGAACAACAGGGTCTCGAAGACGAATATTAGTTCGTGTCGATTCGGATTCTGGGTATGTCAAACCAAAAAACACTCATTGTTATCGTTGGTCCCACAGCCGTGGGCAAGACCGCGTTAGCTATCAATGTTGCCAAAGCACTCGACACAGTCGTTCTATCGGCAGACTCTAGACAGTTCTATCGTGAAATGACTATTGGGACAGCCAAACCATCGCATGCCGAGCTCGATAGTGTTCCACATTACTTTATCAATAACCTGAGTGTCCATGATGATTATTCGGCTGGCGATTTCGAGCAGGAGGCACTAGCCCTGTTGGATAGGCTCTTTGTCAAACGGGATACCGTTATTATGGTAGGTGGGTCGGGGCTTTTTGTCGATGCGGTATGCGTGGGTTTGGATCAGTTGCCCAAGCCAATACCGGGTGTCCGCGACAGATTGAATGCTTGGCACGAAAAAGATGGACTAGCGCCACTACAGATGCGGCTGAAGCAAGTAGACCCCGAATACTATGCTGAGGTGGATATCCACAATAGTCAGCGAGTAATCCGAGCCTTGGAGGTTTACGAAAGCACAGGCGAGCCATTCTCGTCGTTCCGACAGCAGAAATTAACCAAACGCCCTTTCCAAGTTATTACTGTCGGGTTAAACATGGAACGATCGGCCTTGTATGAGCGTATCAATCAGCGGGTGGATCAGATGGTAGCAAATGGCTTGCTAAACGAAGCACAATCGTTATACACTTTTCGACATCTTTCGCCCTTGCTCACGGTGGGTTATGTCGAATTGTTTGACCACATCGATGGGGAAATATCCTTGGAAACAGCAGTGGAACGTATCAAACAGAACACGCGGCGTTATGCCAAACGGCAGCTTACCTGGTTCAGACGCAGGGAGGGCACACAATGGTTTGAACCAAATGATACCGACGCCATCCTAGCTTATATCCACGGGCAAAGGCAAAGCGGATAAGGCCTCACAAGACTCCATATTTTTTCGCTAGCTCGGAACACCGGGTACGCGCTTGGTGATATACCCGAATAGCAGAACAATAGGCAAACATGACCAATAGAACGGCAAGCGAATAAAATACGCCTCCTGTTAGGCCATGGTCCAGATACCGGCTAAGGTGTACCCATAACTGCAAGAAAAGCGAGGGTATAAGCACGAAAAATGTAGTCGATTGCACAATAAGCGTATTCTTGAATTTTTTAGTAAAACCGTAATACAATATGGCAAGGTGGGCGATCAGCACCAGATTAAGGATGGCTGCCATGACTAACGCGGCAGCGGTAGGGAGTGATTGATAGGTCTGGTAGACCAGTACAGAAACCCCAAGGACTAGCGAAATCCGTGGAAAGCTAAGCCAATGTCTTCCTTCGGCCAGTGCTATCCGGAAGTATTGGCGCTCCAACGACCGCCGCAACCCGTCTTCTGCCCCAGAAAACCCAAACACACCAAACTCACGATGTGTTTCGGTCAAAGCGGCATCAAAACCCAAAGTCGGGTTTGCCTCCATTTTTTCTTCCACCCGGCTAGCCACGTGGTCCAACAGTTCTAGTTGAAGATCAACCTGAGTAAAACCCCGCTTGGTGATAAAAGCCTTGATGGCGTCGAGTTGTTGATTATTGAGGGTCATGCGATCAATTTATAGCGCCCAGCCTCATCATTTGGCGGTAGTCCTTGCGGGCCACTTGGATAAACGACAAGGCATAGATAATCACGAGCGCGACTAGCAGCGAGCAACCGGAAACGCCAAGCGAGTGAATGATCCCATCCGCCAGTCGCGTGCCGGGCAGCGGGAGTGCAAACACTTCCTTCGCAATCGTTTCGAGAAATAAGCCAGCATAAACCCCAATATAAGCCGGGAGGGACAAGCTAAACATCAAGCGGTTGACCAGCGACTTTTTTCGCCGTGACCCCACGTGGCGAAAATAACCTTGCCGCGTCCCCAAAACCAGTAGGAACAGGAGCGGAGCCGCCGATAGGACGAACGCCGCAAACGCTAATTGGTAAGGTGTTAGCCCAAAAATGGCCGCCAACCCGAACACGAGTACCACTAGCCCCGCTACAACAAGGGTCTTCCAGGATCCAAAATACGTACGCAACTCCGTCTTGAGCGCCTTCCGAAGTAGGCTTCGCAACAAGTCCTTGCGCTCCCCGGCGATGCGCACCAAACCTTCTTTGTTACCAAAATCCTGTTGGATCGTTTCCTGAAACAGTACTAAAACCGGCCGCTTGTCACCCTGTGCCCGCTTACCCTCAACCGCCGACACCATGTGGTCGTAGATCTCATTGTAAATTTCGGCATACTTGATGCCGTATATCTCCAGGCGCCTGGCAATCCATTTGTATTCATAGGGCATTAATTTTTTCATCATGATGTAGCTCGTTTTTATTTGATAGCCAACACGCGAGTCTCCCTCCGGAATACAACGATGGGTTGATCCTCGTACGACCTTCTCATTTTAGGATAGTTTGGGGTTAAGATTCAGTACCTGCTGCAGCTTCTCGATAAAGACTATCGCTTCGCTTATTTTCTCCTTGGCCTCAGCTTGCCCGTCTTTGGACAGGGAATAATATTTGCGGACACGTCCGTCTACCTGTGCCGTGCTGGTTTCCAGTAATCCCTCGGCCTCCAGTTTGTGCAAGGCAGGGTACAAGGCACCCTCGGTGAGCTTAAATTCGCCATTGCTCAGTTCTTTTACCTTCTGCGTGATTTCGTATCCGTACATTCGGTCGTTATCTTCCAGCAGGCTGAGGATAATGGTCTGTAATGTGCCTTTCAACAGTTTTCCTGAACTCATGGCACAAATATATAATTTTCTTAGGTATGTTGACTAGTTAGGTATAAGGTTTTTCGGGAATTTTTTAGCGAACCCCGCGTGTGAACGGTACGAAACGCACTTGGGACACTTCCTTTCGAGTGATTTTCCCTTTTTTCTTTTCGACCAATATCAAGTTTTGTATGGCAGATTGCTTGCCTACCGGAATGATCATCTTGCCGCCTTCTTTCAGTTGGTCGAGAAGGGGCTGGGGGATTTCCTCAGGGGCAGCGGTCACGATGATGGCATCAAAAGGAGCCTTGTTCGGTAGCCCGGCGTAGCCGTCGCCCGTAATCACGTGTGTATTGGTGTAACCGAGGTTGTTCATCAGCTTTGCCGTTCGCTGTGCTAAGGCGCTGACAATCTCGATCGTGTACACGGTGTCGACGATTTCTGCAAGTACGGCAGCTTGGTAACCCGAACCAGCCCCAATTTCCAAGATGCGTTGCCCCGGCTTGGGTTCCAGTAATTCGGTCATCAAGGCCACCATATACGGTTGGGAGATGGTCTGCTCGTGGCCAATGGGCAACGGCGTATCTTCATAAGCCCGATGGCGTTGCGTTTCAGGCACGAAACGATGACGCTCCACGGTACGCATAGCATCCAAGGTGTATTTATCCGTAATTCCACGACCCGCAATCTGTGTGTCGACCATGTGCTGGCGCAAGATATAATAGTCTTGATCCATCATATTCCCATGTATAAACGATGCAACAACTAAAAGTACGAATGCTTGCATATCCCCCTCGATTTGTCCTTTCTGAAACTCATGAATCCGGTTTCACTTTAAACATAGTGATTTTTCTCTGAATTGGTCTATGAATATAGTGTTTTAAACGCGGGGAGGTGCCTTTGGGTGCTAAACAGAAAGAAAAAGTCGTCACCAAAAAGGTAACGACTTTCCTTAAACATTTCTTGTATGATTGCTGCTACCTACCCATGGGCATTTTCGGCATGCCTCGCATCATTTTCGACATCGCAGCCGGATTGGACATTTGCTTCATCATCTTGCGCATATCGTTGAATTGCTTCATGAGCTTATTGACCTCGGCCAAGTCTGTGCCTGATCCTTTTGCGATTCGGGTACGTCGTTTTTGGTCGATGATATCTGGGTTTTCGCGTTCTGCGGGAGTCATGGAGTTGATGATAGCCTCGATGGGTGTAAACGCATTATCATCAATGTCCACATCCTTAATAGCCTTACCCACACCCGGTATCATGCCCATCAAATCTTTCATGTTACCCATCTTCTTGATCTGCTGGATTTGATTGCGGAAGTCGTTGAAGTCAAATTTGTTCTTACGAATCTTGCGTTGGAGTTCGGCAGCTTCCTTTTCGTCAAATTGCTGCTGGGCACGTTCCACCAGCGAAACCACGTCCCCCATCCCCAATATTCGCGAAGCCATCCGGTCGGGGTGGAACACATCGAGAGCCTCCATTTTCTCACCAGTTCCGATAAACTTAATCGGTTTGTTGACCACCGATTTAATAGACAAGGCTGCGCCACCACGGGTATCGCCGTCCAACTTGGTCAGGACAACGCCTGTAAAGTCCAGACGGTCGTTGAACGCCTTGGCCGTGTTAACGGCATCCTGTCCGGTCATGGCATCCACTACAAAGAGGATTTCGTGTGGTTGGGTAGCATCTTTGACGGCGGATATCTCAGTCATCAGGGCTTCGTCGATAGCTAGACGTCCGGCAGTATCCACGATGACCACATTATGCCCGTTACGTTTGGCTTCAGCTACGCCGGCTTCAGCTATACCGATGGGATCCTTGGATTCGGTATCGGCATAAACTGGTACACCAATTTGTTCACCTAAGACCTGTAATTGGTCGATCGCAGCCGGACGGTATACGTCGCCGGCAACTAAAAGCGGTTTTTTACCCTTTTTCTCCTTGAGGAATTTGGCTAGCTTACCCGAAAAAGTCGTTTTGCCCGCACCGTTCAGTCCTGCAATGAGGATGACCGTTGGGCTTTTGGAAAGCTCCAATTCTGTTACCGAGCCACCCATCAGATCGGTTAGCTCGTCGTTCATGATCTTGGTAAGCAGCTGTCCCGGCGAAACCGCACTGAGAACATTTTGGCCCAAGGCCTTTTGCTTTACCTCGTCGGTAAACGTTTTGGCCGTCTTATAATTGACGTCGGCATCCAGCAATGCTTTGCGGATTTCCTTCATCGTCTCGGCGACGTTGATTTCCGTAATACTTCCTTGGCCTTTTAATACCTTAAAAGCTCTGTCTAATTTATCCTGGAGATTCTGAAACATAGTAACTCAAACGTCTTTTTAAGTTTGCGAAATACAAATGTACGAAATATTGGTTATTGTGTGTTGAGATATGAGTTAAGCGAGTCCGCAAATCAACAAAATTCACGAATCTGCGTGCTAACCTAAGCTGCTTCCATCAAGACCAGGCTATGGTTTTTACCTCGACGTTGGTTGTATAGCAGGATACGTTTAAGGCGAAGAGGCTCCACTTGATTGAGTTTTAATGCCGGGGGTATATGTTGGTTGGCTAATATTCGGGCCACTAGGGCCATGCCTGATGCTACGACGGCATCGTATTCTCCCAGTAAGTGTTTGTAAGCCAGGCGGGATTTGTTGGGAAACATGGCTTCGGATAATGCGGTGTAGATGGGATCGTAACGGTTATCGCCATTATAACCCAATACAATTGCATCAATATTGTCTATCCCTAGTTGGTGGTCTGTCAAAAAACGATTGACCCAAACCTGTGCGTCAGCCACTTCGTGTTGTGTACGGATTGCCCGGATAGTGGCCAAGCTGTTTGGATTAAGGTTTTGCGATACAGCACAAAACGCTGCGCCCTCTCCAGCCACTTCGCCAGGTGTCCCCGGCAGATCCAATATTGTAGGTATGCGTGGTTGCTTGATGTCGAGGTATCCGGCATGTTCCCAAAGTTGCGGTGTTCGTAATCCCAATTCATCGACTCCGCCTAATAAGACTGTAGCGGTTGGGTGTTCAGCAAGGTAAAGCATACTGTCCAATGTGGCGGCCTCCATGGATGTAGCATTATGCACATAAGTCATGTTATAACCCTTACAATCGAGAGCCAGTGCAATTGTTGCTGCCGCCATGTTGTGCGTAGACTGGATAAATGAGGTGGGATTCAGAAATTCTTCCTCATTTTCGATCATGGCTTGTACAAAGCGTTCTGAATCCGTCAGGCAGCCCAAGCCGGTACCCGTAATGACTGCGTCGATATGGGTGATGCCTGCTTCCTGCATCGCGGTTTTTGACGCATATAAGGCCATGCGCATGCTCTTGTTCATACGTCGCAACTGCAAAGCGGGGATCAAAGCTTTATAATCCGGACTTACTGCCGGGATAGTGACTGTATCATAACTCGCAACACCGTGCAGAACACCGTTTTTTTCTTCGGGTTGGATGGTTATGGTACCAATGCCTTGTATGTAAATAGGTCGTATCATGGATATTGGGAGAAAACCAACGAGCTGCAATTGCCACCGAAACCGAGGGAATTGGATAGGACATGTCGGATATCGGCATCTCGCCAGTTCGTTTCGGGTACAATTCCTAATTCGGCAATCTGTGTGGAATAATTTAAGTTGGGTAAAAAAGCTTGTTCAGTCAGAGCCAAGATGGAGTAGACTGCTTCGATTGCGCCAGCCGCGGCCAAGGTGTGCCCTGTGAACGCTTTGGTGGAGCTAAAGCCAGGTAGGTTGTTCTTGTCGCCAAAAAGCTGTAGCAAGGCTTTCCCTTCGCTGAGGTCGTTGTTGGGCGTGGCCGTGCCGTGAGCATTGATGTAGTCGATATCACTTGTCGGTAAGCCAGCCACTTGCAATGCTTTTTTCATCGCAAGGAAGGCCCCTTCGCCCTCATCGGAAGAAGCCGTCTGGTGGAATGCGTCGTTGGCGTTGCCATACCCTCGGAGATAAGCCAGAGGTTTGCATTTCGTGTCATCACGAACACTATCGGCAGACTCCAATACCAGAAATGCCGCCCCTTCACCCAAGTTAAGTCCTTTGCGATGCTCGTCAAAAGGTGTGCAGTAGGTGTCGGAGTAAATCATCAGCGAATTGAACCCGTTGATCGTAAATTTCGAAAGGCTGTCTGCCCCGCCTACAACAACCCGATCCAACATGCCTGCTTTGATCAGGCGCGCGCCCAGCATAATCGCATTGGCGGCAGAGGAGCAAGCTGTGCTGATCGTTGTGGTGTAATCGCGGATTCCGTACCATTCGGCGAGCTGTTCGGTAAAGTGCCCGCAGGGATGGGTGGGGATAAAATGGCGATGGATCGGCGACTCTAAATAGTCGTCAAAATAACGTTCGGTCGCATCCATACCCCCTACCGTCGTGGCCGAGACCAGTCCCGTCCGTTGGCCGTCGTTGGGGTCAACACCTTCCAGTGCTTCTTTCATGGCTAGCAAGGCTAGCAAGGATGTACGCGTGTAAGCCGCTCTGGAAGAAATACCGAAATATTGGTATAAGTCCGTATCGCTCAAGGCCACTTCACCTGCCAATAGCTTACCTCGATGGATGGAGGGCAGCAACGACAGCGGACGGATGCCGGAGCGCAATCGACGTAGGGAATCGAGGTTCTCGGCAACGTTCAGGCCGATAGCTGATACGACACCCATGCCGCTTACTACTACTTCTGGGGTTTGCTTCATGGCCGGTTGGCCTCGATATAGTCCGCCATGGTTTGGATGGTTTCAAACACTTTGCGCCCTTCCTTGGGGTCAGCTAATTTGATGCCGTAACTCTTGTCCAGCATGACAATCAATTCCAATGCATCGATGGAATCCAATCCCAGCCCGTCGCCAAACAAGGGTGTGTCATCCTGCAAGTCGTCCACGGTAATATCTTCCAGGTTCAGCTGGGTAATGATCCGCTCCTTCAACTCTTGCGTCAGTTCACTCATAATCTTCGTTATATATTGCGTTCAAATTTTCTATGGTATGCGGCAATTCGCCTGTCTGCGATACGGAATAAAGAAACACGTCACACGTGTCATCTAAACCCACTTCTACCCAGCCCGCCAAGATATGCCGTACCTCATCCCTCCCGAACATCCCCATTACATAGGGGGCTAAGAATTCGGGCATAAACCGCTCAAAAATAAAGAAAATATGCTCGTTATGCAATTGATGGCGGATACTCACTTCGCCCATGGCAATATTGGGCAAGGTGTAGACAAATGTGGCGGGGCTTGCAATGGGGTTTTCTGGATGGAAGATGCCCGTAGCGTGTTTGGTGTCCGAGACGATACTGGACGAATAATTCGAGAACACAAGGGGGGGGTTAGTGTCCGAAAGGGGGATCGTGTGGCTAATCCACTCCGCGGCAAGCAGTACAGCTTTGGAAAGCACATCCATCTTGTGGAATTTTGGGTATTCCATCCCGAGGTGCTGGTAAGCCTGTTTCAACCAGCCCGACAATGCTAAGTCCGCCGTATTGGTCAGTACTGTTTGGCCATTGCATATGACCCGATCTGCCCGGATGATGCAAGTCGACGTAATGTATAAAGCCTGTGCCGGGTTTTTCATGTTTTTCGGAATATCGTGGCTATGTTGCTTCCGCCAAAACCGGATGCCAGTTTCATAAATGTATCAAGAGATTGGTGTTTGTGTTCGGTCAGGATGTTGATTTGTGCGGTCGTACCTTGGTGTTCGTATCCAGGGGACCGTAACAGTATACCCTCGCGTATGGAATGACAGGCAATAGCGGTTTCCAGTAGTCCGCTAGCACCAAGGGTATGGCCGTAATATCCTTTCAAGCTGTTGAGCGGAATATGGGTAAGCTCGCAACGTTCCAAGGCGATCGCTTCCATTTCATCGTTATATAAAGTGGCTGTGCCATGTGCGGATATGTAATCCACTGAGTCGATTCCAGCTTCTTGCTGTGCGGCGCGGATACTTCGATATAGTCCTTCTCCGGTGCGAGAAGGCCCGGAGATATGGTTGGCATCATTATACGAGCCGACGCCGAGCATGGCGATGCTATCCGCTTTTTTTTTCGTAGACAGGTACATAGCTACGGCAGCCTCGCCTAGGTTAATACCTTTTCGATCGCGATCGTATGGCCGGCAGGGCTCGTCGCTCATGGCTTGGAATGCAGCGAAGCCCGATAGGATGAAGGGAGAGAGTTCGTCGCCCCCTACCACGAGAGCCCGTTCAAAATGGTTGCCCTGCAACAATTGCCGGGCTACAGCCAAGGCCAACGCACCTGAAATACAGGCGTTGGACAAAACCACCGGGGTGTTTAGCAAATTAAAATGATGCTGTATTTGCTTCGCTACGGCTGATAAGTAAACCCGATCGTTCGGAAAACGAGGGGCTTGTGGGTTATGGAGTAGGCTGACGTTTCCCTTGGTTGTGGACACAATTACTGCTGTCTTTTCGTCTAACGGGATGTCGTGCTCCTCTACCAACGACCGGATGGTGTGGATGAGCATCCCCTCCAGTCGGGTATATCGGGAATCCAAGTCCGCGGCAAACAGATGATTGTCTATAAGCGATGCGAAAAAAAGCTCAGGATACAGATCGGGACGGTCGTGCTGCTCTATACCAGACTCGTTGGCAAGCAGGCGCTTGAAATTGGCTTTGCTGCCATCCCCCAAGGGCGAGCTAATATGGTCGCCATGTACGTAAACAGGAGTCATTGCAGTCCGTGTTTTGTCTTCCACGTTTCAAAAAAAGGAGGGTTGACCAAAGCTAAATTAGATTCCATATCCGTAAATACTTGAACGGTTTCGCCAGTAGCAACGAGCGTCCCCTGGCTGTTAAGGATGCGGTAGTTAAACACCATCTTGGTGGCTGGATTGTTTATAAAAGTTGTTTCAACGGTAGCTTCTTCGCCATGACGGAGTGGGTGCTTATACTCACAAGTGCATTTTACGACAGGTGCCAAGTATCCTGCATCTCGGATATGCTGGTAAGATATGCCAAAGGTATGACCGAAGGATTCGCGACCGTCCTCAAAATACGTGATATAATGGCCGTGCCATACAATACCTAGCGGGTCTGTTTCGCTAAACCGAACTCGAAATTTTGTAATGTCTTTCATAATTGGGATTAAATGGCACGCTTGCGCTTGTCATACCACAGGGCGGCCAATGCCGTTACTAAAAAGCATAAAAACAAATATAGCAAGGGGCATAAGATATCGCCATATGATCCATTCCGGAGGATAATGTCGTAAAATGCAGAAATTCCCCAATTCATGGGCGACAGGGCAGATACCTTCTGCATCATTGCCGGCATGATGAAAGTGGGTACCCAAACACCTCCCAAAGCCGCTAGAATGATGGTAAATATTGCGCCAAATGGTGCCGATTGTTCTTGGGTGTCCGCAATCGTGCCGATAAGCGTACCGATGCCGATTGCTGCCAGGCCTGATACGAACGCGATCAATGTCATGG
Organism: uncultured Sphingobacteriaceae bacterium; assembly: GCA_964643235.1. Classification (GTDB taxonomy): domain Bacteria; phylum Bacteroidota; class Bacteroidia; order Sphingobacteriales; family Sphingobacteriaceae; genus CAYRGQ01. The sequence goes on along the minus strand of CAZXSL010000017.1, from coordinate 3,500 downwards.
GCAAGAGCTTGTCGCCAGCTACAAAAGGTATTAGTCCGATCAGTGGGAAAACATAACGTGCAATCAATAGCATCAAGGCGAACTGTATTAAGCAAATTACACTATAGGTAATGATTTTTCCGGCCATGATGAGTGCATAGGGGATGGGGCTAGTCCTTAGACGTATGTACGTGCCTAGATTTTTTTCCTTGACAATATTGATGCTTAGTGGTACCACGATGAAGAAAATGCCAAATAGGATCCAGGCCGGTACGTTATGTTGTACGGCGTTGGGTATAATGCCATCTTCCCCTCGTTGTGCGATAATCTCGTTGAATTCGATCAGGTTGTTACCCAGTATATCATGTTGCTCGTCTAATCCCATCTGGTCGGTAAAGACTTGGTAAATCTTCTCGGTTTCCACGTTGGCCAACATTTTTTCGATGTTGTTTTTTATCGAACTTCGGAATGTTTGACCCGCTGCCGGATCAAAATAGATGTTGATTTCCTTGGCCTCCCATGTCTTGATTGGTTGGGATCCGTCGTCTTCGGCAGGTGTCACGGCTAGCTCGTCAAGAATGGCCGTGACGTTGTGTTCTACTTTTTCGTTGAGTTCGTCACTAATGCCTTTAGGGATAACGATTGCAATCTGGTAATCGCCTTGGCTTACCAGTTCACGAGCTTGCTCCTCGGTCAATAGGTTCTGACGGTCGTCGTGCATGATGAGCTCGAGAGAGCCGTGTGCCGCAAGATTTGCCGATACCAATTGTCCGATTTCGCCTTGGTCCTGGTCGACCAAAACAACAGGCAATTTGGATTCGCCAACGGCCTTAAACGTGCTTTCCTGAATAAGCGTAATGGTAATGATAAGCACGGCAGGCATGAAAAACAAGATAGCTAAACCGCCCCAGTCGCGCAGCAGAAGCAACACTTCCTTGTATGTGGATGCTATCAGTTTACGCATAGTCTCTCAGCTGGTTTCCGACGACATCGACGAACACGTCCTCGAGGTTATGTGCGCCGGGATGCGATTCTACCAAGTCATGTGGTTTGCCCGATAACACGATACGTCCCTCATCGACTACGACGACTTGCGTACAAAAATCCTGTGCCTCATTGAGCATGTGGGAGGTGTACACAATGGTGGTTCCTTTGGCATGCAGGTGTCGGAGCAAATCCATGATTGCTTTTTTGGACTGCACGTCGACTCCTACGGTCGGCTCATCCAGAAACAGTACGGAGGGTTCGTGCAGGATGGCTGAAAGTAAATTAATCCGGCGTTTCATCCCTCCGGAAAAGGTTTGGATGGCCTGGTGTTGGAATTTAGTAAGCCCCACCTGCTCCAACCCGTCTGCAATGCGTGATTTGAGTTCCTGACGCGATAGGTCATACAAGCTTCCAAAATAGTTGAGGTTTTCGAGTGCCGTTAGCGTCGGATACAATGCATACTCTTGGGGTACAACGCCAATACGTTGCTGTATGGCTCGTTTGTGTCGCCGGTAGTCGAGTCCGTCGATTGTTAGTTCGCCGGAAGTCGGCTTGAGCATTCCGCAAAGCATGGAGATTAAGGTCGTCTTGCCAGCGCCATTCGGTCCAAGGAGTCCAAATATTTCGGTTCGATCGATGGTTAACGACAGATCTTCCACGGCAAAGGCTTCACTGCCTGCATAGCGCTTTGACAAATGTACCGTCCGTATGATGTCACTCATGTGGCAAAAATAAGGAAAGTTAAGGAAAGCCGGGTATAATGATTAGATACGTTTAAATATCCGCCTTTAATCTTTTGAAAAATGCTTCTTCCCGTTCGGCAAGCCGCATCAACTGTGCGGATAACTCCTCGTAGGTGCTGCTCCCTGTTTTGCGGTTTTTGTAGATTCTGGAGATGTTGAGGGCAAAATCTCGCCATTCGTCGCCAATTTCGGTCATCTCTTTTGAACGGGTCTTGAGTGCCGGATTGTCCAATACCTCGCCGGCTTCGGCTAAGAAAGCCGCGTAAATAAATCGGAAACCACCACCTCCAGTTCCGATTTCTTCCTGCATCCTGATAAGTTGGCCCAAATAATGGTTTGTTTTGCGGATACCGATCTTTTTCGGCCACTTACGGATGTTCTTTGCTACCCACCGCATGGCCCTAATGCCCACGATGGGTACGGGTGCCAACATGTCATTGCAGGTTTGCCGGATGCCCTTGCGGATAGCCGGAGCCAATTCGATCTGGTCAGGCATACGTTCGATATAATACAAGTGGCCTTTGGGCGCGAGTGTTCCTTTGGCAAATCGGACTTTCTCAAGCTCTTCTTCATTGAGCCGCGTGGTGTAATCCATTACGGGGTCGCTGATCAGATACTCGTTTCCTTCCTTGCCATATACGACGAGGTTGTGTGCGTTGAAATGAAATCGGTAGTCGTCCGGAAAATAGGTTAGGTTAAACACACCGACCTGAAGCCCCACTGGAATACCCTGCTGAAGTTTGTTTTCCAGCTTGGCTTGGGCTTTTCGTGTGTCCGAAAAGCGGATGTGTTTTATTTTTATGCCCAGCCTCCGGGCCATACGGCTGAAAATAGCACCAGGCATAGGACGATAGCTGAAGCCAGGTGCAAAATTTACTTTAATAAAAGGTAGGTAGGTGAAAAATAAGCCAGAACCGATGCCAAAGGCCATTGGCTCGGAAATGGAGACCCCCTGGTGCGAAACTAGGTTGGATATAACCCCATTTTCGCAATGGGCTGATTGTTTGTGCTGGAAATCTATCTTCATTACTTTGCCGGAGGGGTAAACGATATCAGTTCATCAGGTTCGATTCCAAAGACTTTAGCGTATTTTGCGATGGTTTTGGCGCGGAGGCGCTGAAATCGTTTGGGGTTGAAGTGCCTCTTTACGAAAAAGCGGTGGATGCCCATATAGCTAGCCAGTAGTGAAATGTCCATCCGGTTTAGTTCCATATAGTACGCAATCGGGCTCAGCTCTCCTGCAATAACCCGCTGCTTGGTTTCTTCCGCCCGTTCTTCGATCAGCGCAAGAGATTCCTTAATCGCTAAAGTCTTGGCCTCCCATCCCGTGCTTTTGGCAGTTGTGTAATTGCCATTCTCATCCACCACGTAGCAGAGCTCGGTAATGTTTTTGGAAGCAAGGCTTCCCTTATCCTGTGGCACTTGGCTTTTTTTCACGTTTCGTTTGTTTGCAATGGCGTGACCGAAGACAGGGAATGCATAGCGTTTGTTCTACCTATGTGGTTTCCCGTGCCACAAAAATCAAAAAAATATCAAGTAAAAGCAAGCGTTTGAAAGTACACGTGTTGTATCTTACAGCTGCATGTGATGTGCTCACGCCTTAAAGCCAGTGGATTATGGTGGGTTTTTTTTATTTCCGTAGTAAACTAGAATAAAAAAGCGTACATTAGTCAACGACTTAAAATAGTATTACAGGACTAATCGATTACTGCAAAAATCAAAAAGGTTTGATATTTGACTAATTTTAGTTTTCTTTGCACAGATTTATTTAACAATTAAAATTATAAGATC